>AQSC01000061.1 GCA_000402775.1 Euryarchaeota archaeon SCGC AAA252-I15 | reverse complement strand
AAGGTTTAGCGCTAAGGCTAAACATAGTAGAGCGCGGTATCTAGAGTCCACTAAACCCACCCCGCTGCACAGTAAGGTCTGTGTGCAAGGGTAGAGCGTGCCCTCTAATAGAGTCTAGTCTAAGACACCTCTGCTCACCCATACTGACCCCCATTCTACTTACGAAAACACCAAAATAGTGATATAGCGATATGGCTTAATAGTACTATATCACCATAATATAATGGAATTCAGTATATAAAAAGGCATTGGGAGGGGGTATTGAATGTTGCCTACAACTCGATTTGGTGGGTCTCCTTCATGACGTTTAAAACCACCATCGTATACGTCCTTTTAACCGCTTTCATGGCGAGAGTACGCTTCACTAGACCGTTTAATCCGGACCGGTCCTTGAATTTCGCGACAATCAATGCATCATAATCTCCTGTGACGTCATAGACTGCAGTAACATTTGGTTCTTGTGCCACATGCTTTTCGACTTCAGGAAGCTTTCCACCCTCGACTGTAAGTCCTATGAGTGCGACCAGTTCATAACCCATTTTTCCATAGTCTATGTCGGTTATGAAACCCTTGATTACGCCCTCTTTTTTGAGTTTGCCAACGCGATTGTAGACTGTTCCCTCGGCGACCTTAAGCTTTGAAGCAATATCGCGGTAGCTGGCGCGAGCATCCTTTTGAAGCTCTTTAACAATCTTTACGTCGAGCTCGTCAATCTTTGTCATGGTAGTTTTATTAGTTTTTCCGTTTAAAACTGAGAGTTTCTAGGATTTCAGAAGCCTTTGATGAAGGAATCATTAAGTTGTTAAAGTGTGTATTTCTATAAGATATGCATAAAATATTGAGATTTTCATCAAAAAATAGATAATTATTTATATAAGTACTTACTATTATGTAACATAAAATGAGTTTTTCAACAAAAAACAGCTACGGATTGGACTCTGAAAGAAAGAGCATTACAATCTTGATGGGGGAAGACGGAGACATCCTGCTCGTGGCAAAAGTTAAAGGGGGAGGATGGAGATGAGAAAAGAGACGTACACCATACTTATGATAGTGTTGCTTGCATCGATGTCAAGCGCCGACGGGGGAATAGATTCTGGAGACACGGCGTGGGTGCTCGCATCAGCGGCGCTAGTGCTCCTCATGACGCCCGGAGTCGGATTCTTCTACGGCGGAATGGTGAGAAAGAAAAACGTTCTCGCAATACTCACACAAAGCTTTGTGATAATCGCGTTAATCAGCCTTCAATGGGTTATCGTCGGGTACTCGCTCTCATTCGGACCAGACATGTTCGGATTCATAGGAGACTTAAGCTACGCAGGGCTTAAAGGGGTTGGGATGGCGGCAAACCCGATTTACAGCGAAACACTCCCAGAGCTTGCATTCATGATCTTCCAGGCCATGTTTGCAATCATAACTCCGGCGCTTATAATCGGCGCCTTCGCAGACAGAATGAAATTCTCGACGTTCATCGTATTCATACTCCTTTGGACTACACTCATCTACGACCCCATCTGCCACTGGGTGTGGGGGGGAGGATGGATGAGCAAGCTCGGAGCACTCGACTTTGCCGGAGGGACGGTCGTTCATATTTCGGCTGGCGTATCCGCGCTTGCCGCAGCGCTCATGATAGGGCGTAGGATAGACTTAAACAGCGAAAGCTCGATACAACCCCACGACATAACGATGAGCATGCTCGGGGCATCCATCCTATGGTTCGGGTGGTTCGGCTTCAACGCGGGAAGCACCCTCGGGGCGAACGGGCTAGCCGCCCACGCGTTCGTAGTCACAAACACGGCTGCGGCTGCCGCAGCATTATCGTGGATGCTAGTCAGCTGGTCGCACAATGGGAAGGCAAGCTCTTTGGGGATAGTGACGGGAGCGGTTTGCGGTCTTGTTGCAATAACACCTGCTGCAGGGTACGTGACCCCCTTGGCGTCTATCGTCATAGGCGCGATTGCGGGGGCAGTATGCTATCTTGCCATAGTTTTTATGAAGACGAAGACTAGGATAGACGATGCTTTGGACGTTATGGCATGCCACGGTTTGGGAGGGATTATTGGGGCCCTTTTGACTGGAGTGTTCGCTACCCTGGCGGTCAATCTGGATGCTGCAGACGGCCTCCTTTCAGGGAACCCGTCCCAATTAGCCGTCCAAGCAATCGGTGTCGCCGCAACGATGGTTTACGCGTTCGTCGGTTCGATGATTCTTTTGAAGCTTTTAGACGTCGTCATGGGGCTTCGCGTCGCGCGGGCTGAGGAGGTTATAGGGCTAGACCTCACCCAACATGGTGAGGAAGCGTACCCGGACATGGACATTCCGGGATAAGGAGGTGCAAGATGAAACTGATAATAGCATATGTGAAGCCTGAAAGGTTTAAGGAAGTGAAAATGGAGCTTTACAAGGCCGACATCTTCAGGATGTCTGTTTCAAGGGCTCGCGGATGCGGGGAGCAGAAGGGGTTCATCGAAGTCTTTAGGGGGGTTACCAAGGAGGTGAACCTGCTTCCCAAGATTCGGATAGAGATTGCGGTAAACGACGATTTCGTCGAGCCCACGATAGATGCGATTATCGCGGGGGCGAGAACAGACGATGTGGGGGATGGGAAAATCTTTGTGACGCCCCTTCAAGAGTGTATTAGAATACGCACTGGAGAGAAAGGCCCCGATGCCATTGGGGGGTGGAGCGAGAACTTGTCTAAGAAAAAGCGTGACGCACTAGGAAAGATGGGGGTGAGGAAGGCATGAGCATGATAGAAAATATTTGGCCGGGAGTAATTGAGAAATTTACAAAGAAAAAGAGTTTGTTTCATAAAGAAATCAATATTTAATGGTGAAACACGAAATAATATACTCAGTATTTAGGATAAAACTTGGAAGAAACAACAAAAAGAGGTAAGAAAATGGTTTTAAACGCTGAAACGAAGGACGATGTGATGAAGCTTGCCGACGACCATAACGTGAAATTCATAAGATTGTGGTTTTCAGACATTAAAGGAAAGCTTAAAAGCTTCTCTATAACTAGGGAAGAACTTGAATGTGCATTAGATGAGGGTATGGGATTCGACGGATCCTCCATTGAAGGGTACAGAGACATTGAGGAAAGCGACATGATCGCCATGCCCGACCCAAAGACTTTCCAGCTTCTGTCGTGGAGGCAGGAGAATGGGACCGGAGTTGGACGTATGATATGTAATGTTCTAACTCCCGACGGAAAACCATATGAAGGAGACCCAAGATACGTCCTTAAAAAACAGATTAAAAAGATCGAGAAGGAAGGATACACTTTTTATGTGGGGCCTGAAGCAGAATACTTCTACTTTGCAGACTCCAATGGAACAGAGATACTAGACAAGGGAGGATACTTTGACCTGGTCCCGCTGGATCTTGCAGCCAACTTTAGAAGAGACACGATATTCGCCCTAGAGGATATGGGGATTAAAGTAGAGTACAGCCACCATGAAGTAGCACCATCACAGCATGAGATCGACTTGCATTACACTGAAGGATTAAGGATGGCTGACGCAGTCCAGACATACAAACTGGTAGTAAAGCAGACTGCAATGCAAAACGGCATCTACGCAACCTTTATGCCCAAACCCATCTTCGGGGAAAACGGGTCTGGAATGCACACACACCAAAGCCTTTTTAAGGGAGACAAAAACCTATTCTTCGATAAAAACGACAAGGCATACCTCTCAAAAATGGCAAAACACTACATTGCAGGAGTATTAAAACACGCCTACGAGTTGACATCCATTTTGAATCCGATAGTAAACTCGTACAAGAGGCTTGTGCCAGGATACGAGGCTCCCGTGTACGTTGCATGGGCTCAGAGGAACAGGTCAGCCCTCGTTCGAGTGCCGATTTACAAGCCCGGTAGGGAAAAAGCTACTCGAATTGAGTGGCGAAGCCCGGATCCAACATGCAATCCGTACCTCGCATTCGCAGTCATGCTTGCCGCTGGAATGGAGGGAGTCAATAAAAAGTACGATCTGGCAGACCCGGTCGAAAAGAACATCTTCAAAATGAGTGAAGCAGACATGAAGAAAGCAGATATCCAGATGCTTCCGGGGTCATTAAAGGAGGCGATAGACGCAACCGCAGAGAGTGATCTAGCCAGAAAGGTTCTTGGAGACCACGTATTCAACAGGTACATCGAGATAAAAAACCGCGAGTGGGATGAATACCGCCTGCACGTAAGTCAATGGGAGCTCGACAGATACCTTCCGATATACTAAGGAAATTGAGGGATAAACAATCCCTCACCCCCATTTTATTTTCGCAGGGATTAAGCCAGATCTTCTTCCGTGGTCTGCCAGAACAAGGTTTATCATAGCTTCGACTACAGGAACCGCCCTTGGCACAATACAGGGGTCATGGCGGCCTGAAACGCTAATGTTTGCGTCAATCTGCTTTTCAAGGTCAACAGTCTTCTGCTTTTTAGAGATTGATGCGGTCGGCTTGACCGCTACGCGAACTACAATGGGCATACCAGTTGAAATCCCACCCAAAATACCCCCACACCGGTTGGTCAAAAGCTTGACTTCATCCTTTTGAAAAGTAAACTCATCATTAGCTTCACTACCCCGAAGGCTTGAAAGCTTAAATCCCCACCCAACTTCAACACCCTTTACGGCGGGAATGCTCATAAGAGCTTTCGCTAGATCTGCGTTAAGCTTGTCGAAGACGGGCTCGCCCAATCCAAGAGGAACCCCTAAAGATACTGCCTCAATCACCCCTCCAACAGAGTCTCCCCGGGCTTTCGCAGCAAGTATTGCATCCTCCATCTCTTTCGCGATCTCGGGGTCAGGGCATCTTACGGGATTTGAATCCACGAGGTCTGCGAAACCCTTAAGTGATACGTCGAATTCCTCTGCAGAGTCGATACCCGCTATCGAGCGGGCGAAACCGATTGTTTGAATCCCGAATACATTGAGGAGCTTTTTTGCAATTGCTCCTGCTGCAACGCGCCCGACAGTCTCCCTTGCACTTGATCTTCCTCCTCCGCGGAAGTCTACGTGCCCGAACTTTGCACGCCAGGTAAAGTCGGCGTGTCCCGGGCGGGGAGTGTTTTTTATGGCCTCGTATTTGCTGGAATCAGCGTCCTGATTCAACACGACCATTGAAATTGGAGTGCCTAAAGTCTTGCCTTCAAATAGTCCTGAAAGAACATCCACCGCATCCGCTTCCAACCGGTCGGTTGAGACGCTGTTTTGGCCTGGCCTGCGGCGGTCTAATTCACGCTGGATATCGTCGACAGTCAATTCTAAGTTTGAAGGGCACCCGTCCACGACGCATCCAACCGCCTTCCCATGGGATTCACCCCAAGTAGAAACCTTAAAAGCCTTCCCAAAAGTGCTTGCCATAAACAGTTAATTAATTGAATGACTTGAATATAATAGCATGAGTGGCGGAAACATGATAGTGGAAGTTGTTTCAGAACTTTTCAAACGAGCTGAAACAAGCATTCCGGAAGATGTGAAAAACGCGCTTGAGGATGCCTTAACGGTGGAAGAGGGTGTTGCGAGAGTGCAAATCGCAACCATCTTAGAGAATGTGAAGGTAGCTGGGGGTGGGAGAATACCATTGTGCCAGGATACTGGAACGCCACTAGTGTATTTAGGGGTTGGGGGAATTGCGGAAGTAGACTTGAATAAGTTAGTTGCGTCTGTAAGTGAAGGCATAATAAAGGCGACTGATGAAGTCCCACTTCGAAAACACATGGTTGACCCACTCACAAGAGAAAATATCACAGATAAGATTTCCGATTACTCTAAATTCATAAATCTTGAGATACTGCCAGACAAAGACTATTTGGAAATAACGGTTTTTCCAAAAGGCGGTGGAAGCGAGAACATGAGCGCGCTCGCCATGCTAACGCCCTCTCAGGGGATTGATGGTGTGAAAGAGTTTGTGTTAAAGACGGTTTCTGACGCGGGTGGGAAGCCTTGTCCCCCGACGATCGTGGGAGTTGGGATTGGAGGAACCTCTGATGTTGCGATGAAGCTTTCGAAAAAAGCGCTTTTAAGGCCGATAACCGAGAGAAATGGGGAGGATGAGATTGCACAGATTGAGATGGGACTTCTTGAGAAAATAAATAAGTTGGGTATCGGGCCTATGGCATTAGGCGGTAAAACAACTTCGCTCGCAGTGAATATTGAGACCGCTCCATGCAATACTAATGGTTTGCCAGTCGCGGTGAATATGCAGTGTTGGGCTGCACGGAGAGCCACAGCACGGATTTTAGAAGATAAAGTAGAGTATCTATGAAAAAGATTACAACACCAATAAAAAAAGAGGATTTGGAAGATCTTGATGTCGGAGACACCATATATCTTTCAGGGGAGATCGTAACAGCCCGCGACAAAGCACACAAGAGGATCATTGAGTACGCAAATGTTGGAGAACAACTACCGTTTACCCTCGATGGGGGAGTAATTTATCATACAGGCCCTTTGACCAGGAAAAATCCGGATGACTCATGGAATATACTCTCAGCCGGCCCCACAACGAGCGCGAGAATGAATGATTTCACTCCGAGAGTAATCGAGGAATATAAAGTACGTGCAATAATAGGCAAAGGAGGTATGAGTGATGAAGTGGTCAAGGCCATGGAAGATTTTGGCTGCGTCTACCTCGCATACACTGGAGGTGCGGGTGCTCTCGCAGCCGACAAGATTAAAAAGGTTTTAGGGGTGTATTGGCTGGATCTGTCCGCACCAGAAGCAGTATGGCAACTACAAGTAGGCGACTTCGGACCTCTAATAGTGGCAATTGACTCTCATGGCGGAAACCTTTATAAAAGGGGAAGGTAATAGTTAGGAAAGATGAAGGCCACGATTATTGGAGCAGGACAAGTCGGATCAACCACGGGGTTTTACTTGCTGGCGGGCAAAACCGTTGACGAGCTCGCATTTATTGATGTAGCCGAAGACAGGGCGCGCGGAGAAGCATTGGATCTTATGCACGCAAGCTCGCACTTCGGAAAAAGTGTCGTTGTGAGCGGTTCTTCCGATTTCGCAGATGCACAAGGTTCAGATATAGTAGTCATTACGGCGGGAATACCAAGAAGGCCGGGGGATAATCGACTCGACCTTCTCAAGAAAAACACCGCGATTATGGGAGAGATTATAGATGATTTAATGGAACACGTGGACGACTCTATCTTGCTTGTAGTCTCAAATCCCGTGGACGTTATGACTTATGTCGCCCAGAAAAAATCGGGTTTTGACTACCAAAAAGTTTTTGGGTTGGGAACTGTCTTAGATTCATTAAGGTTGAGATCGACCATCGCAAACAAGCTTTCCGTAAATCCTTTGGAAGTGTCGGCTTTAATGGCTGGCGAGCACGGAGACTCTATGTTTGCCGCATACAGTCAATCAAAGATTTCTGGGGAATCAGTCGAAGAGTCGGGTAAAATGACCAAGGAAGAGTTCATAGAAATTGCTGTTCAGGTTAGAGCGACCGCTGCCGAAGTAATTCAGCTTAAAGGCGCGACATACTATGCCCCGGCCGTGGCTGTTGGAAGTGTTGTTGAGGCTGTTTCCGGGGATAAAGGGGAGATTATGCCGGTTTCAACATACAACAGTGAACATAGGATATACGTTAGCACTCTTGCCAAAGTCGGAAGGCGCGGGGCCAATCCAATTCAAATACAATTTAACGAAAAAGAACAGTTTTTATTTGAGGAGTCTGTAAAGATTTTAAAGGAAGCCTGTGAGATGACGGGGTTGTGACAAGGATGTTGAGAGAGATTCTTCGCGCTAAAATTCACGGCGCCAAGGTTACTGAGGCAAACGTTGACTACACTGGAAGCATTACGATAGACGAGAGACTTCTTGACGAATCCGGGATAAATCAGTATGAGAAAGTTTTAGTGGGTGACATGGGAAATGGAGCGCGGTTTACGACGTACGCAATAGCTGGAAAGCGGGATTCGGGGGTCGTGTGCGTAAACGGGGCTGCCGCAAAACTGGTTGAGGTTGGAGACAAGCTCATAATCTTGTGTTTCGGTTTGATGAATGATGATGAAGTCGAAGGGCATAAACCAAAGATTATTTATGTTGACGGGAAAAACAAGATTAAATGATTTCCATAAACCCTGCGTTTGACAGCCTTTTAGGGGGAGGGCTTACTCCGGGAGTGTTAACGCACATTTTCGGGCCACCATCTTCGGGAAAGACGAATTTCGCCATAATGAGTTGCGTTTCAGCCGTAAAAACAGGGAAAGTAGTCTACATTGACTCTGAAGGGGGGTTTTCAACTGAGCGGTTAAAACAGATTTGCGGGGAGGAAACTGAAAACGTACTTCAAAACATGCTGTTGATAAAGCCCACCTCTTTTCAGGACCAGAAGGTGGCACTCGACAAGACGTCAGACATCGTGGCTTCTGGGGGAATATCACTGGTCGTAATAGACAGCATCGCCCTCTTATACCGTCTTGAAGAGGAAAGAGATATTAAAGAATTCGGTAGAATGCTGGCAAAGCTTCTTAGAATCGCAAGAAAATGGGACATCCCCGTCATCATGTTAAATCAAGTCTACACCGACATAGACTCTGGGAGAATCATTCCGGTTGGAGGGGGGATAAACCACTACTGGAGCAAGATAATGGTTGAGTCCGGGGTTTGTGAAAGCGGGGAGAGATTCATGATACTTCGAAAACACTTAAATAAGGCTGAAGGGGAAAGGATTGAATACAGGATAACAGACGGGGGGATAGAAGCGGTAAAATACTTAAACAAACAACAATTATAAAGGCTTAATGTAAAATCCCTACAAGAAAAATGGAAAAAGAACTAAAACTCAAGGTTGCTGAAGCAATGCACAATGACGTTGGAAGAGGTATCGTGAGAATAAGCTCTGATGCAGCAGAAAAACTGGGACTTACTACTGGAGATGTGGTCGTAATTGAAGGGTCCAAGAAAACTGTCGCAAAGGTTTGGCAGGCCCACCCTCAAGACGAGGGACTTGACATCATTAGAATGGACGGAATATTGAGACAAAATTCTGCTTCAAGCCTTGGAGAAAAAGTAACAGTGAAAAAGGCAGAGGCAACAGATGCAAAAACCGTTTCAATTGCGCCTACAAGGCACGAGATAAGCTTTGGAGGAGACTTCTCAAACTATGTTAAACAAAAGATTCTCATGGGAAGGCCCTTAATCCAGGGAGACAACTTCATAATAACCGTTTTAGGACAATCAATATCTTTTACGGTTAGCCAGACGAAACCGAAAGGCGTAGTCCAGGTGAACGAGTACACGACCATAGACATAAAATCAACTCCGCAGAAGGTTGTGACCGGGGCCCCGGCAGTCAGGTACGAAGATATTGGAGGGCTAAAAGACGAGATAGCTAGAGTCCGGGAGTTGATAGAGCTTCCAATGAAGCACCCGGAGTTGTTTGAAAAGCTTGGTATTCAGCCTCCAAAGGGTGTTTTGCTCTACGGGCCCCCGGGAACCGGGAAAACACTTCTTGCGAAAGCGGTTGCTTCGGAGACGAACGCGCATTTCATACCTGTTGCAGGCCCCGAGATAATGGACAAGTTCTACGGGGAGTCGGAAAGACGGCTTCGGGAAATATTCGAGGAAGCCCAGCAGAGCGCGCCATCAATCATTTTCATAGACGAGATCGACTCTATTGCGCCGAAGAGGGAGGAGACTAAAGGCGAAGTTGAGCGGAGAGTCGTAGCCCAGCTTCTGTCACTTATGGACGGGTTGATTGCACGCGGAAACGTGATTGTGATCGCCGCGACAAACAGGGAGGACTCGATAGATCCGGCACTACGCCGGCCTGGAAGATTTGACAGGGAAATTGAGCTCGGAGTTCCAGACAAAAACGGGAGGAAAGAAGTACTACAAATCCACACCCGCGGAATGCCGCTAAAAGAAGACGTTGATCTGGCAGAGATAGTGAATTCGACTTACGGATTCGTAGGCGCAGACCTTGCAGCACTCGCCCGAGAAGCTGCGATGAGCTCTTTGAGAAGAATCCTACCGCTGATTGATTTGGAAAAAGACGAGATCCCGGCCGAGGTTTTGGAAAACCTGGATGTTCGAAGAGACGATTTCAGCGAAGCCTTAAGAGTTGTTGAGCCTTCAGCCCTTCGGGAAGTATTTGTCGAAGTTCCAGACGTCAAGTGGGAGGATATTGGAGGGCTTTCCGAGGTTAAAAAGAACCTTCGAGAGATGATTGAATGGCCTCTCAAAAAACCTGAGACATTCAAGAGGATGGGGATAACCCCTCCCAAGGGAGTATTGTTCTACGGTCCCCCGGGATGCGGGAAAACCCTTCTGGCCAAGGCAATAGCCAACGAATCAGACGCAAACTTTATTGTGGTAAAGGGGCCAGCACTATTATCCAAGTGGGTTGGGGAATCCGAAAAGGGAGTCCGCGAGATATTTAAGAAGGCAAGGCAGACAGCCCCCACGATAATACTCTTCGATGAGATGGATGCGATAGCCCCAAGACGCGGGATGTATTCGGGAAGCCACGTCACAGAGACCGTTGTAAACCAGATACTCACTGAACTAGACGGGATTGAAAGCCTGGAAAACGTCATTGTCGTGGGAACAACGAACCGCCACGACATGCTAGATCCATCACTCATAAGACCCGGAAGACTCGACTCGATGCTTCTAGTACCCGCACCCGATAAAGAAGCGAGACTGGAAATATTCAAGATACACACAAAAAACATGCCACTAAAAGAAGTGGACTTGGAAGAGCTAGCCAGAAAAACCGAAAACTTCAGCGGCGCAGACATAGAAGGAGTTTGCAGGGAAGCAGGCTTAAACGCTCTCCGCGAGAACATTGACGCGGAAAAAGTTTCGATGAATCATTTCAAAAAGGCTTTGGAAGATGTAAAACCGTCCATAACCGAAGAAGGCATGAAATACTACGAGAAAGCATTCAAAAAGGATGAGACTGGTCCAGCCTACGGTTAAGTAATATTGTTTTGGGGTGAATGAGCTTTGAAGTCTAAGGTGCTTGACATAAACGCAAGGTATCTTGGAGTGCCCACACTGCTTCTTATGGAAAACGCCGGGAGAAAAATCGCAGACGAATGCGAATCCTTTAAGAACATTGTGATTTTTTCCGGGAGAGGAGGCAACGGGGGGGATGGACTCACAGCAGCCAGACTACTACACTCGCAAGGGAAAAAAGTCAAAGTTTATGCGTTAAGCGGTAGGCGTAGCCAGGAGTGCCAGGAAAACTTTGACATGATAAAGGCTCTAGACTTACAGGTTACTGAAGTCTATGATTCAAGCCAATGCGAAATAATACGAAAAGAAGTCGGAAACTGTGACGTGGCAGTAGACGCTCTCTTGGGAGTGGGTGTTGAGGGGAGTGTTAGAGAACCTATTCGAAGTCTCATAGAGCTTATAAACCATCTTGAATGCGGTAAAATATCGGTGGATGTGCCTTCCGGGGACGATGAAACTTCAGTTAAAGCAGACATTGTGCTCGCACTTCACAACGAGAAAGTGTCAGGGTCGAAGATTGTTGATATCGGGATGCCTCCTGAAGCTGAAAAATATGTGGGTCCCGGAGACGTATACCTTGCGATACCTAGAAGAAATGTGGATTCTCATAAAGGAGATTTTGGTAGAGTGCTCATAGTTGGCGGGTCAAAGAGATACATTGGGACTCCCATGATAGTCGCGCAAGCTTGCCTTAAAGGCGGAGCAGATCTTGTAACAATCGCCTGCCCGAAGATTGTTGCTGAAAGAATACCATATGACCCAAACATCATAGTTGATCCGCTGAAATCGAAAAACTATTTTTCCGAAGATGATGTGGAAAAAATATTGGAGGGGAAATTTGATGTTCTGGTTATTGGAAATGGTTTGGGGACGCACTCAGACACGAAATACGTACTAAGAGAGCTTTTAGGGAAAGTGGAAACGCAAATTGTTTTGGATGCCGACGCCCTGCGGCTCGTTGATAAAAAGCATTTGAAGAATAATATGGTTTTAACACCGCACGCCCACGAATTCGAGTCGCTTTTCGGCGGAATCGGGGAAGACAGGGAAATGGCTTGCAAGGCCGCGGCCAAAAAGACAGAGACCGTAGTACTGCTTAAGGGTGCTGTTGATGTGATTTCAAACGGAAAGACGACCCGGTTGAATAAAACAGGAAATCCTGCGATGACTGTTGGAGGAACAGGAGACGTGTTGGCAGGACTCGTTGCGGGACTAATCGCTCAAAATAAAAACTCTTACTCATCTGCTTGTGCGGGAGCGTTTCTAAATGGTCTTGCAGGAGACATTGCGTTTGAGAAGTTTGGGGTGTCAGTTACTGCCACCGACGTTATAGGTGAGATTCACTCGGCAATATCTTTTTCGGAAAAATTTTATTAGTGAAAAAATGGAGAATATCACGGATTTCGAGGCGCTTGATAAACACTTGAAGGAGTGTGGGAAGCCCTTTAAGGATGCATTAGTTGACTATTACAGAGTCTTGGGCGAGCAATTGGGTTTTACTGTTAGAATTGATGCTTCAATCATTGAGTACGGAATAAATTTGGGTAAAGTAAACTTGATTTGGCTTGAGCCGAAAATACTTTTTTCCTGCGAGTTCGGATCTCTCGAAGAGATTTTAAAGCATTTGTGGAGGATTGTGGAGTATAATCCTGAAAAGGCTGTGTTGCTTTTGAGTTCCGGGTCATCATGCAAACCCGAGGAAGTTGGAAAACTTGTTGAACAATCAAAAATCCTAAAAGAATTAAGAGAACGATTCGTGGTCTTGGATGTTTCAGAGAAGAAAGTCGTTTACCCAAGAGATTAGACTACCTTAAGCTGCTGGATTTCAACACGGTAAATCTGGTTGATTGTTTTTAGACCATGATAGATTTCTGTTCCCAGTTTTCCGAAAACAATCATCTGAACTACGTCGTCTAGCTTTTTGTCTTTGTGTGAATTAAAAATAGATTTTATTTTTTCTGAAATCTGTTTTTTCTGATCCCTGCTTATTCCCCTTCCACCAGAAATCATGACCTTAACCCTTGTTTTCACACCTTCAAAGGATGCTTCAGATATAAAGTCGATTTTCGTAGTCTTCTTACGGACCTTGGATTTCATGTAACCGGAAGAAACAGTGAATTTCTTAAACTTTGTTTTAGCGCCCTCGCCGGAAACATCAGTTACTTCAAATGTTAGGTTGAAATGTTGTTTAGTCCTGTCTTCAGTCAAATCCTTGGCAGAGATGGTGATGGTTCGTCCAATAATATTTTTAGGATCTGCTGAGAGTGTCACACCCAGGATTTTGTTGTTGAAGCTGTCTGGAGCCAACACATTATAAGTCTTCTTCTGTTTCCATGAACTAATCTTCTTTTTCCTAGCCATCTTCAATTATCTTTTCGGCAACCATTTGGCAACGGATTATGTCGTCTACTGTTGCGAGAAGTGTGCGGGGATTATTCGCCTTGACCTCGGTTTTAATTGTTTTCCCATCTACCTTGGAACTTATCTCAGCCGCCTTGTTGTCTACTGAAAGAGCTTTCATGACGCATTCTGGATTCTCAGACTCCGTGGATATTTGGGCGCAAGCATTCATCTTTACAACTCCAATCGGGCTTTTTCGGGATCGTATCTCCACGACTCCGATAGTTTGCCGGATGATTTATAGTATTTTGTTAACCTTCTGATCTTTGATTCGGTGAGTTGGAGGCCTCTTCGAGAATGCTTGTCTTTTGAGTGTTCAGTCAAGTGGATTCTAAGGTTTGTGGCTCTTTGAATCAGGTTTCTCAAATCCTCTGGAAGCTTGGTTGAAAGATTCTTTTCCTTGAGGATTCTTGTTACCTTCTTTTTCGTGATAGAGAATACGTCTGGAATTCCATACTGGTCACGGAGGATTAAACCTATCTTGCTGGGACTATTAGCTTCTTTCGCGAGTTTCTCTATTATCTCCTCCACCTCCTCGGGCGAGTAGTTAACCCACTCGGGAACCTTAACTCTCTTAACCTTTTTGGAGCGTGACTTACCCTTCTTGCGAGCGTGCATTCGAGCCATATTATTATAATTTTACTTCAGAGCTTCATCGGTATAGCGCAGACGAATCCGCACTATCCAAGAAAACATACGAGTTAATCATAAGCAAAAAGTCTATAAAAATGAGATTTTTGATTTGTTAGTTGCTCACCTGCGTAGTAAATATGTTGTTTACTTCTTTTATGAAGTCTTCCTTCTTGTTTTTTGGTACTCGCGCCCCGGCTGCGATGTCGTGGCCGCCGCCTTCACCGCCGAACTTGGACGAGCCCTCGTTCATGGCGTTTCCAAGATGAATTCCTTTTCGAAGAAGGCTGTAGTTTGCTCTCGCCGAAACCTTAAGCCAGTCGGGGTCGTCTCGGTCTTGAGCGAAACCCAAAACCGGTTTGTCCGGGGGGATTATGCGCGCACCGTAAGCCATACCTGCAACAACGCCAACGATACTTTCTTTAACCTCACCTTCAGCGTCAAAGAAGTAGAGGTTCTCTTTTGATTCAACACCCTTTTTCGAAAGATAATCTAAACCCGCGCTAAGCTGCCTGCGATGGTTTTCAAGAAGGCTTCTAGCTAAAGCCAAGTACTCTCCGCGGTCACCTAAACAGACCATAACGCCGATCTCAGGTTGCTCTTGCCTTCCACACGCGTTTAAAAGCGTTGCAAACTCTTTAGCGTCGCGAAGCTCAGTCTTCTTCTCCTCGCGCATCAGAGTGTAAACTTCACCAATCATCCTCTGGATGACAAACTCGGGAGTGTTTGCGTCAAGAAGATGGATGTATAAGGCAGTTGTGAGACGCTCGCGTTCAAGGTGGTTTAAGTCCACGTAATTGCGAAGCCGGTTATTTTCGTCTCTGACCGGTATTTCATTCAACTCTAAAAATTGCGTGCACCCTCTTTTATTACCAGTAAGATGAGGTAGCACGGGATCAGAGGCGTAGGCTAGCATCTGAACTAGGGATCTGCTTTGCCTTCCAAAAAGCCTTAAATCGTTTTTAACTTTCAAAGTGCCTTGCTCGATTGCATCAAACATGATCATGCGGTTTATGGAACGTAATTTTCCGCCGGAATCCTGCATGTCCCCGCAAGCCCCGACAATCGCAAGGTGGGCGAAATCTATCCGACCTAACGCGCGAGCCACAAGATAAGCCATCCCAGAGCCGGAAACGTCTATCCCTCCGTTGAATCCGAAGGAGTGGGGGTTGATTTGCTTTGGAGACTCGCATTCAGGGTTATGGTGGTCGACAACAAAGAAGTCGGTTACTCCATGGTCGGCAAGGAGTGTGAAATGGCCGCTGCCCATGTCAGTGAAAACCAGTATTTTGCCCGTAAAATCTTTTATTTCGGAGATTGTGATACTATCCAATTGTTTTAATACTTTGTAATCCACTTTTTTCCCGAGAGAGCGTAATAGGTCAACCATGATAGCGCATGCTGTGACCCCGTCGGCGTCATGGTGGCTTACAACCAGATAATCATCACCGTGAGAAAGTTTTTTCGCGAAACTTGAGACTGCATCAAGAAACGGAAGGTCAATCACATCATGGTCTCTAGTCGTTAAAGGATTCAAAGCCATTTTAAAGAAATAGAATGAGTGGTTAAATAGCTGTCTCCCTCATTCTTCTTTATATGCTTAATCCTCAATTCCCCACCTCAAACACCAATATTATTTCAACGCACCTTGCATACATGCTGCATCAAATTCAATCACCACAATAAAACACGTTAAATATCGAAGAAAAATCATTTTCTCCCGCAAACCAACACCAATACCTTTTAAAGATGTATCCCCAATGAAATAACATGAAACGCTTGATTCCCACGGACCGGGGGAGTCTAATCATGATCATCATCCTATTACTGCTTGTTTTCGCTCTTGCTTTTTTATTAGAGCCTTCCAAGCTTACTTCCTCTGATGTTATCAAGCAGCCTGCGGGAAAGATTTATGCATCTAGTACTGCTGCTTATGGAAGTAGTTGTGGAGTCCGCTGTAATAATGGCGTTGTAGAAATGTATAGACATACTGCAGATAGTTGTGTGAGGATGAGCACTATTGATTGTGGTGATTTAGGGTTCTCGTATTGCTGCCAAGTTAATTACCCGATCGGAGTTAGTTTTGCAAATTGTTTTGTAACCGACTTTTCCTTTTCAATGTGGACCCCAGGGGGGTACATAAGAGCAGTATGCACGGAAACTTAGGTGCCATAGCAGATACACCCCAGTTTATCAAAACATTATTGCATCAAACCCTAAACTACATGGTCAGGCAGAATAGATTGAGAAACCCTCTCATGCTATATTTTCTCAACCAAGGATTTAATCCTTAATAAACTGTTAAATAGCTTCCACTCCGAGAATTGTTGTGAGCTCGTCAACCCACTTGCAGGTATCTTCCCCAGCGAACAATAGAATCTCTTGGTCTTCCATGTTAGGTCCCTTATATTTTAGCCGTATGTAATCTGACATGAAGTTTGATTCTGGTTTCATGGCCATTATATCGTGGTGGTAAATGTGCAAGTAATATAGTTTCCCCTCATCATCGAACTCCTGAACGTCGACAGGCTCGATGACGATACCTTTGTCGGTTAAAAACAAGTTTACTTTAAGCGGTGGAGTATTGGTTAAGAAACCTACTTCAGCTGAAGGAACGCTTATATAAGTCTGGGGGTTAGAGCTTTCAATCAGTACGTTTTCATCTGGATTTAAGATCAGTCGTTTATCTTCCGCTGAAAATGATTCATAGTAGTAGTAGGCTGTGATAACACCTAAGACTAGTCCTGTGAACACTAGTAGTGTTAACGTGAAATTTTCCTTCGAGAAAAAGAAGGTGTAGGCGCCGACTATTAATCCGAGGACTACTACAGCTATTAGTACGTAGTTGATGTAGGCTACTTCTTTTTTTTCGATTTCATCTGCCAGAGTGTGTTCCAGATGTTCCACCATAACGGTAAAAAGATAGGTTTTAGGGTTATTAACCATTATTTTCAAAGATTTATGTTGAATGAAGATTCTGTGGTGTGTTTCGGGGGCTGGGCATTATCTTGAGGAGATTGTTAAAGAATTCGAAATAATTTCGAGGGAACACGAGGTTTCCGCAGTCACATCACTTGCTGGAGAGGAAGTATTAAAGGCGTACGGACTCTTTGAAAGAGTTTTGGGATTTTGTTGTGAAGTCTTTTTTGAAAAAAACTTAGGTTACAGCACGCCTCTTTCGGGAAGTGGAAAATTTAAGGTCGCGGTTGTAGCTCCAGCAACTGCAAACACATGCGCAAAAGCGGCTTTGGGTATATCAGATTCAGCATTAACAAACATCATAGCCCAGTTTACAAAAAGGCGTATTAATGTGATCATCCTACCGTCTGATCAGGGAAAGGAGGTTGAAACCAAAATTCCGAGCGGGCGGAAAATCAAGGTTTACTGCCGGAAAATCGATCTCAAAAACGTGGAAAAACTAAGGAAATCCGACTACATCACAGTAATATCGAATCCCCGTCAAATCCGAAAATCCCTTTAGAAGTCTCCGAAAAGCTTTTGACGAGGAAGCAATTCAATGCCATTGCTGATAATGAAGGGAACAATCCTACTCATGTGATTAGTACCCCTCATCTTCAAAATCTCAAGAGCCCTCTGACGAACCATCTGCCTTCTTAGGTTATATAAGACTATCACACCATCCACGATGAATTCGACGATTCCGTGACGTGAATACTTGCTAGGATGCTGCTCAGCCTCAGACACTAAAAGGGAGGTGCACCCATTCTTCCTCAACCACGTCATAAGATGAAGCATGCTCTCCCTCTTTCTGAAATCATCCTCTATCATAAGCTCGATACTGCTCACAGAATCAATAACGACTCTGGTAGCATCCAAATCTTTAACGAGATTAATAATTTCCCCGTAACCAGACTTCACAACCTGCATTACATCCTTAGGGGCCAAATGAATTATCCTGATAAGCTTTTTCTCCTCTAGCGCATCAATATTCCAGTTGTACCTGCTCATATTATCCTTTAAAGTGTGAGTCTCCTCTTCGAACGTCACGTAAATCCCTTTCTGACCGTTAGAAGCACCCTCGATAAGATACTGCATGCAAAAAGTGGATTTACCCGTACCAACACCCCCAGTAACTAGTATGTTTGAATTTGGCTTAAAACCACCCTCAGTCATGCTATCCAAACCAGGAATTCCGGTTGTTACACGCTCCACTGAAACCACCTCACGATTGTACAAGACATAGTATACTGTAGAATAATATTAAACAACTAATTAAGATTGTTGCAAGATAAATGAAAAATTTAAGCAAAATAGGAACGGTAAAAACCGTTGAAGAAAGAAGGGGGACGAGATTTTTCAGTGAGAAATAAAGCAGTAGAAAACCGATAATCCAAGAGAATACTACAAGTGAAGTATTCCTCGAATCATGGCTTTCTACAGTGAACTTCATATCTCCTTTCGGTACTTCTCACCGAGTTTGGAAATAGGCTCCTTCAAACCCAATCCGATAGCAATACCCAAACCCAAAGACACTCCAATAGACAGTATCTTGAATGAATCCTCAAGAATTGAGACATTATGAACTCCAAACTTTGGCAAAGCAATCACAACCCCAAAGAAGACGATAACCACTTCAACACCCAATGCGAAAACATCTGAAATGGGAGTCTTCCTACTTCTAATCCGTCCTGCAGACAAATTCGAAAGCAAAAGAGCGACAATAAGTATCAGAAGGCCTAGGATAGCATTTGGGATGTACACCATTAATTCATCCACAAACATGCTCAATTTCACAAGGTTGAGTTTCGCAATGCCTTGTCCGATGAAAAGAAGGACTATGTACCATTTCACAATACCTGCCAGAATACTAGACAATTCAAAACCCCCGAAAGCGCCGGCAATATTGTGTTTTTTAAGTTCAACACCAAGACCAAGACTCTCTAAAGCATCCTTTATAATCTTGAAAACCACACCCCCTAATCCAAGACCAATGATGAATAGAATAATAAACGATAAAAGATTCGTCAGAAACAAGAAGACTTCATGGATGATTGTAATGTTGAATACTGTGAGAATCGCAACAGTAATATACCACTTAACATAGCTCGTCAGAAAGGTTGTTGAAGAAGCCCAAAGCTTTGACGACATCGCCCCATGGCGAACAACAGAATGCTTAAGTTCTCCCAAGTTTAAGATTTTGTTCAAGACTGTGGAGATTACGACTGCGATTAGGTATCCGATTAAAAAACCGGCGATCAATTTTAAAGACATTGCCACCGAGCTTACTAGTATGTTGAAGAAGTCCATGCCCGCATACCCTAATGGGTCGATTGGAGAAGCCATATACACCACCCCTTTTATTTATTGGTTATTGTGGATAGTAATATGATTGCTAATAAAAATGTGGACTTTAACTCATGAACCGGAAACCCTTTCTGAATTTGTTGGGAACAAGAGTGTTGTCTCCAATCTCGTATCTTCCAGTTGGGATAAACCAGTCCTTATAACGGGCCCAATAGGCTGTGGGAAGACTCTTTTAGTGAAGCTTTTAGCGAAGGAGAAGGGTTGGGATATTATTTTTGTTTCGGAAGACAACATTGAGTCTGCGATGGCTATGGCCCAGACGACGAGTCTTTTCGGTGATAAAAGGCTTATCGTGGTAGACGATATCGACTTGAAAAAGGATATTAAGTCATTGGTGGATCTTATTAGCGCGTCTAGGAATCCGACTGTTGCGACCACATCCGATCCTTCCTCTAAAAAGCTTTCAACAATTAAAAAAGTTTGTGAAAAAATTGTCTTGAGAAAGAATCAGAATGCGACTGTAGTGAATTATTTAAAGCTGATTTGCGATCGCGAGGAAGTTTTTGTTCCGCCAAAAATTTTAGGGGAGATTGCAGAGAATGCTTCGGGGGATATCAGATCCTCTGTAAACGACCTTCAGACTCTGTGTGCAGGGAGAAATAACGTCCAGGAAAAAGACCTTGAACTGCTTTATGCTAGAGACAAGAAAAAGGATGTCTATGAATTCTTGAGTAAAGTCTATGGTGGAAAACCGGTTTCAGAGCTTTCCTCAGAGAGCTTTAATTTGAGTGAGCAGCCAGAAAGTATTTTGGTTTGGATTGACGAAAACCTACCGAAACTTTACGGGTCAGGTAGGAATTTGGTGGACGCATTGAATTACCTCTCAAGATCTGATATTTTCCTGGGAAGGATAAGAAGGAGACAGTATTGGGGATATCTCCGGTATGCAAGCCCGCTTATGAGTGGGGGAGTGGCTTGCAGCCGACCTGAAAAAATAAGTTACGCAAGATACATGTTTCCAGCATACTATGGAGCTTTAGGCAGGAGCAGGAAAAACCGTGAAATGAAAAAGACCATAGGGGCTAAAGCATCACCGTACCTTCATGTTTCGTCGAAAATATTTGCGCAACAATATGTGAGCTTGTACAAAATCCTATTGGCACAGAAAATGGTTGGGGTAGAAGAATTAAAAAGTTTTTATAATCTAAGTGATGAAGAAATGGCATTTCTGACAAGCTAATCGATTTTCCCGTGGTCTAGAATTAGTTTCAGATCAGCAAGGCTTACTCTCTTTAAAGTTTTGAGTTTTTCCGTGGCTTCTTTAGCAAGCTCTAGTTTCTTTTTCTCCTCCCTCTTCCTTCGAATGTCTTCGAGTTCCTCGTTTATGGGGGTTATCTCCTCCTGAAGCTTTACAATCTCCTCTTTTATACCTGCAATCTGCTTTCGCAGTGGGTCCATTTCACCATACTTCTCCTTCAGCTTACTGTGGGATTCGCTAGACAACGTTTTTTTCTTGCGGATTTCCTCATAAGTTTCGATCACCTTCTTATGATACTCATCCGAAATCTCCGATAACACGGAAAACTCATCACCCATTGAACCAAGCCTGCTTGAAAGCTCCTCGGAGTCTTTAAAATCCTCCATAATCTTCTCCTGGATTTTAGATGCGTCTCTCGCAGCAATTAATTTAGCCGAAAGATCAAGGATCAAGTCAAAAAGCCGTTTCTCATCCCTTAAAGAAATCTCCTCCGAAACAAACACACTGAATTTATCTTTCAATACACCTTCAATCAACTGCTCGGTATTTTTAACATTATTTTCTAGTTGAGTCCTGATTTTCCTAGAGTCAGATTGCTTCCCCCCCAAATGCTTGAGATCACCCATAAACTTCCTCCTAGATGACGCAAGCTTTCCAACAGCCTTGTTGAGCTTATCCCTCTTACCCTTGTAAACCTTGATTTTTTGAGAAAGCTCTTTTATCTCATCGTTTAGTGAATCCCGTTTCTTCTTCAATTCACGGGAATCTGATTGGTGAACCCGAAGTTTTCCGAAAATATCAGACAATTTTTTCCTGCGAGAATCAATCTCATGCCTCAAAGAATTAGCCTTCTTCTTAAGTTCCCTCTCATTCATTTCTTCTCCCAATACTCAAGCGCTATCTCATGCTCTGAAATCTTTTGCGTAATCTCGGCGGTATTTTTGTGAGAGAGAGACCCCAGAAAATCCCCTATTTTCGAAAGCTCATCTTCGGCGGAATACTTCTCTGAGATCAGGTCGGGTGTTTTATCACCCTCAATATTGTCAATCCAGTGGGCTAGTTGATCGATTTTCTCCTCTAAAACACCAAGACGCTTTATGTCTTTCAGCTTTTTCTTGTAGTCACTAAGAAAGTTTGTGTGCTTCTCGACGAGCTTTTCTTTCAGGAACTTGGGTTTGATTTCCGCATAATCCATTGGAATAAGAATTGAATACCCATTAAAAAAAGCTTTGTTTTTTTTAGGCTTCCTTGATTACATAGTAAATTCTTTGAGCTGCGGTAAGATTTGCAAGTATTGTAACCAATACTATAAGGTACATTAGGTATACTTCATTGAAAAGAAGGGCGAGAAACATTCCCAGGTAAATCAACAATAGTCTTTCGAATCTTTCAAGAAGGCCCCCCATTTTTCGAAGTTTCTCAGGATCCGAAACAACGCCTTTATGGTCTGAGTACGCTCTGATGAATGTGGGCATCAAGGCCCCGTAGACTAGAAGGAGCACCCATACTTGAGAAGGCAGAATCAGGGTTTCACCCCAAAGATAGGCCATAAGACCCAGATAAAGCGCTGCCTCAACATAACGGTCTATAACCCCGTCAAGAAAAGCCCCGAGATTAGAAACACTTTTAGTCACCCTTGCCACTGCCCCGTCAATGGCGTCGATTAATCCAGAGAAAATGAAAAGAATTAATCCGTAAAGTAAGTTACCATTAAAAAGATAAATTAAACCCAATGCCGCAGGGACAAGAGCTAAAATCGTCCAGGCGTTAGGGGACAAACCAATTTTTGCGAAAACCATGCCCAACCGGATACTCAAACCCTCAGAGTCAAAGTAGGATTTAATCACCTTTCCCACTCTCCCTCAACCTTTAACAAAGGTTGATCAAATAGGCCATCTTCACCTTCGGCTCGATGACCTTGAACTAGCATTTCACTCATCCAATTTAGTATAATCACCTTTCCCGCTCTCCCTTAATGAACTCTTCGACCATCTCCCTGCACACCGAGTCAGCATATTGTATTGGAGGAGACTTCATAAAGTAGCTTGAAGGGCTTGTTAAGGCACCGCCGACACCACGGTCTAAGGCAAGTTTAGCACAGCGTATAGCATCGACCATGACTCCCGCACTGTTTGGACTATCCTCCACATCAAGTCGCAGTTCAATGTTTAAGGGGACGTCACCGAACTTTCTACCCTCCATCCGAATGAAACAGAGTTTCTTATCATCAAGCCACGGAACATAATCAGAAGGCCCGATGTGAATGTCTTCGGCAGGAAGCTGGGTGGGAAGCTGGGATTGAACGCTCTGGGTTTTACTAATCTTCTTGCTTTTAAGACGGGTCCTCTCAAGCATGTTCAAAAAGTCTGTGTTTCCGCCAACATTAAGCTGGTAAGTATGATCGAGTTTAACACCCCTATCAACAAACAATCGTGTGAGAGTCCGGTGTACTATTGTCGCCCCAACCTGGCTTTTAATATCATCACCAATAATTGGGATTTTTTTCTCCGCAAATTTCCTACTCCACTCAGGATTCGATGCAATAAAAACCGGAATCGCATTGATAAAAGCAACACCCACCTTCAAACACTCTTTTGCATGGAATTTAGTCGCCTCCTCACTCCCCACAGGAAGATAGTTTATTAAAACCTTGGCGCCGCTTGACTTAAGCTCGTCTGCAATGCCAACTGGTTTCTGCTTTTCGTCGACTGTGAACTTGTCCCTTGTTGTGTCTCCGACACCATCTAATACCGGTGCCTTTTGGACTGTTACATCCCATTTTTTAACGTCAGAAAATTTTGTGGTGCAGTTTGGTTCGCTGAAAATCGCATTAGATAAGTCTTTTCCCACTTTTTTAGAATCAACGTCGAATGCTGCCACAAATTTAATGTTTGAAATCTTGTATCCGCCGATTACGTTGTGCATAAGACCGGGGATTAATGGATCATCACCTGAGACATCCTTGTAGTATTCAATTCCTTGAACGAGAGATGATGCACAATTGCCCACCCCTACAATCGCGACTTTAATATTTTTCATATTAATTAGATAATATATTTAATGTATATAAATATTTTATGACTATAAAATAAAAATGCCGATCGATAGACTTATAAAAACAACTACGAGAGACAATCTATGGATTTACATTCTAACTCTTCTCAAGAGAAAACCCATGTACGCCTATGAGATTGGCAGGGAAATAAAGGAAAACTTCGACTTTCAAATAGGAAATGTGACTGCATACCTCATACTTTATTCTCTTGAAAGGAAAAAGCTTGTTTCAAGTAAATGGAGCATGCATAAACGCCGGCAGCGGAAATATTATACAATAACCGATAATGGGGGGGAAGTATTGGATGAGGGGGTGAAATACCTTCGTGAGTTAGCCAGAAAGCTTGGTTGATTTAATTCAAACCGTGGTCTGGGAGATCATTGTGACTGTTTTTGGTGCGACCACATAATCGAATCCGTACAGATACCACACAATAATTATCAGGACTATCAAGGTGATTGCTGCAATGATTAATACTGCTGAAGTTATTTTATATACTCTACCGTTGTTTTTCATACGTTAATAGATTATGAGGCGTAATAAAAATAGAATATGGTGGAATACGACCTAACTTACAGCGCCAAGTATCCCTTCACTTACGAGGCGAAAAAATTCGTGGAGGGCTTAGGTTTGACTTTAGATGAAATTCTAGACCACCCCGTTTATGGTGAATGTTTAAGGCAGGGTAAGAGCCGGTTTTTAGACGCTCAGCACGGAATAATCAATTCTGAAATTGAAGACAAGGTATCTCAAGAAGTAACGATATTAAGCTATCCAATCGCACGGCTTATCGCAAATATCACGGGGAGAAGCTTTAAGACTAGATACGCTTCGGCTGAGGGTGAAAAGGCATTTGAATTTTACAGGGACAGTAAAGGTGATGTCGAGAAATTGATGGTTGAGTTTTTCCTAAACTTTAAGGAAAACACGGTAGGATTGGGTGAATACTTGAAGTTGACTGAAAATTTAGCCAGGATTTCAGGACAATACAACTTAGTCAACAGAAAGGTCAAGGACGGTTTAGTCGAAATCGATGAGTCGGAAAAAAGAGATTTACTAAGAGAGCGGATTACACTCCACATACTTTCTCCCGTGGACGTTGGAAGGGCTCCAAAGCAAGTTGAATCAATTGCAAAAGACATCAAAAACTCCCTTGCACTCGCAGCACAAAAATTTTCCAGCGGAGATGCAAGTGAAAAAACCAGCCCACCATGCATCAACTACATCATCTCGATGCTCAAGATGGGTGAGGTCAACCACAACATGTTGTTTATCCTCGCAACGTATTTAGTCGGGAAAGGTCTTTCAGAAGACATGGTTGTTGGAGTTTTTTCTGATTCCCCTGCATTCGATGAAAACAAGACCCGGTATCAGTTGAGATTTCTTTCGGGAGAGCGGGGTAGGACGAGGTACAGTTGTCCCACGTGCGTGAAGATAAAATCATACGGTTTATGCAAGGGAGAATGTGGGATAAGACATCCACTGCAGTTTCGGGGAAAGCTCAGAGAAAAATAGGGGATACTTTAGAGGATGATGGGTTTACTTAGCCCACGCTTCCTCTGCGTCCTCGTCTTCCTCTTCATGAACCAGTTGCTCAGTCTCCTTGTCCTTTTCTTTTTGAATGAACTCTCTGTCGAATTTACGCTGTTTTTTAACGTCAGCGCGAGCCCTACTCTTCATACAGCCCGCGCAAATCGGCTGGCCGTCAGTGAAAACAGGCCTCCCACAGAACCCGCAATTCCTAGTCATCGGCTTACAATAGGAAGTAGAGAATATAAGTATGCGTTCCCGGAAATATTTATTATTCCCACTTCAACGCATTGAAAATGGAATTCTAGGTGCCCCACTTTTCAAGCGCCTTGGAAAGTTCAGGGTGCGTTTTCGCGTATTCAGCGAGAGTCGTGCCTCCCATTACCGCGTCGACTNCCTGGCGAGCGGCCGCGGACCCGGCCTTCGTGCCTTCAGGGTGGCCGTGGATTCCCCCACCCATCTGGATTATTATGTCGGATCCAGCGCGAGACATAAGCTCTTCGACGTGACCGGGGTGAAGGCCTCCGGATGCCACTGGGAAGACTGGTTTTTGACCAGGCCAGTTTTGCGCAAGACGGATCGGCGTTTCATCGACTGAATCCAAGGTTATGGCTTCGGCGATCTGCTTTATCTCGTCGCTTCCACCCTCCATCTTGCCGACGTCGAATGTGCCGACGTGAAGCTGGTCCATGCCCAGAAGGCGCATGAGCTTGGCGATTACGAGCATTGTGATTCCATGGCGGGGGTTTCTGGTCACTGCCGCGTGCATGGCGCGGTGGGCGTGAAGGACTAAACCCAAGTCAGCGTCAGCAAGAGTTTGAAGGGCTGCGAAACCGCAAGTCATGATGTCGACCATGACATAGCGTCCACCAGTATCCTTTACGAGTTTTGCTCGGCGCAGCATCTCGTTAGTCTCGGCAGTAACGTTAGGCATGTAAATTTTCATTTCACCAGTCTCGGCTTCAGCCTTCTTGCGCATGGCGAGGGTTTGTTTAACACGTTCCTCGAATGGATTAAACACCTGGCTCGTCAGATTCTCATCGTCTTTAACTATGTCGCAACCACCGACCCACGCGTCATAGGCGACGCGAGCGTGCTCTTCCGTCGGAAGACCAAGCTTGGGTTTGACAATGGTTCCTACGAGCGGGCGGTCCGGGATTTTCAGAAGATTGCGGATTCCGGGGATTCCAAATCTTGGGCCCGCAAATTTAGAGCTGATTTTTTCAGGGAACTGTATGTCCATAAGACGAAGGTTTGAAATAGCTTTCATACCGAAGACGTTTCCCGCGACAGAAGAGAGGATACAGGGTATGTTGTCGTATTCGAACAAGTCGACAGGATAAGCCACTTTTATGATGTTAGACTCTTCATCCAGAGAGAAAACATGGGGGGCAAGACCTGAAAGAGCGTGTTCAGCGGTCGAGACGTCAGTCCAAGTGCCCACACTGGATTCCCCGGCAACATTCTCGGCACTCCATGCAAGTGATTTTCCTTCTGGAGGCTCGACGTAGAAGAGGCATACAAGGTCCTCTTTTTCGGGAGAGTAGTTTGTGTCAACAAATCCGGATTGTTTCATAAGGCAAGTATTTGAATAATAAATTAAATAGTAATTCAATGGTCATGCACAAGAGAAAAAGAGGTGGTGGAGTTGAGGGGGAGGTTCAGGATGAGGCCATCAAAAACCTACTACCCAACTTTATTGAAGTATTTAACGCACTACAACTTGGAATGCCTGCTGACTCCCGCTCTGTTTTCCCCGAGGTGTTGGAAGCTGCTGCAAGAGACTATCGTATACGAAATTATCAGCCTCCGACCGAGCCAGATAGGAGGGTAGGGCACCCTGAAATTAAGAAGAAGAAAGTCGTGAAAGGGCAGAAGCATAGAAGACCTGCGATGCACGCGCCATCACAGGGGCAGACGTTACCCGACGACTTCAGAATACTTGCAGTCGAAAGCGTTCTTCACGCCATCGAGCCTGTGACGCTCACCATGAGTGAGATTGAACTTAGGCTTATTCCTGAAATACTCAGGGCCAGTGAGAAACACTACCGTCAAGACAATTGATATAATACTAGATTCTGGTGTTGTTGTTTTGGTATGAAACCGTTGATTTATTTTTTGTCAAACCCTGTTTTAACTCATGCAGAGATATGCTAGTTCAGGCGATAGGCCCTGGATGAACGAAATGATTGTGGGGGAGTTGGAAACACTCCACATAACTCCGAAAGTTGTCACTGAAATTGGCATGGGCACGAACCTTAGGACTCCATACACTTTTTTAAAGTCTTACCCGGGGCTTGAAAGCTACACCGCAATCGAGCGCGGGGAAGTTCCACAAGATTGGATTGATCAAGCTCGTGAGAGGGTGGGAGAGGACTTGTGGCCAAAATTCAACCTAGTGGCAGGAGATTACTTTATGACTGACCCACCCACAAGTGATTTAATTCTCTTTAACAACGCACTCTGCACAACGTGCCCGTTCCCGCAAGCAGTCTTTGCAAAAGGCCTCGTCGAGGTTGCCCCCGGCGGCACCGTCGTATCGCGAGAGGGGAGAGGACGGTTCGCATCAGCGGCAGACTACGTCTCCGGCAAACACATTTACTCGCTGGACATGTTCCATAGGATAGAGGGTATGGGATTCAACATCAGGTTCATGGAGGATGCCGACGGAGACGTGCATGATGCAGATTACTTCGACATTCTTGATGCAGGCCGTGAGCGCAGGCACGACACAATCAGTGTAGCCTGCCATAAACCGGAAGATATTGACCAGACTAATGTCCTTTCGGGTGCGATAACTCTCGCAACAGAATCTAAAGCCGTTGATGTCTCTGCACGATTTGTCCCGGAGCTTAAAAAACCGGTCGAAACACTCATCAACAAATGGGAAGGAATGCTTGAATAAATCAGACTACTCCTTTGGTGCTGGGTATTCCTTTCCCGCTTATTCTGGTCGCTTCCTTTAGCGCTCGCGCAAGGCCTTTGAAGGCTGCCTCCACCTTGTGGTGGTCGTTTCGGCCCTCCACCTTCACGTTCAAGTTGAATTTACCTGAAAGCGCAAAGCTTTCGAGGAAGTGGACTATGTTTTCCTTGCTCGTGTCTCCGACGCGCCGGTCTGTGAACTCGCTGAAAGGTAAATCCACTTTAGCGTAAGGCCTGCCTGAAAGATCAACCGACACTTCCGCACGGGAGTCGTCCATGGGGACGATTGCGTGTGCCATGCGCGTGATACCCGACTTGTCACCCAACGCCTGATCGAAAGCGTCTCCCAAGCAGATGCCAACGTCCTCAACCAAGTGGTGGTCGTCCACGTCAACGTCACCGGAACCTTTAAGAGTTAAGTCGAAGTTCGAGTGTTTGGAGAAATTCTCGAGCATGTGGGAAAAAAACTTAAGAGGTAAGGCTACCTTGGATTTTCCTTCGCCATCGAGATTCAACTCCAACTGAATGTCAGTCTCCTTAGTCTTCCTGGAAACCGAAGCTTTTCGAGAAGCCATAATGTAAACAATAATGAGTTTAAAGTAAAATATAATAGAGAAAAAATGAAATTTGCCTTGAAGGAATTATCTGGGGAATTACAACTGATAAAATAGGAATAATTACTTCTCTAATACTTGTACTCGCTTGGTCTGTGTATTATCTCTCGTGGATGATAGATAAAGTTCGCTCTTGGTAAAGAGAGTAACATATTTTAAGAGGGTGGATGGCATACTTTACATGCCCTGTATCCCTTACTTTTTGCATCTGCAATGGATGAGAAACAAATCTCATTTTCTGGAGTAATTTTTTTCGCCCACCTGCAACTTTGATAATGATAAATGTTTGAATTTACACTACCAACATATGCGCATGAACCACTAGAACTACTTGATGAAGCACTATAAGAAGTCTTTGTAATTGTTGTTGAGGGGCTATAGGACGTAGTATACAGTGTTAGTGAGGTCGTTTGTGATTTTATTTCTGAATTATCTATACAACAGCAAAGGTCATAAACTCTACTTTCCGCTTTACAGAATGTATGACCCTCAAACTCTATGTGGCTATTTTTTGAGCTGCATTGAGCCCCATTCTGAACACAACTTCCATACTGACCATAGTTGATTTTACATACATTCTCGCAAGAATCGGGTTTGAGTGTTGTTGAGGAAGTCGACGTGGTAGAAGTTGCAGGTCTTGTAGATGATGAAGATGTAGACAAGGTAGTTGTTAGAGGTTTGTCTTTATCACAAATATTGTCATCATTCTCGTCCAAACAACAATCTTCTCCTACAAGAATATAAGGTGTATTACATGTGGGGGTGCTACTTCCGATACAACCTGAAACTAATAATATAGCCAGAAAAAGAAGGCCAATTTTACACCCATTTATAAAAATATTTTTATGATTCATATTCTGTTAGTTTATGTCATCTGATAAACTAGAACTTTGATGTAAATGTCGGTTAGCTCCGTTTCGGTTATTCCATATTGGCTTGCAATTCTCTTGTTTATTATCTCCTCTGCAGTATCGGGTTCTGCAAACAACGCCTTGTCTAAGGCAGTATATATCTCAAAGTCTCGCTCCGTAGGCCTGCCTGATTGTGCTGCCCCGACCTTGTCTCTGATGTCGAAGACGTATTGATACGAGGACCTGTCGTTAGATGACGCTATTCTTTCAGTAACCCCTCCCCAGTCACCATTCGGGCACCATTCAACTCTGCCGTAAGTATATACACCAAAATTAATGTCTTCCTTTCGCCCATATGCAAAAATAATAATCTCATCTATATCACGGTTCTTTGATGTTTCATCCTCAACAATTTGGGTTAAGGTTGCCTTGAGTTGTTCTTTAGAGACATCTGAAGGAACAATTATCTTATATCTTTTCCGGATATTTGTCGGCAGTTTCGCAATCTCATTTGCCGACACATACTCGGAGAAAGATTTGTCCATTGCTTTTATACTTTTGTCTTCACTGCTAACCACCTCATAACTTCCAACGAGAGTCACCATGGTAGTCGTTTCTGGTTCTTTTGGGGTTGCTTTAATGCAACAGCAGGAGTCGTACACCCTGCTTTCTGCCTTGCAAAACTTATTCCCGTCCTTCTCAATATGCTTGATGGAGCTATGACATTCAGCACCACTTCGAACGCACTCCCCTGTTTGATCGTATTTTATGCGGCACACGTTCATACACGAGTCCATCACCAGCGTTGACGTTGTGCTCGAGGACGTTGACATGGCAAGTGTTGACGTAGTGGGCTTGTCTCTATCACAACTGTTGTCATTATCCTCGTCAAGGCAGCAGTCATTCCCGACCTTGATATAGGGGGGAGTGCAAGATAACGTCGTAGTCATGGGGATATGCTGTTTTTGAGTGCAACCACAAACAGAAATCAATACCAGAAATATAAGACAAATTTTACCCCAACCCATATTAAATCATGTATGTAATATAAAAAAATAAGAAAAATTAAGTGTCCTGATTGAGGGGTGTTTGATTTTCCCTTAATCTCGCACCGCTTTCACGGTGTTTTCAAGTAGCTTGCTAGCGCTTTTTATGCTCGGCCACAACCCTAGCCCGCAGTCGGGGCCGACGTACTTTATTCTATCATCGAAGATTTTACGGGCTTTGTCTAGGCGACTGCGGATTATTTTAGGGGACTCGAATTCATCAATCATTGAGGAGAGTGCCGCGGCGTCGTTCATGGGATTAACCCCGTGTTTCTGCTCGAAGTCGGATGATAGAGCAGTTATGTTTGAGCGCGCGATTCCCACACGGAGGTAGCGGTCGTGTTCTTCGAGTGTTTTCTTGTCGAAAGCTTTAAGGTGGCTTGGGTTTTCCGCGGTTTCAACGCCTATGACATTTATTTTCTTCGTCTGGTAGACGTGTTCAGCTTCGGCGGGGGCGTGCAAGTGTATTTGAACGTCCTGGTTTGTTACGTGTTTGGTGGCGTGATCCCAGGCAGACACCAGGTCGTCGGGGGAGACTATGATGTTGGGGTTAAGCCCTAAGCTCGGCTCGTCCAAGGAGACTGAAGTGGTTTTGATGTAATCTTCGTCTAGAATGGAATTTTCGATGAAGCTTCCAACACTTTTCCCGATGCTTGCAAAGAGATCCCCTTCAACCTGAGTTGATATCGAGCGAACGTAAAGGTCTAGGGGGCCGGTTACGCAGACGCGGAGGTTTGTTTTCTCCCCCCCTTCTTCGAACAAGCGTTCAGCATAAACCTTTACGACCTCGACTTCGGGAATTATTGCGTACTCGCTTTTTATGAGGTGTGGTTCACCGTCGACGCAAAATTTCTCTATGGGCTTCATAAAACCGTCGATCATCTCGTGAAGTTGAGGATAATTTGGAACCTCTATTCCAGCGTCAATTTTTGCAGAAAACATTTTAACGGCAACTGCGATGAATTCATCCTCCTCTTCCTCTGTGAAAGAGCCTTCAATGATTTTTTCCGCGATTTCACGGAGCCTGTCCCTTGAAGCACCTTCTGGTAGGGGGAAGCTTCCGATGTCGTCTATTTGAAAGGTCATCTTAAATTATGTCGACGAGGGTTTTTATAAATACTCGACGTAAAAGCGGTCGCGAAACCTTTCCAAGACTTTGAGGATGGGAGGCCCTAAAAGTATGAAAAGCAGGATGTTTCCCAACCCGCGTGCTATTGAAAAGATGACTCCGGCGGTTGAAATCGCAAGGTAGGTGGCAAGAGTGTGTTTGGATGTGAAAGCCATCCACCAGAATATGTCGGTTACTGCCGAGTAGAGGAAGGAGGAGAAAAGCCCGTAAAAGGATAGGACAATAATTTTATGCCTCATTCTTTCCGGTTTGGGAAGGAGGGAGGCGACCGCTCCTATCAAACCCAATCCAATCATCTGGAATGGGGTCCACGGGCCTTGGCCGCCCACAAAGAAGTTTGAGACGAGCATTGATGCGGCGCCCACCATGAATCCGCTTACTGAGCCGAACAGGTATCCGGTAATTATTGTGAACAAGAAGACGGGGCTGACAGCGACCCCGTGTATTATTTGGCGGGAGACGACTGTTAAGGCAGTTATGAATCCGAGCAAGGAGATGGTGCGGGTTGTGGCGTGGTTTTTTTCGAATTCGATGAAAATTAATCCTAGTATTGAAAATACTACTGCTAGCGTTGGAATGATCCATGGGGGGTGAAGGAGAAACGTGTAGTAGATTATTAAACCTAAAAGTGTTGTGAAAAATAATATTCTTTTTGCCTTCATGTCAATCCCTTTAATGCATCATCTACTGTAAGGTAGTTTTTAGTTGGGAAAAGTTTGTTGATTTGAGTTTGAAATAAATTGTTTCCGTTAAGGACTTTAGTTGCAGGTCCGTCAGCAGTAATTACACCGTTATCGAGGATTATAATCCTATCAGCTGATTCAGCCGCAGTCTCAACGTCGTGGGTGACTACAACAACCGTTTTCCCTTGATCTGTGAATTCCTTCAGAAGAGATATCAATTGGTGTTTACTGTCCGAATCCATCCCGCGGGTTGGCTCGTCAAAAACAAGGATATCAGGTTCTCCGGTAAGTATGGAGCCAATAGCCACCTTCTGTCGTTCGCCTCCAGAAAGATCCCGGGGATAAAGGTTTTTTTTTGAAGAAAGATTGAGGTTTTCAAGAATTCTTTCGATGTCTGGTAATGAGTTGAGGTTTCTTGCTGTAAAGGCTAGTTCTTCGGAAACGGTTTCCGAGAATAAGTAGTTGTTTGGATTTTGAGATACAAATCCTATTTTCCTGGCCATCTCTTCAATAGGAAATGAGGCGGGAGACATTCCTTTAACTTGAATTGAACCGAAGTCGGGTTGGAGGAGGCCATTCAAGTGTTTTATGAGAGTTGATTTACCGGCTCCGTTGCGACCCATAATGACTGTGAATTCACCTCGGAAGAAATCAAGATTTATGTTATTTAGAACTTTTTTCCCGTTGAAGGATTTGGACAGTTTTCTTATGGATACGACAACCACCCCTTTTTTACGGGACTTGATTTTCTTGGAGTTGAATTTTTTAAGGTGTTTTTTAAGATTGATTTTAGCTTCAGACACTGTCTTGGGGTGGCCTATGTTAATTCGCTTGTCTTTTAGGTCTTTAGAGAGTTTTAGGAGTGCTGGAGAATTAACGGAGTTGGGTAGTATGTCTTCTGGTTTCCCAATTACCCCACAATCCAAATCTAAAACCTTGTTGACAAAGGGATATACCCTGTCAATACGGTGGTCTGCTAAAACAACGGTAAGGCCGAAATCACTATTCAAGCTATTTAAAGAATACAGTAGATTAGACGCGCTTTCCGGGTCGAGCTGGGAAGTCGGTTCGTCCAATACAATAACTTTAGGCCTCATAGCTAAAACAGAGGCCAAGACGACTTTCTGCTTCTCCCCGCCAGACAATTCAGAGACTTTTTTATTAATGATGTGGGAGAGGTTAAAGTAGCTTGAGACTTGGGAAATCCTTTCAGAAATCTCATTAACACTTAAACGTAGGTTTTCAAGACCGAACGCCAACTCGCTTTCAACAGTGGACATTATGAATTGGTTTTCAGGGTCTTGAAATACGAAGCCTACGTGTTGGGCGACTTTTTTTGTTGGAGTTTCAGTCGGATTTAAACCGCAAACAGTAATGCTTCCTTTAATTTTCCCGCCAGTAAAGTGGGGGACAAGACCGTTTATGCATTTGAGAAGCGTTGACTTGCCGCAACCAGTCGATCCCACAACAAGCAGGAATTCACCCGGAGAAACACTAAAAGAAACATCATTTATTGCGGGCTCGTCCGCATTTGGATACCAATATGAGACTTCGTTAAATTCGATGGTTTTCATGGGATAAGTAAAAACATTTGAGTCATCAAAACTCGTAAGTCGAGGCTGAAGAGTAGTTCAGGGTTGTTCCAGTATGGAAAACCGAATCCCGCCCACGAAGAAACAAGATAGGTTATTGAAAGAAGATAAGTGAAAGACAATATCCAATCCCCTAAACTCCAATCCTCCTTTAAATATCGAGTTCTGTTTTTAGAATAACCTCTTGATTCAAGGGCTTCAGCCAAAACGTAAGACCTTTCAAGAGAGTTTACAAATGTTGGAATCATGACCGACGAGTTTGCTTTAATCCTGTTTGCTAGGCTGCCGGTTTGAAAAATTAATCCTCGGCAGCGTTGGGCTTCGGTTACTGCTTGTGCGTCTTGTGTTATGGTGGGTATGAAGCGGAGTGCTATTGCGATGAGAAGTGTTGAGTGGGAAAGTCTTGTGGGTATTAGGCGTAGAACGTTGTCGATTGAGGTTTCCTTGTTGTAGATTGTAAACAGTAGCAGTGTGTTGAGTAGAAGTATTGAAAATAAAAACGCGGCTGAAACACTCTCAAGTGTTATTGGGCCTGAGATGGGAGTTATTGGTATTTGTATTCCAATTAGATGGATGTCGGCGGGTATTTCTGTTAGGATATGTTGTCCTTCGTGAACGAAGAGCACGTTGATTAAAAGAAGCGGTATGCTGAAAAAGATTGCAGCCTTTATCGTGTTTGAAGTTGAAATGTGGTGTTTTTTCGCGGATGCAAGAAGTATCAGGGATAAGAGTATGATATTTGCGGGATTATTTGAGAGGAGGGTTATGGTGGCTCCAGTAAGCATCCAAGCAGTCCATGTTATGGTGTTGAATTTTAATTTCATTTTTATATGATTATTGTTAATGAATATAAAAGTTGGATAATTTATCCAACTTTATTGTAATTGGTGATATTAATGGATAATAATGTGAAAAATCTTACCGGAGTAATAATATTAATGCTCATTTCACTAGGAGCTAGCGCCGTTCGCGTCGGAGTTGTGGTTGAATTCCCAGACGGGACTGTGAAAACGGAGTGTGTGGAAGTTGCACCCGAAACTGACGGCTACAAAGTCATGCAGGAAACAAGCCTTGTTATGGCTTGGAGTGATGGGGGAATGTGGGGTCATGGTCTTTGTGGTATTGAAAGTGTTGGATGCCCTGCAAACGACTGTTATTGCAATTCTAACGAATACTGGAGCTTTCATTTTTCTGATGGTGGTGGTTGGGATTACATGCCCGTGGGTTGGGATGCCGGTGATTCATGCTGGGATGGTGATCTCACATCTTTTGACGGCCATTATTGCGCGCGAGAAGGAGACCTTTTGGGGTACGCTTTTGGGCCTTGGGGTTCGATCCCTGGGGATGTGGAATTTTCCGAGGTTTGTCCGATTGTGGAAAGGCCGAAGAAGGAGAGGAACCTCGTTTTTTCAGGGGGGAAAGCCCCCATTCCGGGGAAGATGATGAGCATTTCAACTAATGATTTCATGGAATTTAATGTTTTTGATGAAAAAACGGGAAAAATTATTGAGGATGTGACTGTTGAAGTTAGAAACGAAAATCTAAAGTGGTTAAAAACGATTGAAGCTGATGAAAACGGCACATTAAGAATAAACCTTGATGAGGTGGGTGAATACCGGCTTCTGATTATGGCGCGCGGATACCCCCACAAACAAGCCACAGTACTGGTTACGGTGGAACAGACTACGACTTCAAGCTCTACAACTTCGATAACACTAAATGTGTCTTCGAGTAGTTCATCGACCACCACGGTTTTATCACATTTCCTAGCTGAGGAGAAGTTGAAGACAACAACGACTTCAATGACAGGTGATACTACAACAACCATCACTCAAACTACGACGATAAAAAAACTTGGGAAAGTGACTGGAAACGTCGTCGCGTCAGGATCAAGGAACAGGTCAGGGATGCTCTATGTTTTGGTTGGAGCGGGCTTGGTTTTGGGTGCTGTTGTTTACGGAAAGAAGTAAATATTTATTTGAAGACGCACATAATCTCACCTAATAAAGCGGGGTGAATTTTCATGAGTGTTGGAGTACTTGTAGTAAGCTATGGATCGCGAGGTGTCTCGATGGTAGACGCCCTGTGCCGTTCAAGCCATAAGACAAGGCTTTTTATAGTCGACAAACAGAAAAATCCTTTCAATATTGAAAGAGCGTATGAGCATGTTGTTGTTCCGGACTTGAATGTGAACTCTATTTCGGATTTCGCGTTTAAACACAAAGAAGAAATCGAATTCTGTGTCGTTGGGCCTGAGGGGCCGGTAATCGAGGGTCTTCACGACGTAATGCTGGAAAAAACGGGTATTCCAGTTTTATGTCCTGCGAAAGAGTACGCTATCGAAGCCAGTAAGGTAGAGCAGAGGGAACTTTTAGCGGAATGTTGTCCGAGTGCGAATCCGAGATACAAGGTCTTCGACCCTCACGTAGACTGGTCTTTGTCGAATGTGAAAGATAATGTTTATGAATGGTTTGGTGAGCTTGAAAGCCAGGTCGTGGTGAAACCTGACAAGCCGGGTTTCGGCAAAGGTGTTGGAGTCTGGGGGGATCATTTTAACTCGAAGGATGATTATTTCGAGTATTTCAAGTCTAATTATGAGTCGGGTATTGTGATTGTCGAGGAGAAGATTGACGGTGAAGAATCCTCGTTTATGGCTTACTGTGACGGTAAGACCCTCGCACCTTTCCCGGACACCCGCGACTATAAGCGGGCGTTTGAAGGGGATATAGGCCCTAATACGGGAGGTATGGGATCCTACAAGGATGTGGGTGACCACTTGCCTTTCATGACTCCGAAAGATAGGGAAGTGGAGGAGGATATTGTAGATAAGATTTTCAAGCAAGTTAAGGGTGAGGGAAGGAATAAGGGTCTGTTGGGACTTCCGTTTTACGTCGCATTCATACACACAAAAGACGATCCTAAAGTCCTTGAGATAAACTCAAGGCCTGGAGACCCCGAGATAATGAACATTATGCCCGCCCTCGCCGATGATTACGTCGACTTGTGCTACGCAATGCTTGAAGGAAGTTTAAAGAGGGTGTCAATGAAGCCTAAGGCCACTGTTGTAACATACAAAGTCCCCCAAAGCTATGGAGGATACGATAAAAGACACCCCGACAAGGTTGTCAGTCACGAAATCGGGGGTGTAGTGGATTTGAGTGCAGCATACAAGCTTGTGGGTGATGGAGGAGGGTTGAGGGTATTCCCAGGTTCAATGGAAGTCCGAGACAACAACAATTATTCGTTGAAATCACGTACTGTAGCATGCGTAGGTCTTGGAGACTCGATAGAGGAGGCAAGGGAAAAATCGCTTGAAGGGATAGAATCCATTAAAGGGGGGGGTCTTTGGAATAGAGGTGACGTAGCCTCGAAAAAACACATTCAAAACAGCATCGCACACATGAAATCACTTAGGGGCTAAACTTTGTTTTATATAGTAAGTCTAATATACTTACATATTTTGGCTCAGAATACTTGAGGTGTAATAAAATGGGAGAAAACGAAGAAACGCGAATTAATCCTGACAGGGTTGGGATACGCATGGATGTTTTAGACGATATTATAAGCGATTTAAACGACAACGAAGAACTTCAAAAAGTGTATGGTGTGCCAGTGTCAAGGGCTCTTGTTGTTGTTGCCGACGGCAACGACCTTAGGATAGAGGACGGAAACGTTGTCCCACTTGCCAAGGAAGACGAAGGAGCTTTCCTCAAGGTTTTAGAGGAAGTTATTCGAGCAAACACCATTGGCTGATCGTTTATGCTCGTTCCGAATGCGAGTGGCGTTTTACTTACAATTAGGGTTGTACCAAGTGCAGTTCGTGATGGTTTGTCTTTGAATCCTGGTGAATCATTTCTTAGGGTTCGGGTTAAAGCTCCTGCTCGTGACGGTAAGGCTAATCGTCGATTACTCCGTTTTCTGCGCGGTATTTTCGGTGAGTGTGAGATTATTCGTGGTTTTAAGTCGTCGAAGAAGGTTGTTTTTATTAAAAATACTTCAAGAAAGGAGGTTGAGGATAGGATTAATGTGTTAATCGAAAAATAAGCTTTTATTGATTGATGTGTTATAAAATAAACAATTTACGTTTATCATTGCATTAACTTTAAGTCAAGGAAATTAAGGATTATATATCAATTCATGTGTTTGATTTATAGGTTTGGTAGACTGTGCGGTTGATTGTGCAGGGTGACACTTTTTCTTGATTAGTTAATGCAGCCAAAAAAAATATATTTGAGGTGATATTATGGCTAAAGCACCAGCTGATACGATAAAATACAACATTTACGCAGATATTACTATTGATGGAGTGGTTGAGAAACCAGACGTTGTTGGCGCGGTTTTCGGCCAATCTGAGGGACTTTTAGGTGAAGAATTAGAGCTTAGAGACCTTCAGAAGACTGGACGGATTGGGAGAATTGAAGTTGAGATTAAGACCAAGGCAGGAAAGTCTATCGGCATTTTGACTGTTCCTTCAAGCCTTGATATGGTTGAAACTTCAATTATTGCAGCTGCAATAGAAGGAGTCGACCGTGTTGGACCTTGCAACGGGAAAATCAGGGTCACGAATATTGAGGATGCTCGAACTCAAAGGAGGATTGTCATGGTTGACCGTGCTAAAACGCTTTTAAAGAAGCTTATGGATGACGAGATCCCTGAAAGTGGAGAGCTTACTGATGAGGTTAGGAAGTCTGTTCAGTTAAGTGAGATAACCACGTATAAAGGTCTTCCAGCAGGGCCGGGTATTGATTCCGCTGAGAGTGTTATACTCGTTGAAGGTCGTGCTGATGTTTTGAATCTTTTAAAGCAGGGTATTAAGAATGTTTTAGCTGTTGGTGGTACAAGCATTCCACCAGTTATTTCAGAGATTAGTAAGACCAAAACTACGATATCTTTCGTTGATGGTGATCGTGGAGGCGACATGATATTGAAAGAACTCCTCTCAGTTGCTGATATTGATTTTGTGGCTAAGGCACCTCAAGGAAAAGAGGTTGAAGAGTTGACTAAAAAGGAAGTAATCATGGCTCTCCGGAGGAAGATGCCTCCAAAGCAGGATAAGGTTTCGAATCACGTTGAAGAGAAAAATTATCCTGTGAAATCTTATATTGCTCCGAAAAAGAGCGCTTCTCCGGAAGTTTCATCTAAGCTTTTAGATGAGTTGAAGGATGTTAAGGGTAAGCTTACCGCAAGATTATATGATAAGGACGTTAAAGTTATTACTGAGATTGAGATAAAGGATCTAGTCAACACTCTCGCAGACGTTCAGCCAAAGTATGTGGTTTTCGACGGTATTATTACTCAGAGACTTGTTGATGCGGCAAGCAAATCAAGTGTTGAGTATATTGTAGGTGTTAACAAGTCTGCTGTTACAGATACCAAGAACGTAAATATTATAACTGATAAAAGTAGTAAATAATATGGTTGATTTAGATCGCGACTCCGTTCACTTTGGGAGTGGAATAGTGTTATACGGTGACCGAGAGATAGGGATTGTGGATGAAGTTCAATTCACCTTTCAAAACGTTGGACTCGACGAAGACGATGGTAGTGAATGTTATGGTACTGCATCAGGGGTCTTAGAGGATAAGCAACTTATTCCCGAGTTCAACACTAGGGAGGGACCTTCCGTATCCTTAAAGATTACTGTCGGAGCGGGTGAGGATAGGGTTTACGTATACTTGAAAGAAATAGAGTTTATCGATGACATAGCCCCCTCAGGCCTTATAAAGGATGTTGAGTTCCACGGAAAAATTGAAAAAATAGTGTGATTATCTTTTTTAAGTGGGTTCGAAATCAAACTGAGTTAGGTAGTAGGTTGTTTTTATCCTATTATGCTAAAGAATAATCGATGAATATGGGTGATTTCGAAACAACCAAAGAGGTTGTAACACCAAAAACGTTAATAAAACAGATTATCGGACAAGATACCGCAGTCGAAAAAGTTAAATTCGCCGTTAAACAAAGAAGAAACATTTTGTTGGTCGGGCCTCCCGGAATTGGAAAATCAATGCTTGCTAAAGCCATGTCCGACCTTCTAAGCCCACCCACTGTTGAGATTTTAATCACGGATAATCCACAAAATACTAACAAACCATTAATAAAAATTAGATCTAGAGGAGAGTCGGAAGCTGAAAAAGACCCGGTAAATGAGTTTGGAAAAATCCAAACCGCAAATGAAGTCCCAACATATGTATCCGAAGTCTTAGGATTCAGATGCATTACTTGCGGTAACACCAGTAGATCCAAGGATCGAATATGCCCTAATTGCGGGGAAGACAAGTACCGCAAGATCGCTCAGAGGAAACGTGCGAGTTTGTACAGCGATCTTATTACGGAGGTTATTGAGGCTTTTCCGCAGGAGCCTGAAAGGGAGATTCATGCGACGAGAATTAACAAGGAAGGTTCGGAGGAGACTCTAATTTACCAGAGAATTCAAGACGATAAAATTCGGGTTTTAGACCAACAAGCGATAAACACGATTAAAGAGGAGCGGATGAAGCTAAAGGAGATGGTTTTATTGCCTTTGGACCGTAAAACATTCGTTCACGCTACTGGTGCCTCGGAGACTGAGCTTCTGGGAGACGTCCGCCACGATCCTTATGGAAGTCACCCTGAAATAGGAACTCCAGCTTATCTTCGGGTTGTTGCAGGGGCAATACACGAAGCCCATGAAGGTGTCTTGTTTGTCGATGAGTTGCCTCAGCTAGGGAACCTTCAGGCTTATATTCTCACTGCAATGCAGGAGAGGAAATTCCCAATTGTGGGAAGGAATCCTCAGTCAGCCGGCGCGTCCGTTAAAGTCGTTGATGTACCGTGTGACTTCCTATTTGTTGGGGCATGTAACATTCGAGAATTGAAGGATATATTGCCACCGCTTCGTTCAAGGGTTGTTGGAAATGGTTATGAAATCTTGTTGGAGACGACAATGCCGGATAATGATGAAAACCGTTTCAAGGTCGTGCAATTCATAACTCAAGAGATTAACAATGACTCTCGAATACCACATGCCACAGGGGATGCTGTTGAAGTGATAATCGATGAGTCTGTGAAAATGGCTGAGGCGCTTGACAAGACCCGGGATTCGCTTACGTTGAGGCTTAGGGATTTGGGGGGAGTGGTTCGAATGGCTGGTGACTACGCCGTGCACGAGGGAAGTGATCTTATCTTGAAAAAACATGTTGAAAAAAGCATTAAGGAATCCCGTTCAATAGAACATCAATTAAAGGAGCGTTACGGGTCTTACTGGGATGCGTTACGGCGTGATGAGACTTCGAACTTGCAGGGTGTTGAAGGGGATAAGAGCTACCTCTGAGGGGCCTTACTTCCCGTATTATTTGTTTTACAATGGTTGATGTTGTTTTGATTAACCCGCCAGTTGAGGGATTTGGAAATAGTTTGGGGGGGAGTATTCCGTTAGGTATTGCTTGTCTTGGTGAAAGTGTTTTATCATCTGGTTTCAGTGTGAAATGCTTTGATTTATGCGCAAGTTTAATGGGTTTAAACGAGGTTGTAGCTGAGATATCTCGTGAAAACCCGTTGATTGTTGGGATAAGTGCCTTGACGGCCTCGCTTCCAAAGGTTTATGTTTTAATAAAATTGCTTCAGCAAGCGGGTGTTAATCGTATCGTTGTTGGGGGTGCTCACATAACCTGTGATCCGGATAGTGTCGCACATTTGGGTGTAGATTATGGATTTTTGGGGGAAGGAGATGAAACATTCAAGGAATTTGTGTGTGCACTCGCAGAAGGAAAAGAGTTGGGTAGTGGGAATGGGATTCTTTCTATTGGGGATAAAACGAGAAAACAGGTTGAAAGACAGTTTGTTCCCCCGGAAAAAATCCCCACACCAGCAAGACACCTGTTCAATCAATACAAGTATGAATTCACAACAACAAATATTTCTCGAGGATGCCCTTTTTCATGCATTTACTGTTCCATGTCTTGCACGAATTTTAGAGTAAGGTTGCTGGAGGATGTAATTTCAGAACTTAAAGAGATACACTCATCAAAAATAAGAATTTTAGACTTCATTGATGATGTCTTCACCCAAAATAGGGATTATGTTGAAACACTCTGCCATCAATTGAAAAGAGAGAAGATTGAATTTAAATGGGCTTGTACGACCAGGGTAGACTTAATAGATGAAAAACTGTTAAGACTTATGAAATCTGCTGGATTGAGACATATATCTTTTGGTGTTGAAACAGGATCTGAAGAGTTGAGGGTAAATGTGGGGAAGAATATTTCCAACGACCAGATTGAACGAACCTTTAAGCTTTGTCGGGAATTGAACATATCCTGTAGGGCCTACGGTATGTTAGGTCATCCTGGGGAGACGATAAAAGACATGGAGGAAACAATACGTTTTCTGAAAAGCCTGAAAGCAGATGATTTTGTCGTAAGGATTACGGATATTGTCCCTGAAACTAAAATATACAAAATCGCTTTAAAAGAGGGATTAATAACTGAGGAGGTGTGGGTGGATTATATGAAAGGGAAAAGCCCTTACCCCACATACATACCTCAAGGAGTAAATTTAAAGGAAATGGTCAAACTATTAAACAAAATGAATAATAATAAGGGAAAATGAGGGTTGGGTTGCTTGGGTGTGGAAGTATAGGATCATATGTAGCGAAAAAAATAGATGATGGTAAAGTCTCAAACACGGAGTTAATTTGTATTTACGATAAAAACACTTCTCTTGTTGTTAAACTAAATGAAGAACTAAAAAATAAAATTTTCGTATCTAAATCAATACAACAATTACTTGAAAATAATTTAGATTTAGTTGTTGAAGCGGCATCCCAGAAAGCAGTTAATGAAAATCTAAATAAGATAATTACATCCGGATCGGACGTTTTGATTATGAGTGTTGGAGCATTGTTGGACGAGCAATTATTGAATAACGCACTCAGAATTTGTAGTGAGAAAAACACACGAATTTACGTACCTTCAGGAGCTGTTGTTGGTTTAGACGGTTTGAAATCTGCAATGTCCGCAAATGTTTATGAAGTTGAAATAACCTCAATAAAACCTAAAGAAGCATTTGTAAACAACAGGTTCCTGAATGAAAAAGGAGTTGACATAAGCAAAATATCAGCTAAAACAGTTGTTTTTGATGGTTTTGCGAAAGAAGCAGTCAAACATTTCCCGAAGAGTGTTAATGTTTGCGCGACATTGAGTCTTGCAGGAATCGGAGCTGAAAAAACGAAAGTAAAAGTTGTAGTAGACCCTAATGCTAAGATAATAATCCACAAAATAAGAGTTAAAGGGGGTTTTGGTGAATTTTTTACTGAAGTTAGGAATGTCCAGTCACCACAGAACCCAAAAACTTCATATATGGCTTGCCTGTCAGCGCTTAACACACTTCAGAAACTTTCAGACAAAACCCTACAAATCGGAACCTAAAGCTTATTCAATCGCCTTTAATGTGCCGAATTTCCCAGTACTTACCTGAAGCTCCCCGCGGTACTCCTTACACCAACCATTTTCAATAACAACTTTAGATCCTATTGTTACTTGGTCAACCTGCTCGTTCCACAAGGTTATTTTTACTTCACCACTATCATCCTTGAGTACGGCGTTTGCAACCCTACCACTACCTCTGAAGTTGGTAAATTCCCGTGGCTCCTCAACACTGGTAATCTCCCCTGAAATAGAGTCTACACTTGCATTCGGCTTTAAATCCTTTATATCCATGGTACAATAACTATTGAATTACTCTATAAAAATCAAAAAAATTACTCAGCCTTCCCAAACGAGATTTTACTACAGGGTTTATTTACCCTTCTTATTGGGTTTATTTGATGGGGGGAGTAGTTTACCCCCATCTCTAAACATTTCACCGAGTGAAGCTACACTGGATAGAATACCTGTTGTTTCTAGTGGCATGAATATTTTCGTGGACTTTCCATCCGCTATTTTTTCCAGTGACTCAAGATATTTAATTGTGAGCAAGTCCTTGGTAGGTCTTCCTTTATGTATCGCACCATAAACCTGTCTTATCGCGTTCGCCTCCCCATCAGCCACCACAGTCCTCTTTTCCCTTTCAGCTTGTGCTAGTTTTAATGTTGCCTGCGCCTGACCTTCAGATTTGAGTATTGCAGCTTGTTTTTCACCTTCAGCCCGCAATACTGCAGCCCGCTTCAATCCCTCAGCTTCAAGTATTGCAGCCCGCTTAGTCCTCTCAGCCTTCATCTGACGGCTCATAGCCTCGACAATATCTGTTGGGGGATCAATCTTTTGAATTTCAACACGTGTTACTCGAACACCCCACCTATCCGTTGCATCATCGAGAATTCTACGCAACTCCAAATTAATCTTTTCACGAGAAACTAAAGCTTCATCAAGACTCATATCACCCATAATATTTCTTAAATTTGTTTGAGCGAGTTTAACTGCAGCAAGCTCGAACAAGGCGACATTGTAAATAACCTTGAATGGGTCTATCACTTGAAAGTATATTACGGCGTCAACTCCAACATTAACATTATCTTTAGTGATAACTTCTTGTGCTGGAACATCTATTAAAGTTTCTCGCATATCAACCTTTTTCGTGGATTCAAAACCAGGGATTACGAAATTCAAACCTGAAGTCATTGTTCGATTATATTTTCCAACACGCTCAACTACTCCCCGCTCGTGTGGGCGAACTATGACAACGGATTTAATGATTAATATAACTGATAAAATAAGGAATCCGGTCGTTAATACCACTTCTTCAATACTCATCATAAATTATATTCCAATTTAAGTCTTAAATACGGGAAGTGACCCCTCCAAACAATTATCCCTCATTTTTATAATACTCTTACATAAATTAACACTATAGTTAATGGTGATATCAATGAGTAAGGCATTATCAGAGTATTATGGTATGGATATGTACACCCAAAAAGCCCAATTTGTGGGCAAGCTTTCCGATGTAATCCTAAATCTCGAGAAAGGAGAGATAATGCGGTTAAGCCTCCACCCCTTAAGAGGGGATGTTTTATCAGGGGATGATGTTAAACGTATTTTACAACAAGAGAGTATTCCTTACGAAGAAGTTCTTGAGGTTGGTGATATTATCCTTGTTGAAAAACAACCTGTTTCGACTAAAAAATAGTTTTGTTAGGGTCCTTCAAATCCACAGTCGTTACAACTGTATTTAGTGCCAAGTGTCCTGCAGGATTCGCATCTCACTATTTTATGTTTATTACACATTGGACAATTGAATTCAACATATCCTCTCAACACTTCTATTCCGCAGCTTGAGCATTTTTCCATGGGATATATATGCGTCGATTTGGATATAAATATCATGGGTTTCAGCGTGGAGGTGGTTAAGGGAGACTTAACTGAAATTGTTGTTGAAGTGATTGTTAATCCATCGAATTCTTTCGGATTTATGGGGGGTGGAGTCGCTTACACTATTAAAAAAAAGGGGGGGGTTGTAATAGAAGAGGAGGCTTGCTCTAAAGCCCCGATTCATGTGGGTTCTGCCGTTTTAACGACCGGGGGGTTGCTTAAAGTGAGTAATGTAATACATGCTTCAACCATGGAAAACCCATCCGAGAAAATTGGGGTTGGGAATGTTAAAAAAGCAGTTTCAGCGGCATTGTCCCGTGCTAACTCCCGCACATTCAAGACTATTGCCTTTCCCGGTATGGGAACCGGTGTTGGTGGTTTATCTTATGATGATGCGTCGAAGGCTATGATACATTCAATCTTTGGTTTTTCAAATTCCAATCCTAATTCCTCAATTGAAAAGATTTTTTTAGTGGCTTATTCCGATGAACTTTACAAAGTGTTTAATAAATGGCTAAACCAAATCCAGGAGATAAAATAGTCGTTAAAACAGACTCTGAGTCTTTTGAGGGGATTCTGATGCCAAGGCCTTCACTTTCAGATGATGAATTCATCTCAATCAAACTTGACAGTGGTTATAATATGGGCCTGGGAAAAAACTCAATTAAGGAAATTAAGGTTTTGGAAAAAATTTCAGGTAAAAAAAACAATATGGGTGTAAAAGTAAGTCACAGTAAAGACAAACCCTCAATTTCAATTATTTCTACTGGAGGAACAATCTCATCCAAGATTGACTACAGAACAGGTGGAGTCCACACTTCATTTACTGCCGAGGATCTTTTTTCATCAATTCCCGAGTTAAGTGATATCGCAAACATTAAAACCACCCCTTTGATGAACGTCATGTCGGAGGATATGAATCCGAAACTTTGGATTAAAATGGCAAAATCAATTATAACGGAAACCAAGTCTGGAGCAGACGGTGTCGTATTAACACACGGAACAGACACAATGCATTATTCTTGCGCAGCACTAAGCTTCCTACTACCTAACTCTGATACCCCCATTATCCTCACTGGAGCTCAAAGGTCAAGCGACCGCGGATCAAGCGACACATTCCTTAATCTACTATGCTCAACAATTTTTTCGACCAGCAAATACAATGGAGTGTACTTGGTAATGCATGGTTCACTAAACGACGATTTTTGTTTCGCACACAATGGGGCCCGAGTCCGAAAAATGCACACCACTCGGAGGGACGCATTCAAGTCCATTAATTCCGAACCTGTCGCGAAAGTTTTCCCAAATGGAAAAATACGGGAAGTGGGGGGTCCCCCCCAAAATAAGGGTGAAAAACACCCCAAAACAAAACTGGATTTAGAAGAAAAAGTCGCCTTAATACGAATTTATCCAGGAATGGATCCCGAAATAATCGACTTTTACCTAGACAAGAAAATCAGGGGAATAGTATTTGAAGGAACGGCATTAGGTCATATTCCAACAACAATCCCCAAAACAACATTAATCCCAAAAATAGAAGCTGCAAGAAATGAAAAAGTAATCATGGCAATGACAACTCAATGTTTAAACGGGCGCGTACACCCCCACGTCTACTCAAACCTTCGAGAAGTAAGCTCTAGAGGCGTCATCTATTGTGAAGACATGCTTTCAGAAACGGCGTATGTCAAGTTAATGTGGGTTTTAGCTCAAACAAACAAACCAGATGAAGCAAAAACCATGATGCTAAAAAACTTCGTTGGTGAGATTTCAGAAAAAACAATCATCAAAGAGGATTTCAAGTAAACTATTCCTTCAGTTTCTTAATAACCTCCATTAAATCTTTCAGGTTGTCGTAGATTAAGAATGCATTTCGGAGTTTCTCAGAGTCAGTCGACCCTAATGCAGGCAACTCTTGAAGTCGTTGATACTGTTCCTCGCTAAGGGTAACCATGATTTTCTTTCTCATATATTAACAATATATATCCCACATATATATAAAAACTAACTTTTCATACATAATTCTGGGTTTTTCCAAGAGACAAAACAACAACCTTACAGTACACTGAATATTACTAATAATCTACAAACTCTAAAATACCTCTTTCAGGCTCATAAACCTTCCCAGAAACCAAAAGAAAATCAATAATCCTGTAAGCCGTATCCTCATCAATACCCATCACCCCCGCCTCACAAATAACCTCCATATAGCTTACAGAAACCTTTTTCTTAACGTACTCATACATTAGGCGGCTCGCCTTACCCTGACAACTCACAAGTTTTGTTTCCATAAAAAAATATTAAAAAAATAAATGGTTGGGTGTGCGCGCCAAAGACGGATTGACCCAACCACCCCTAACTAAGGAGCATGACTTATCTTTTTGCAATTAACCTCCTAACATTATCTGATAAACCATAAACATATTGAACTCTACCCGACCTCTTATCCTTACCCTTCCTAACAACGATAGGATAAGGAACATTAGGTTTTCTAAGTAACTCATCCTTATCCAAACCCCTAAGCTTTCTAATCAAAGAACCAACACTTCGAATATCACTTGCAAGCTCTTCACTCAACTCGGAAATACTCAACTCCTCATTAACCTGTAATAATTCAACAATACTTCTTTGCATTGGAGACAAATCACTTAAAAAATCAACAATAGAAGACTCTTTCTCAATTGTTTTTGGAACTTCATAAGGCTCAACATAATCTCTTACCGGCTCTTCAAAACAACCCAAAACACCCTCAACAAACGTTTCATCAATACTAATTTTTTCCCTAATAGCAGCCTCCCTAATAACAAGTTGCCCATTTTCAAGAAGCTTTCTTGGAATACTATTAGCAGATTCGCAAACCCTCTTTAAACCCCCCTCATTGAAGGGTTTAATACCCTCTCCACCAACCCACTTAATACGCTCTCGAATTATTTTCCCCATAACATCTAAGTCAAGAGGATTTAATTTAATGGATTTCGACTTCCTATCCCTAAAAGAGGATTCAGAAGTTATCTTATTCTCAAGAGTAGGTAAACCAAAAAAAATCATAAAAACATTGTTGGCTCTGTCGTTTATTATCCTAAGCCACCTGAACAATTCCTCGTCGTAATCTTGTGCTTCATCAAATAAAATGAGCATTTTTTCCGATCCTAGTTTTTTTTGTAATAATTTTCCAAATTCGCTTCTGTTAACTTCTCGAGAAAATAACCTCTTCCATAAGGGCAGACTACTGAGTATCTTCTTTATTACTGCGTATACTGGATCGTATGAATCAAAGGAGATGATATAGTCGATTTCATGTATTTTTTCTTTTATTAGAAGATTCATAAATGTTGTTTTACCGTATCCTATGGGAGCCGTAACAACCATTATTCTATCCCATCCACCAATGCATTCAACTACTTTTTCGTATTCTTCTGTTCTTCGAATTATTGGCGTATCAATTGAAGTAGATTTAATAAACGGGCTCTTGTTCCAATTGAATTTTTTATAATATGATTCCCTATCCATCTTAGTAAGTCAAAAAAATAAACCATATGACTTATATTATGCTACTGTATTTGACTTACTTATATAAAAATGCTATGATTCTAATTTTTAATATCACCGATTTTGAAAATACAATTTAATCTCAAAAATAAACATCATACGGAAAATCAAACAATAAAATAAGTCATAAAAATAAGTCATAACATATTCCTTGACTTATAATTATGATTTATTTAACCTATAAATTAATTAACCTAAAAAATAAAAGAGAAAACATGATTATTGGAATTGATGATACGGATTCTCCCAACGGAATGTGTACGACATACCTTGCAGCGAAACTTAAGAAAAAATTTAAAATTAAATCAACTCTTCGTCTAATTAGACTTAACCCAAACATACCCTACAAAACACGTGGAAATGGGGCTGTTGCAATAGTAACCGACTTTAACCATAAAATTAGAAAAGAAGTCATAGATTACATCACGACTTACTCTCATCTATCACATAAAAAAACAAACCCCGGAATTGCTTTTGTCCCAAAATTAAGCAGGAAAAAACAAATAATACTTGAAAAATTCTATCGAAAGGTAGTAAGTGAGCATGTTTCTATTATTGAAGCTGAGGATACTGCAGTTGAAATCGGGGCTGAAGTAATAAAATTTAAAAATGGTCGGGGAATTATCGGTGCTTTAGCTGCGTGTGGGGCAGTTCTTGATGATAAGACATTTGAGTTGATTGCGTATCGGGAAAAAAGGAATTATGGACAGGAAAGGAAAATCAATTTTCAAAGTGTTTTTTCTATGAATGAAAAATTTTATCCAAAATGTTTTGATAGTGTAGATATTGTATCAAATCAAATTCTTATTACCCCGCACGGTCCTGACCCCATTTTTTGTGGAATCAGGGGGAAGTCTTCTATGGTTGTTAAGAAAGCCTGGAATGATATTATACCCTTAGAAAAAATTGAATTTATTCAAGTATTTGAGACAAACCAAGCTTCAGATGATCATCTTAAATGGAAGAAAATAAGAGAAATTAAACCCTTCGATTGTGTGAAAATTTCAGGTAAAGTTTCAAGTAATCCAAAAACGATTCAAGGTGGTCACGTTTTCTTCAAATTAATGGATGAAACTGGTGAAATCGATTGCGGAGCCTACCGTCAAACAGGGGAGTTTAGGGATGTAATGAAGCAATTGTGTACTGGTGATGAGATTATTGTTTACGGTGGTATTGGAAGGCATTCAAACACGCTTAACTTAGAGAAAATTTGCATTGAAAAGCTGAAGTCTATTCTTCTTGATACTCCCCCATTATGCTGCGGTCGGAAGATGACTTCTTCAGGAAAAAACAAGGGTTTTAAATGTCGTAAATGCAATAATAAAATCCGAAAAGTCATGAAAACTAAGGTCTTCCGGGATATTGAATTGGGGTGGTTTGAAGTTCCTCCCCGGGCTAGAAGACATTTAAGTAAGCCACTCGTAAGATTTAATCGGAAATGACTAAGGCAAATTCTGGAACTCCGTTTGATTTAATCGCCCCTATAGGTGATTTGGGTGCTGCATTCAATTTAGATCAGAAAGTAATATTCGATTCAGAAGTAACTGCTGGGAAAAAAATAATCGTCAACACACCGCTCCACCTTAAATCTTTCGTACGAAAGGTTGCTAAAAACACACTTAATTATTTTAATCTACGTTGTGGTGCACGAATTAATATCGTCGATTCTAAACTTCTTGGTCTTCCCGGCGAGCTGGAATCATCATGCATTGTCGCAGTCGCATCTCTTTTAGGAGATATTGCACGGAAAAACGGCTCTATACATGAGTTGCGTGTTGACAAGTATCTTCGAGAACAATTTTTCCAAGTATCCGACAGAGTATTGGAAAAAAATCTCATCCTTAAACTATCAAATATTTCAGGCTTGTCTTTTGCTAAACTATGTGCCTGTTTTTATGGGGGATTTGCGGTTTCGAGGGACACAAACCTTCTTCGAAGTGGTGAAATGGAAGAATTCAAAGTAAAAATAATTGAAACCCCGATAAACAAGAAAAAGGGGTTTAAAACAGTACTGTCGAATGAACGAGAGCTTTTGTGGAATGAGGTTTACCGTGGTAATTTCTACTCTCCAATGAATTTGTCCGCATTACTCTCTTCTTCAAGTAAGAATCGTGATAACATAATCAAGGAAATTTCCAAGGGTAGTCTCGCCTGCTCGGTTGAGGGTGGATTCACCGCTCACCTTTATCGCGAGAACTCTAAATCACAAGACCGGAACAACACAAATTTACTTTCAATTTTGAATGAAGGTGTTAAAGTTCTTGAGAAATCCCGGAGAATCTATAAACTTAAGGATTTCTTAAAACTTGAAGGCGCCAGAGAATTTGGAATTCTTTCATGATAAGGGTGAAAGCTCTTCAACATCCAAACCTATGTTGTATTTACTACCTTGTCTGGTATTTCTAAGCTCCATTATTTTCTCCACTTCAGGCCCCACAATAAAACGGTGTGTGTTCCAGTTTGGAACTATTTTACCGTCTAGTCCGCAGTCTTTTGAAATTCGTTGTATTAACATGTGGGGGCTGACGTTTTCCAGAAAATCAACTATTGTTTTAATATACTCTCTCCGGCTTATCGGCCTGTATTTTCCATTAGAATAATCTTTCGCAAGTCTTGTATCTTTCATAACCAAGCAGGGGTATAGTTTGACCGCGTCAACATTCATCTGCGAAACCACTTTTGCAGTCTCAATAACTTCTTGCGGCGTTTCATACGGGAGGCCAAAAATCAAAAAGATTAGGGTGAGTATACCCCTCTTTCTAGCTTCATTTACCGCATTTATCGACTCGCTTAAACCGTGCTGACGGTTTATCCGATTTGTTGTATGATAATGTACGCTTTGCTGTCCTAATTCAAGCCAAATTTCATAACCTTCCTTCACATAACCTCCAAGAAGGTTTAAAACCTCTTTTGGAAGGCAATCAGGTCTCGTGCCTATAGATAGTCCTACAACGTCGGGGTGATTCAAAGCCAAATCAAATATCTCCTTTAACTCGTCAACAGGCTTGTAAGTGTTAGTTCCAAAAGCAAGGTATACTAAACCCTTGTCTCCAGCACCTTTATTCTTGTAATATGCTACTTGGTCCTTGAGTTGGGCCCTCAAACCATCTCCTATCACTCTTCGAAAGCTTTCATATGTGAATTGTTTGGCGAGGTTTGGACAGTATATACACCCCTTGTTGCTTAATCTACCGTCCCAGTTGGGGCATGTGAATTCAGCATTCATTGGAACCTTGAATATCTCGTATCCATGGCTTCTTCTAAAATATTCCCCAAATGTAGCATATAGAAAACCATCTCTATACATGTCCTCTAATACTTTCTTGTTTATGCGTCTTTCAGTGAGGCAACCCTTAATCATTCCGTTAACTTTCATTTCCAACTATTGTGGTTGACGATTTATATTCCCCCCCAGTCTTCAAATAACACTCATATTTCCTGTATTTGTCAATGATTTTATCACATATGAAAGACCTGTTTAAATCAATCCCCACTGCGTAGTAACAATCATCTCTAACACTATTATCCTGTATTTTATCACAAAATTGAGAATTCCGCTGTTCTATAATCACATCTCTCAAACAATAATCCTTAAATACGGGATCCTCAAACATTTCACACAAAGTTAAATCCTTTGTCTCCCTAGCAACAGCTTTTTTGCACAGATTCCCCATCCAAACATCATCAGTTCTTAAACAAATAGACAAATTTTTCAATAATTGAGCAGTAAGCTGAAAACATGTGTCTCTCATATGCGATTTGTTCATTTCAATACAAATTGAAGCATCTTTGCCTTCTATTGCATTGATTAGTAAATCCCAATCATCTCCCGTCTTATCAGTACCCACGCAACCACTAAGTAGTACGATTAAGCAAAATGTGATTATTAAGCGCATGATATACCTTGTTGTTTATGAAATATAACCTATTTAATTCTCTTAACGTCGAAGCTACCTCTTAAAATCGAAATCCCATAAACAATCAGGATAATCAAGATCAGACTCTCCAATACCGGCCCTACAACGGTGTCTAATTGTTTCGCAGTCAATAAAATCAATATCCCAATAAAGACTTTCGTTCGGCTTTTCATAATCCTAGAAAGTATATTATCGTGGGAAGAATTAAAACTCCCATGGAGAGAGGTAGACCTGAATCAGAACGCCTTAACATATTTAAGAATAATTCAACTAACAAAAAGCAGGTAAACGAAGTTTTTCCTATCCGTAGAGGAGAGTATGGCACAATATTAATGAAGACGGAATTATTACTCTTCTATTGCTAGTTTTGTAAATACAATGGCTGGAATAACGACTGGAATAACATAAGCTACTACGATCCCTATAACAGTCATAACTAGGGCAAATTGAATTATTATTATAAGTACACTTACTGTTATTGTGGTGATGAATTTCCTCCTAAATAGTGATATGCTTTCCTTTATCGCCGGGAATAATCCAACGTTTTTCTCGATTATTACAGGTATTGCATAATTGGATACATAACCCATAATACCAACGATAATTATAGTGACGAGAAAGGATATTAGGATAATAAAAAATCCTCCAATATCTGAATATGCAATAGTAAGAAAAATTCCAATTAAAATACCACATATTATAAAACCTAATATTACAAGAGCCCATGATATTACGAGATAATCAAATCCTTTAAACACATCTTTCCAACTTGGTTTATCTCCTTTAATTGCCTTATTCGCCATGTAATACAAGCCGAATAATAGGGGTGGTATTGGAATAATAAAAAATCCGAGGAAAATCCAGATAAGAAAAGCAAGGAAAAATGCCACTATGTTATCAAAAAGGACCTTGAAACTTGAAATAATAACCTCTATTGATTTCATTTACAACACATAATAACCTTAGAATCAACTATAAAAAGTATATTATTGTTGGAAGAATTAATACTCCCATCGAGTGTGTTCTGCTAACTCCGGTTTGAATAGGCAACAATCCTAATGCAGTGGCCGTTATTGCGAATAAAAAACCCCAAAAACCAGTCAAGTAGTATACTAGGAATACAACGATTGCAAAGGCTGCGATATTTAGGTTTCTGAAATTTATTTTTCGGGAGAATTTCAATGCGATTCTCCCGATTTTAAGATGCAATGCAAGGGCAATGGGTGCAGTAAACATTATTACACCTAGAAATAAAAGCAGTGTATTGTAATCCAAATCAATTATCTTGCCCAATATTGTGGCAACTCCGCTTCTAGGATTTCGAATCGTGTAAAGAGCTATGAAAGAATATATGGCATCTGAAGTGTTTATTGCCGAAACCGCAACCAAAAAGTTCCTGGTACTCTCCTTGTAAAATCTAGTAAGTATTATTCCAACCTGGGAGGGGCTCATTGCCGGGAGAATTCCGACCAACATTCCTCCTAACGCCCCTAAGAACCCGGAAGTTACAAAATTTTTGTCAACGTCAACTATTGCGTATTCCTTTTGAGGTATGAACGTGTTTTCCTGTCGAAGTGAGTAAATAATAGTGCTTAATCCGAAGAGTCCGGTGAAAAGGGGAAAGAGGATTAGGTTTTCAGAAATTATTTTTTGGTTGAATGCCACAAAACCCAACCATCCAGCGAGAGTAAAGATTGTCACCGCCCACAATCTTTTCTTCCATGTTTTTTCTCTAAAGATAAGGTATGCAACGGCAATTATGAGTACATACACAATCACCCCTCTTAATAGAAAATATATTTTCGGCACAAAATATAATGCTGCGGGAATGGACGCGGTTGCGAAAAACAACCCGATTATACTACCGTAACCAGTGATTTTAACCGCTTCATAAGCGTTCCCCTCTAAAACCATCCTGTGGGCCGGCAAAACCGAAAGGGCAGTCTGTTCTTCCGGCACTCCGATAAATATGGCAGGAATAAAATCCAGGAAAGTGTGCGTCACAGCCATTGAAATCATAGCAACCGCAAACTGAGTCGAGGTCAAACCCAAACCATTATACAAAATAAAACCTAAAAGACACACCATGTTGACGTGAATACCCGGCGTAATCCCCGTCAACACGCCAAGTATGCAACCTATTAAAACTAAAACCAACAATTCGATCATGATTTACGAGTATGTGAAGGCTAATTAATATTCACCCACCACACCTTTTTCTCTCTTAAAAACAATTTGTTATTGTGGTTGATGAACTATCTGATTTGGGCCTGAAGGAATTCGGAGAATTTACGACTATTAATCGTATTAATTCCGTACTTGATCAGGTTGTATCTGATAGGCTTGAGAGCATACAGGCTTACGGATTCGTATCGCTTGAGCTTGACGATTTAGCCCACATCACTCAAGTGGATTCGAATAAGTTTTTCAAAGTCTTATTAAAAGATGATAAATACGAGGTGTTGTATAAGGGATTAAACTCCGTGATCGCTCGTATTTACAAGGGTAGGATTGAGCCTAATGTTCTTAAATCACTTGTTAAATCCACTTTTATTCTCGATAGTCTTAACTCCATGGTTCATAAGGCGGGCTCAACACAGCAGGCTTTAGACTATATCTCTGAAAAATTCGGGGTTGAAAAAAATAGTCTGGCTTTAAGCTTACAGAAGTCACCTTACATCTATGAATTACTTGTTAATCCAACTCAGGTTTCTGAGGCTCTTAAATTAAATCGCGAGCTTTTTGGTATTGAGTCGGGAGACATGTTCTCTCTTTCAATGCTTGCGACTACTAGCATGTTGCTGGGTGTGCGGGATCAGTTTAGGGATCTTATTGGTTTTGGAGAATTCATTTATGATCGTAATGAGTGTTTTTACATATTCAATATTTGTGTGAGGACGGGTTTTGAGGGTTATGGTGTGGGGGCTGGAATCCTTAAGAAGGCTATTTCTTTGTATCCTCACAAACGTTTTTGGGGTACTCTTGAGGAGGGTAACATTAACTCGCTAAGAAGGTATCTTACTGGCGGTTTCACCATTACCGAGCACTTAAAAAATTATTTCGGGGAGGGTCTTGATCAGCTTTTGGTTCAGCGTCCTCCTTCTAGCAATATAAATCAATCCCAAGGACATGTGGGGGGTAATCAGAAAGAGGGTCTGCATTTATCTCTTAATAGTCAAATTGATTTGGAGGAATACGTTACTAACCAGGGATGTGAGATTTCAGGATTAATTAATGATGATGGGGGAATCGATCTTATCGCGAAAAAACATTCTATATCCTGGAAGCCTTCTCCCCCATTAATCAATATGAAATCTGATTTCATGGATTTATCCGCTTTCATAGCCAGTGGTCCTCACGATGCTATAAAAGCATCAAATCTTGAGAAACAAGTTCAAGGTGTTGCGGGAGAAGAGCCGCATACTCTCATCCGGATTATGCGGACAGGCCTTTTGATTTGTGTGAAGGACTCTAAAGGAAATATTGTGGGTGATGTCCCATTAGTCTTTGATATTAACGGGGGTTTGTTTTGTCATGGCGTTGCCGTAGCACCGCAATATGATGAATATGATTTTAGGTATTATTTAATGGACTTTGTAGAGCAGGTTGCACTCGCTTATAATAAAAATAAGGTTTGGACGACTTGTGATACACGTGATTTTCCTCCAATGATTGTTGATTTGAATTGGCGTGGTTTTTCTGGTAAACGTGTATTATTTGATTATTATGGTCGTGGTAAACACAGGATGGTTATTGAGAAGAGGTTGGGTTTTGATATTCCTTCTGAGCCTAATTGGCATAACCTCCCTTTTATTGGGAAAGAATCTAATTTTTCAAATGAGGTTTTTCAGAATGGGTCTGTGTTGGTTTACGCCCATGATTACAAGTTGATTGACATGCTTTTTAATGCTGGGTTTTCTGCTAAGTATCTTGTAACTCCAGACAGGTTGGCTGGTAGATTTAAAACGTCTGAGTCAATGCTTGTATTATCAAAAAAACAGGATGTCAAAAGTAAAAAATAGGGTTGGGGACTTACCTTCATCCTACAGGGCTTGTGATGTAGAACATTTGTCAACACTTGCTGCTGTTTTTGCCGCATCCGTTGTTGATGACACGGCCTTTGGGGGAAACGGTGAAACTCCACACACTATGTTTATTGCCTCAAGAGCGGGTGTACTATTGGGTACTAGACTAAATGAGGAATTAACCGGTGTTAAGGCTTTACTGTTTGACCGTGATAAAAGAGTTTTTCCCCTCTCGACTTCTGTAAATCCAGGGTTTCAGGGAATGGGAATTGGGACTATGATGGCTGAAAGGACACGTGAAATATCAGTCCATGACGGCTCTGGAATGTTTTACACGTTGGCTAGCCCCCGAAATGGCCCTCAACTTAACAGCTATTTAAATAAAATGGGTTTTCAAGCATCAGATTTTTATCCTGCATATTTCACAGGCTTTGCGGATTATGGTGTTGGAGTGGACAGATTGCTCATTACAAAAGATTTTATTTCGGGGGGGGGGGGGCACAAGAGGCAATGGATTCTGAATTCACTGTTTCTGTGGATGATTCGGATGGTTTATCTGATGCTTTTTCTCGAGGCTTTGTGGCTAATACACTTTTGCGTGGCAAGAGTAATTCAGATAATCACCTTGGTTTTGTAAAACCAAATCCAAAAACTAGAAATATTACTAAACACGAGGACTCACCCTCGATTAACGAAAACTCTAATGTAAAGTTCGCCAGTCAAAATGATCTTGGACGAATCATGGAATTGGATGAATCAGCCTTCTCCCCCCCATCATCAATCTTTTTCATCAAAGCATTAGCATTAATCGGAGGCCTTTTTTGCCTTAAGGGGGGTGAATCTAGTAAGGGTTTTGTAGGAACTCTTTTCGACAAGGAAGATGGCATTTACATGCACGGGCCTGTCGTTCACGGGGATGATCCTCAAAAAATAGGTGAGTTTGTAGAAACAGTATCTACTCTTGCAAAGGAGACTGGTCGAAATAAAATTTGGACTGTTCTACCTAATAAACAGAAAGCTACAATAGGGCACCTGAAAAATTATAATTTCAGGCAGGAAGGTGTTGTTGAAGGACTTTTCAAGGATTCTGACGGCGTAATCCTATCTTCGAATCTAAACGTATTTTAACTTGGAGTCAAATAATAACCCCAGTTGGGGTGTTTTTATGAATGTTATTAAAGCAAGTGGTACCTCTGAGCCTTACAGCCGAGATAAGTTAATAACGTCTTGCATGAATTCAGGGGCTTCGCTTGCTCAGGCTGCGAAAATCGAGAGGAAGATTAGGCGTATTTTATTTGACGGAATCCCTACTAAAAAAATCAGAGACATAATCCATGGTGAGCTTTATAGTGTTAAGCCTTCTGTTGCGAGGCGTTATATGGGGCGTACTGGACTTAGGGTTAGGACGTCCAAGATTATCGTCGAGTCCTTTAATAAGAAGCGTATTGTCGATTCCCTAATTTCCGAGACTAAATTAGACAGTGATCTAGCCAAGGGTGTAGCCTCTGAAGTTGAGAAGGAGCTTGTAAAGCTTAAACTCGATTATGTTACCGCACCCCTTATCAGGGAGGTCGTTAACGTTAAGCTTTTAGAGCATGGTTTGGAGAATACTCGTGCCCGCTATACTCGTCTTGGAATGCCTGTTCACGACGTGCATGATTTGATTGACAGTGGTTTCAAGCATACTAATGGAAGGCAGTTTAATCCCGAGGCTGTTCACAAGCTTATGGGAGATCAGATTAGCAGGGAATACACCCTGATTAATGTTTTGCCGTTGAGTCTTTCCGACTCTCACATGAAGGCCGAATTGAACATACACGATTTGGATTACTTCGCAACGCGTTCTCATTCTTTTTCACACGACCTTAGATTTTTCTTGAAAAACGGTTTCAAGCCTGATGGAACAGGAAAATACACAGCGATTTCTGGGCCTCCTAAAAAGGCTGAAGTGGCTTTTTTACACGCTGGCCGAATCTTGGCTGCAGCTCAAACAAACTGCAGTGGTGGGCAAGGATTAAATTATTTCAACACGTTCATGGCTCCATACATTAGAGGGCTTTCTAAAGATAAGGTTAAACAGCTTGCCCAAATGTTTGTGTTCGAGTTAAGTCAAATGTATGGGATGCGTGGAGGTCAAGTCGTGTACTCAAGCATTGACTGTGATATCGAGATCCCGCATTTTCTCCGGGATGTTCCAGCGGTTTTACCAAAAGGTCGTATTAGCGGAGGCTTAACTTACGGGGACTTCACTCAGGAATCAGAACAACTACTCAGCACGTTATGCGACATATACTTGGCTGGAGACTACCATAAAAAACCATTCATATTCCCTAAATTCAACGTGAGGATTACTAAAAAACAGGTTTCAAAACAATCAGAAATAGTTGAAAAACTCTGCCAAGTAGCGGCGAAAACCCGAACACCCTACTTCATAACCTCTCGAAAATTCTCACCGAAAATACTCTGCCTTCAAGGAAGCTCGTTCATCATGCCTTCGGATGATTCCATGCTAGTGGATCTTGCCCGGCCCGGAACTCTTCGCGGGGGAGTAGCGCAGCTTATTTCGATTAATCTACCCCACATAGCTTATGAGGCAAATGGCAAGGAGAGTGTAATGCGAGAACTCCTTTATAATCGAATGTTAAAAGCTAAAAACATTCTACTACTTAAGAAGAAGATTCTCGAAAAAAACCTAAAAAATAATCTCCTACCATTCATGTCCCAGAAGGTTGCTCGAAACGACCTAACATATCTAAACCCGGAAAAACAAGCATACGTTATAGGCTTTGTTGGTCTGAACGAAATGGTTTCAACTGCTGTAGGATCAGAATTGCATGAATCAAAATCAGCTCAAAAATTCGGTTTAAGATTTATACAGAAAATGAAGCGTATTTCAGACGAATTCAATGCGGAGTCGGGATTGTTTTTCACAATAGCTAGGACTTCTGCCGAAGCAGCTTCTATACGATTTCCAGATGTTGATTCTAAAAGATTTCAAAATTCAATTGTAGTAAAAAAATACACTAATTCATTCCAAGTCAGGCCTAACGCTCGCATATCCTCTAAAAAACGGATTGAAGTTGAATCACCATTCCACAAAATAGTAAACGGCGGAGCCCTTTCTAATATTTACCTTAACAGACGAAGCCTGAGTTCAGAGTTTATCGAATCAAGGCTCAAGGATATAATCCGATCATCAAACTTATCTTACTACCATTTTACAATGAAGTAGGGTCTTGAATTTGAAGCCTTTAACTGGACAGATGTGTTTAACTTGCAAGGGCGGAAGGCTTTTATGCGGTTTACACTACTGCCCGATTTTAAAGAAAGTTGAATATCAAAAACCATCTGAATTAAAACTTTCAAGTCATATGTTTGGACCAAGCCCCTCAATTTTCGTGGGATGGGGCGGCTGGCCGGATGTATCTGTTGGACCGCTCACTTCCATGCACGGAGATGACGTGTATATCTCTGATGATCCCTCTTCCTGGCAGAGTCTCGGTTTTGAAGATATCATTCGCATTAGATCCTCTCTTATTCGGTCGAAAAGCAGGGTTAATGTGAAATTGAAAAATAGGTTTATTTCCGAGAACCAGCAGATTGCAATGTCTGTAAAACCTGTTGATGTTGAAACGCATTTTAAGAAAAAACCTTCATTTTCCATGTCATTCTCCCCTGTTTCACAACCCATGGGCCCTTCAGCCGACCTTTTAAGTTTTGATGTTTCATCCAACCCTACAATTCCCCAAAAAGTCGATTATATTGCTTCTGACGAGGTAACTTCATCGTATGCACTATCGACTTTATTTGAGAAAGACTTTAACGTCTACTACCTAACTCGGGTCTTATCTTCAGGAAGCCTCGGAATACAAGACAAGAAAAAACTCGTTCCAACTAGGTGGAGCATTACTGCAGTGGATGATATTCTTGGAAAACATTTGATGAAGCGTATCAGAGATTACCCTTCAATCAACGAGTTCCAACTTTTTTCAAACACTTACCTTGAAAACCACTTTGAAATACTGCTTATTCCAGGCGCTTGGGAGTTTGAGCAATTCGAGGCGTGGGCGCCACAAACATTTTGGACGTCAGGTGCGACTGAACCTCAAATAGCTTACGAGCACGAGAAACATGAAGGGAGGTGGGATTATGCGTTAAATGAGGGTGGAGGCTACTATGCCGGCCGATTCGGGGTGTGCGAGGCAATGGATCGGATGCGAAGGCAGGCTCGTGCAATTGTTTTCCGGGAAATTTACGAGGGCTATGTCGTGCCTGTAGGCGTCTGGGAAGTCAGGGAAAACGTGAGGTGGGCGATGAAGTCCAAACCAAAGAAATTCCAAACACTCAGCGAAGCATTAAAGGACGCAGCCACCCGCCTTCGAATACCCTTGAAAAAATACACGGAAAAAAGCGAAATCCTAAAACAAAAAAGACTAACCGACTACACGTAAATCGCTGTTAGCCGTCCGAGGCCCGTAGGGCTGAGGCAAGCGAAGCGCAGAGTTGCGGGGGGCGTTCAGTAGTTGAATCTTTTTTTGTAGTTTTTGTGGTCAAACCATTCTAAGATTATTGCAACAATCATTATCTCGTCGGTTTCAATAGTGTATATTAATCTCCAACCAGTAGGGAGATCATATTTCCAGAGGTTAGTGATGTCGTATTTCTTTATGTATGTTTTAGGCCATAGTTTCTTGGGAATTTTTATTCCGCACGTTGGTTTTTCCTTCAAGTCGTCGATTGCCCTGTTGATGAATTCATAAAGTTGTTTATCACTACTTTTTCCCTTGTTAAGTGAGTCGAATTCTACCCTTAATTTTTTTGTTATGAATCCGACGCGTCTTTCTTTGTTCATCTTACTAGTAAATCCTCAGATATCAGCCTCTTTATCCGCTCCGGATTGTATGTCCAGATTACGATACCGTCTTTGTCGATTATTATCTTGCCTGATTCAGCCAAGTAGTCTAATATTGTTTGGTAAGTTTGATACATCATTTTACGCGGTAACTTCTTCCAAAGTTGATACTTTCCCTTTTCGGCACTATATTTTTGGATTGCTTTCTCTACCATCAACACCGATTCAAGCGTTGGACTATGCATAACAGTGACATTTTCCATCTTATATAAGTATATATAACATATCCATATAAATCAAAACCCCCCCCGTAATTACAGTTAACATCAGGGATAAAAGAAGTTTTTCTGGAACGAAGTGGAAGAAAAATTTGGGAAAATTGCGAGCCGAGCAATTTTCCTTTTATCCTTTGTTATACGAGGGTGAGCGTAACGCAGTGAAGCGAAAGCGCAGCGTCCTCAAGCGGAATGAAATGGAGCACAGAGTCGGGCGGAGCAGTGGCGTGATTATCTTTTCCATCTTTTTTCTTTTATAAATATTGATACACATGATAGAAAATACCACCAAATAGGTATTAGTACAATAACTATTTTAAAAATAATTGGTGGGGTGAAATCACTATCAACAAAATTTAGTGGCAATAATATAAAATTGTAAAGATATTCTTCAAATGCACAAATTGTATTGACAATTATATTGCCACCTAACCCAAGAATTTCATCAAATACAAAAAAAGAAAAAAGGATTAAAATAGCTATAATAGGAAATATGATAGTTATAACTACCTTTTTCTTTGTTATTTTGAGAAAATTTTTGATTGGTATTTTCATATTCATATTGTATCTCTTATAAATTTATAAAAGTTTGGTTTGAGCCACTGCGTAGCACGATTTCGTATAACAACAATTATCCTGTATTTTATTAAGCTTTATGCTCTTTTTGGTGGTGTGGGGCGTATTTTTTTTAAAGGTACATGAATGGTACTGTTACTTCTACGGCTGCTCCGACGAAGATGAGAACTACTGCAATCATCAAGTAGAATAACCCGTCTTTTAAAAGCATTTTCGGGTTTCCAGGTAGGACTCCCATGGCTGCTTTAGAGAGTATTGCCCCTGCGATTGCGGCGAAGAGATAAGCGAGTATTTCAATGACGGTATGCGGTATGAATGCATAAGGGTTTGACAGAAATGCCCCTCCACCCTGAAGTATCGCCCGCATGGAGCTTCCGTATAATACTCCAGCAATTGATGCGTTATAATTTAGGATGAAGATCGCACCTGACCCGTAGATGAGGGATAATAGTACACACACTAACGTTATAATCAAATTGTTTTTCACAATCTCCATGAAGAATCCCTCATACCCGAAATATCCTACGGGTCCGGGTCTTAGGACGTCCAGTTGGTTTTCGAATACTTCAATACTAAGCCATGTTGGCAAAACACTGTAAAGAAGTGAGTATGCTATAAACATCCCGAAAAACAGGCTTATGTAAAATTGGATTGTTTTCTTATGCCTTGAAAATGGGTTTGAGAAACTTAAGTATTCATCTCTTACTTCATCGATGACGCCTAAATCCAGCATTAATGAATCTATCCGATCCAAATTGTCTCGAATTAGATTGTCTTTAATCTGCTTTGGAGAGTAACCATCCCTCAAACACTTTACCACCCATTGTCTTATATCATCTGAACTTGAGCCTTCAATATCCACATCTAATTCATCGAATTCGAATATCTTGATTACGTAAGGTAGTATCAGAAGGCTTGAGAATGCGACCATGACCACGCTTATCTGGGAGGAGAAAACAAGCATTGAGGATACGAATCCGAGTAACACGAAGAAGAATGCGGTCGGCACTGCATAAACTGTTCGAGTTCTAAGAAGTCTCGCGTCGACGAATTTATCCAAAACCATCTTACAAAATTAAATTTTCAAGCTAAAATAAAAAAATATCATCTTCTCACATTCATAACCGACCTTAAGACTAGGAGGATTGGGAAAATCTCAAGCCTTCCAACCCACATTAATCCCGCAAGTACAAGTTTTCCAACCGCCGGCATATTAAACCATGAATCACCAGTGATATACACAATACCCACATTACCCATGGCAGACAAACTCACGCTCATACTGTCTAATCCATCGTATCCAAGGGCCATGAGAATTCCCGCACCCAATATTGATATCATTAGATATGCCATTGAAAGCCCCAGGACATACAATATCTCTTTGTCTTCAATAGTTTTTTCTGAAACTTTTAGTGATACAACCGCAGATTTTGGCAGTGCCATCTTCATTGTGGTATAATGGATGGCCTTAACCACCACTGCAAGCCTGAGAAGCTTTATACCTCCCGCAGTTGACCCGTAGAATCCTCCAGTATACATTAAGACCATGAGAACCGTTTGTGATAAAGGCGGCCAGTCTCCAGCGTTAACCGTTGAAAATCCAGTGCATGAGACTGAAGATACGACCTGAAAAACAGCTTTTCTAAACACATCAAAGATTGATGCTACATTAACTCCAATAATGTCGTTTGATAGTAAAAAAGATAATGATATGACTGACGTAGCAATCAAGATTATGGTGAACATATACCTTGTTTCAATGTTTTTTTGAAAATACTTGTAGTCTCCAATGAAAAACCTGTAGTGCACTAGGAAACTGATGCTCCCTATCAACATTAAAAATATTGCCACGACTTCAATCATTGCGCTGTCGAAATACGCAATACTTTTGCTGTGGGTTGAAAAACCACCAGTGGCTATCGCTGCGAAAGCGTGGTTTAAGGCGTCGAAGGGAGTCATCCCTGCGAGATAAAACAATACAACACCCGCAAGTGTATAAAGAAGGTAAATCTTCCAAGTCTCGTAAACAGTATTTTTTATGCCCGGCTTAATCCTATGGGATCCCACTTCAGAGGAATAATAAGTCATGGCTGCAGTTCCAGAGTGTATCAGGATCATAAGTCCTAATGCAATAATTCCAACTCCACCAACAAGGTGTGTTAAACTCCTGTAAAATAAAATGTCTTCGTTACCTCCAAACAACAATTCAGGGTATTCTATCATGGTCATACCCGTAGTTGACCAACCACTCATACTCTCAAAAAATGCGTCTACAGGATTCAAAGTCCCCCGGATCATAAAAGGGAGTGAGCCTACTGCGGCAAACACTAGCCATGCTATTGACACTGAAATCAATGCGTGTTTTGTCTGGGTTTGCTTGTCTATTACATAAAATTTTTTAAAATATTTATACAACATCAGAAAAACTAGAGACGGCACCGTAAAAACCAAAGACCTTAATACTAAATTGAGGGGGCTCTTATCCTGACTGTAATAAATTGTGAACAAGATTGGTATGAGCATTATAATGCATGCAATCTTGAATATTCCAGTTAAATCTCGAAGCGCGATTTTTAAATCTTCTGAATCTAGAAGAGGCATTTGACTTAATCCCACACAACTTTATTTGCAATATCCAATGCAGCGCGTTTTTCAGGGGAGATTATGTGATCAATACCATAATCCTCGAAAAGTTGAATGTATTCATCTTCTTTCACACGGGCGATAACATGCTTTCCGTGTTTTTTCGCATAAAGGGCTAAAAGAAGGTTTACTTCATCGCTGTTTGTCACCGAAATCACTGCCCCCGCATCTTCAAAGCCGGCTTCTTTGAGCATATGTACTTTATTGCAGTCTCCACACAGTACTGTCGCGTTAAGTTCGTTTGAGTCCCTGTTACATACGTCAGGATTCTCCTCAATAATTATTATTTCATGGTCTGGAAGGGCTTTTGCAATTTCGCGTCCCATAGTCCCTCCCCCCGCGATAAGAACCTTCATTTAAATCACCTCGTCCTAATATGAATGTATTTGAATGAGTTAAAAAAAGTACAAAATGCCAACAGTAGAATTCGCAACAGAAGATTTGCTTAACCTTCTGGGGGGAAAGGATTTGTCACTAACCGAGCTTGAGGAATCTATCCCCATGATTGGAGTAAGCCTTGAGGAAATTGATGAAGAAAAAATGGTTTTAGAGGTTTTTCCAAACAGGCCTGACATGCTAAGTATAGAAGGTTTCGTACGCGCGTTTAAGGGTTTTTTCGGCCTTGAGAAAGGCTTTATTGATTATGAAGTTTTAAAATCTGACATAACACTGTATGTTGACCCCTCAGTTGAAAAAATCAGGCCTTTTGTTTGCGCAGCCCAAATAGACGGCGTTAAAATAAACGATTTTGGGTTACGCTCTCTTATGAACGTTCAGGAAAAGCTTCACACAACTCACGGAAGAAACAGGGTTAAGGTTGCGATAGGAGTCCATGATTCCGACAAACTCACTCCACCCTACACTTACAAGGCAGTCAAACCAGACAGCATCTCTTTTATACCCTTGGATACTCAAGATGAAATGAATTTAATCGAAATCTTGGAAAAACACCCTAAGGGCGTAGACTACGCATTCACACTTGAAGGAGCCGAAAAATACCCAATCATCGTGGACTCGCAACAAAACGTCCTATCATTTCCACCAATCATTAACGGGGAATTAACAAGAATTACTGAAGAAACAAAAAACTTGTTCATCGAAGTCACCGGGAAAAGCCAGCTTGCAGTAGACCAGGCATTAAACATAGTTGTAACATCCATCGCCGACCGAGGTGGAAAAATAAAATCAGTGGAAATAAAACACAAAAAACAATAAGAATAAGGGTGCAACCAACACCCTGCTGAACTAGCTCATTGACACTTCATACGCCTTTGTTATCGCAATAATCGCAATTGGAATCGTTATAAGGCTTCCGACCATAAATACGGATTCTCCTACAATAAAGAGGACCATTGTCATAAATGACACTCCTAAAACATCGAGGAAGTTTTCTTTACCAAAGTTCAAGGCCTTTTTAACAGCTGTAAGCCCGTCAACTTTGTCTATTACTAGTATTGGCATGGCGTAGATTCCAAGGATTAGTATCACTACGCCAGGAACTATGAAGACCATAAGTCCTACAAGGACGATTAATCCATAAATAAGTGATGGTATAAGATAGTCTAATCCCTCGAAGATATCGCTTACCTCAACTTTTCTACCCTTCATTCCCTTGTCTGCCATGTAAAAAAGACCTGCGATAAGAGGTGGTGCAGTGATGACTGGTATCATACCAACAATAGCAATGAATGTCGCTATGATAAAAGCTAGTGCATTATCCTTGAATACATCAATTCCTTTTTTCACACACACTCCATAGTCGACATGCATTTTTTTACCCCCTGTTTTCCAATAATATACCAATTATCCCGGATATAAACCCTCCGAAAACACACATTGTTATCGGTATTAAAACCGTTATTGCCAGGGACCAGACCCCGACTTTAAACAGAGTCCAACTATCGGAAAGTATCAAGGCTACAATATTTCCAAAAACAAGGCCGATTCCTACGACCAATCCGCCGATTAATCCAAAAATTACCCCCGCAAAAAGGGTATTCATTGCATCCCATCTTTTCGAGTGGACTACTATCCAGCTAACGTAAATCAGGATGAGGAGCCAGAACAATTCCATAAATGCTAGAATAACCCACCCCAGAATTCTTATTATCCCGTTTTTCAGAAAATACCCTATTACTCTCACCACAAATTGAATAACAGACAAAGCAATTAACAATACAATCGGCGTCTTCAAAACGTCCAAGTAATCTCCAATATTTTTCTTGAATAATTCCATAAACCAACCTCAAAGAACAATGACACTTAAAATATCTTCACCTGAATTTAAAAATACAATCACGTCATATAAAAAAACAAACTCAAATATCCTTTCACATCATGAAGATTACAAAAGTTCAAACTCAAGCCTTCACAATACCTGAAGACATTGAAGAAAAAATATTGAAATCCGCTCAAGGGTCCGTAACAAAACGTTATGCACCCTTAGGAGTTTTTAAGGTATTGAGGACTGAGGAAGTAAAAAAAGGGGTTTTTTTCAAGACAACTTCTTTTGACCGGAGAGAAAACAATTTTTACGTCGACTTATCACATTGTGACCTATATTACACTAAAAGAGGGAGCATATTCAAGGATCCCAAGCTTGTTAAAGACGGATTAGTACGGCAAATAATCGACTACAAGGACGTGATAATCACCACATTAGGCCAATTATACGAGTATGGGAGCATTCCCTACGACCAACTTGATCGTGAAGTGGTCGCTGAACTTAAAAATGAAGGTTTTATCGAAACTTATGAGAGGGAGTCAAGTCAAATGTTCAATTTCTTAAGATACTACCTTGAAGACGACATAATAATGCACCGGTATTATGTACGGTTGGGTTTTCACCTACCCGTTTTTTCAAACCTAAGGTATGATATAGGCGCTGCTTTGCACACATCCGATATGGGAGATGATGATTACATAAAAGATCCGATTCAATTCAACCACGACAGGGTTGCTGAGGTGTTAGGCCAATTTTTCGGTGGAAAAGTAATACTTAAGGGACTTGTGTACTTACCCTATGCAATAATTGAGCATAAGGGCGGTGAGGGTCCTGCAACGGAAATAAAATATCTCGCCTGTCCGAAAGGCTACAAGAGACTTAAGACTGGGTTTCCCTCTGAAGTGAAGCTTGAACCCATCTCATTTTCAACTGAGATGGGTGCTGGGGGTTCGGTTCCGATTGAGGCCTCCACAATAAACTTCTCTCACGTTGCGGATTTAAAGGAGGTTAAGGAGAAGATCAGGGAAGCAATAATCTACCCCCTCCAACACGTTGAAGTCTCTAAGAAATATGAGAAGAAGGGCGGGGGAAGGATTCTCTTTTACGGTCCTCCCGGCTGCGGTAAAACCTATATCGCACGGGCTACTGTGGGTGAATGCGGACTAAATTTCTTTAACATAAACACTTCAGACATAATTTCAGGGGGTGATGAGGCCGGAGCAAAAAACATTCACGAGGTTTTTTCGACAGCGAGCAAGAGTGCTCCCTGCATCCTGTTTTTCGACGAGATTGATGCGTTGGCTGAGCGGCGTGACAGTGCAGGATCTAGTTCAAGGGTTATAGTGAACCAGTTTTTAATGGAGATGGATGGCGTTGAAAATTACTCCGAGAATGTTCTAATTCTTGGTTCCACTAACGTTCCATGGGATCTTGATCCCGCCCTTAGAAGGCCTGGGAGATTTGCAGATCTGATTTTCATCCCCCCCCCAAATTACTTGACTCGTCTCGAGATTTTCAAATTAAACACGAAAAAGCGGCCCGTCTCATCTAAAGTAGATCTTGAAAAGCTTGGAGAGCTTACTGAAGGTTATTCCAGTGCCGATATCAAGGCTGTTTGTGATGATGCTCTTGAGATTCCTTGGGCGGAGGCTTTAAAGGGCGCTCCCGCGCGTAAGGCGACTATGAATGATTTCTTGATTGTTTTGGGTGTAAGGCCTAGTTCTTTGACTGCCTGGTACAAGCAGGCTGAAAAGCAGATCAGGAAAAGCGGGGAAGTCGAGTTGTTTGCTGATTTGTCGCGTCAAATTTTAAGGCATGCGGGCGGTGTTGACCAGGAGGTTAAGCCCAAACTCAGGTTTATTGATGTTGCGAATATGGAGGATGTCAAGGATAAGGTCACCAACTCAATCATCAATCCTCTCGTTAAACCGGAGATTGCCAGGAAATACAAGAAAAAGGTTGGTGGAGGTGCCATACTCTACGGTCCTCCTGGTTGCGGGAAAACCTACATTGCAAGGGCTACTGCCGGCGAATGTGATGCAACCTTCTTCAACATCAAAGTCACCGACATTCTTTCAAGCGAGATTGGAGACCCTGAAAAAAACCTTAAGTATGTTTTCGAACGCGCTTACCAAAACACTCCGGCAATCGTATTTTTCGACGAGATTGATGCCCTGGCTCCCAGAAGGGAGTCTGCCGGAATATCCCGGACTTTGGTAAACCAGTTTTTATCAGAACTTGACGGCTTCAAAGACCGTGAAGGTGTCATGGTCTTGGCTTCTACTAACACTCCTTGGGATGTTGATCCTGCCTTAAGGCGGGCTGGACGTTTAACCGACCAGATATATGTTCCACCTCCCGGGAAGGATGTTCGAGAAAAGATTTTCGAAATCCATACTCGGGACCGTCCAATATCCTCTAACGTCGACTTCAAGCAACTTTCAAAATTGACTGAAGGATACTCTAGCGCTGACATTAAAGCTGTATGCGATGACGCGATTGACAAGCCTTGGGCTGAGGCTCTTTCCGGCACGACGGCTCGAAAGGCAAATCAAAAAGATTTTATTTCCGCAATAGAAGAGCGGAATAGTTCTCTTCCACCCTGGTTTAAGCTTGCTTTAACCCAGATTAATGAGAGTGGTGAGGCTGAGGTTTTCTCAAACATGTTGGAAGACATCATGAAGTATGCTGGCGGTATTGAGGCTGCAATCAAGCCCAAATTAAAGTTTAAGGATGTTGCGGACTTGTCTTCAACCAAGGAAAAAATCAAAAGAACCATAGTTTACCCTTTAACCAAACCAAAACTTTCCGCGAAGTACTCTCGCGATGTGGGAGGCGGAATCCTCTTTTACGGCCCCCCCGGTTGCGGTAAAACATATCTTGCGCGGGCTACTGCCGGAGAATGTAATGCAACTTTTTTCAACGTGAAAATCACTGACATTCTCTCTGAAGAAGTGGGTGAAAGCGAGCGAAGGCTTAACGCGATTTTTGAGCGTGCTGTCCGAAACACTCCCTCAATAATATTCTTTGATGAGATTGATGCGATAGCACCGAGACGAGAGGCTGCCGGTAAATCTAGGACTCTTGTAAACCAGTTTCTAACTGAATTAGACGGATTCAAAGACCGTGATGGTGTCATGGTTTTGGCGTCCACGAATGCTCCGTGGGCTGTTGATCCTGCGCTTAGACGTGCTGGAAGGTTTACGGAACAGGTTTTTGTTTCAGCCCCTGATGCTGAAACGAGGTCCGAGATTCTTAGTTTACACACTCAGGGCAAGCAGGTTGAAACTGGATTGGATTTCAAGAAATTGTCTGGATTCATGGAGGGTTTTTCTTCAGCGGACGTTAAAACTTGCGTGGATTTGGCTTTAGAGCGGCCTTGGGCTGAGGCGCTTTCGGGCAAGCCCGAACGGAAAGTGGATTTCTCGGATTTTATGGAAGTTATAAATACACGATCTTCAACTCTTCCCGCCTGGTATAGGCTTGCTGAAAAACAACTTGAACAAAGCGGTGAAAAAGACCTTTATACCGAGCTTTGGGATGTTATCGGAAAACAAGTCCCTAAAGAGCAGACTAAAAGACAGGTTGCTTCAGGTCTTGAATACGAGATAAGGGAGGTTTCCGAGCAGATTAAGCTTTTGAAGCGTAAAATCAAGTCTGGGAAAATCGATGAGGACATTGGGGTACCCCTTCTTCGGGATTTGCACGGGAAACTTCTGAAACTTGAAGCTAAGAGGAACGACTGATTTTTTAAGGCTTACTACCTTTTCTCTTGGATGGCTAAGGATCTAACTGAAGGGTCTGTTTTACTGACTATTTTGTCGACGTCATGGCCTATGGTCGTCGCCTTCGCATTGCAGAGCGCCTTCAACATTGTTGACGCATACTTTGTCGGGAAAATAAGCGCAGACGCACTTGCCGCGGTAAGTGTGAGTTTTCCAGTAGTATTTCTCATAATCTCTCTTGCAACGGGTTTGGGTGTCGGCTCAACCTCCTTAATCGCCCGATGTTTCGGGGCGAAAAACTACGTCAAGGCAGGTGAGGTCGCGGAACACGCTCTTGTTCTCGCATTTGTCCTCTCAATTTTTTTCATGGTCGGTGGTATTGCCTCCACAGGTTTTCTTTTCTCTTTGATGGGTGTGACAGAAGTCGTAAATGATCTGGCACTTGACTACATCCACATCATTCTTCTCGGTTCCCCCATCTTTTTTCTGGCTATGGTCGGAAACAGCATAATCCGTGGTGAAGGCGAGATGAAGTTTCCAATGTACGGTATGGGGGCTGCAGCCATCTTAAATATCATCTTGGATCCCATCTGCATTTTCACTTTGGGTTGGGGTGTTAAGGGGGCGGCTATTGCGACTATTGCTGCTAGGGCTTTTGGGATGCTAATAATATTCGCCTACTTTTTCATGGATAAGACTTGGCTTAAGATAAAGCTTCACAAGTTTTCCTTCAACCTCGAATACGTGAAGGGTATATTCAGTGTTGGAGTACCATCATCTATTTCGAACCTTTCAATGAGTATTGGCATGTTTCTTTTAACAATAATTGTTGCCGGTTTCGGGACTGAAGCTCTCGCAGCCTTTGGGATCGGCTTCCGCCTGGATAGTCTTGCAATCCTCCCAGCACTTGGAGTCTCAATCTCGGTAGTATCGCTAGTCGGTCAAAACGTGGGTGCCGGGCAATTTAAGCGGGCTGAAGAAATGACTTATAAGGCAGGGCTTCTTGCCACTGCTTGCATGGCAATACTCGGATTATTCTTCATAATCTTTTCAAAACAGATTATCATGCTATTCAACAATGATCCCCTAGTCGTCTCATACGGATCCAGCTTTCTAAGGATTGTACCCCTCTCATATTTCTTCATAGGCGTAAGCATTGTAATCTCAGGGGCTTTCTTAGGCTCCGGCCACGCCCTACCATCGCTCGCCCTAACAATAATCAGGGTGATAATATTCAATATCCCACTAGCATACATTTTTTCAAGAACCATGGGCATCCAAGGAATATGGTACGGAATACTATTTTCATCCCTAATCGCATTTATTGTTGCAGTCGCCTGGTTCAGAAGGGGAAGCTGGAAGACCCAGAAAAAACACTTACACTAAACCAATCGTCTCCTTGAACCCAAACATTGTCGGAGTTTGCCGACGACAAATGAGCCATCCTCGACTTTAAGTCTCGATGACTCTAACGAATATTATGTGTTCACTGAAATGTTAACTCACCGCTGAACAATAAATGTTTTTTTGTAAGTATTAAATTCCTCAATTCTAGTGGATAATATGGGCGTAACTAGTAGGTTCTTTAGGTGTATTGTGTTACTTGTTTTTCTTATCTCCGTAGCTGATGCTGTATCTTGTGGAGACACAATCCTTGTGGACACTAACTTATCTTCGAATCTTGACTGCGGTGGCCATGGTTTGATAATGGGTGTTGACGATATCACACTTGACTGTAATGGTTATTTGATTTCTAGAAATGAGTCATTGAATGATTCAGGTGAGCCGTTCTTCTTTGGCATCCAGCTTCATAATATTTCAAACGTTACAATAAAGAATTGTGTAATCCGGGATTTTGACTACGGCATATTCCTAGATTTATCGAATAATTGTCTCCTCTACAATAATACTCTGAGTTTTAGTGAGGGTACTATCCTCATTTTTTCATCAAATCTAACCAATGTCACATCTAATACTCTCACAAATAACAATGGAGGCATAGGGATACTTTTGGGTGAAAGCAATACAATCTTAAACAATACTATTATTAACGGGAGTGCAGAAGCGATTTATCTTGTTGGGTCACACAATAACTCGATTATTGGCAACTTTATCAATGATAATAGCGATGATGGCATCGTTATTGATGAGTCGGATGGTAATATTCTTTCATATAACACTATATCCAATAATGACGAAGGTATATACATGCGCCCGTCAAGTGACTACAATTCAATAATATCTAACACAATTATTAACGGCGATTATGGTGTTTTTTCTTTCTTGTCAACTGGCAATAAGCTTTTCAATAATAGTATTATTGGAAATGATGTTGGTGTTTTCTTCGATACAGTTACTAATTCCTTAATAATAAACAACACGGTGAGCAATAATGATGATGAGGGAATATATCTCGAATCATCTAGCCATACTCAAATCGAAGAAAACACAGTTAACAATAATGGACTTGGAATAAAACTTATTCCATATAGTTTCAATAACACATTTAGTAATAACACAGTCAACTATAATCTACGTCATGGTTTGTCCATTGATAATTCAAGTATGGAAAATAAATTGTATGGTAATCGCGTTTGTTTTAATAATCTACAACGGACTATCTACAATGACATCTATATAAATGGTAACACGCTAGGTGAAAACAACACCTGTGACACAACCTACAAATACAATGACACGAACACGACAGGGTGTGTGAATCCCTGTGTCCCCTGCGGTGAGATTTTAACGTCCGACATTAGTTTGAATGCCGACCTTAATTGCTCTGATAAGGATTCGTTGGAGGGATTAATCGTTGGAACCGACAGCATAACGTTAGATTGTCGTGGACATAAAATACAAGGAAAAGGGCTTTATTTTGGTATTGTTGGACTAAATGTGAGTAATGTAACGGTTAAAAAATGTAATGTATCGAATTTCGAATATGGCATGTTTTTTGAGTTGTCGAGTAACAATACTCTATCTAATAATGTTGTAACTAACAACGATGAGGGAGGGATTATCCTCATATCATCTAGTAATTTCAACACATTGACATCAAACACAGCTAGGAACAACAGTGCAGGTATAATAATTTTAGAATCAACTAATAACACTTTAATCAACAATACTGCAGATTACAATACTTGGGGCTCTTACATTGACAATCTCAGCACAGGGAATGCATTGTATGATAACTACTTTTGTTTTAACAATATCTCAGGGGGTGCATACTACGACATATACGACGGCGATGCAACAACAGGAGACAATAACACATGTAACACAGTCTTCAACTACAATGATTCAAGTAATATCATGTCAGGTTGCGTATACCGCTGCCACCTCTGTGAATTACTTACAGGTTGGAATCTCATCAGCCTATCATTAATAATCTAAGGCGGCGGCTCGCAACTCTACATCCCTTATGGGACTTTCCTCACCCCTTTGGCTTCGTTCAGTTAACAGCGACTAAACGGGAAACTTCAAATTTCCCCAAACTGCTCGCTACGCTCGTAGCTTCGTTTACTCGCCTTTGTTAATCTTACACTAAACCAATCGTCTCTTTGAATCCAAACATCAGGTTCATGTTCTGCACTGCCTGTCCGCTCGCTCCCTTAACCAGATTGTCAATTGCAGAAGTGATAACACACCGTTTCCCGTCGGATTCAAACCCCCCAATCTGGCACATGTTCGTATTTCTGACGGAGGCGACATCAGGCTCTTTTACTAATTTCACAAATGGTTCATCCTTGTATTTTTCCTCATAGCATCTCTTAACTTCCTGCGGATTTGCAAGTGTTAAGGCGTGTATTGTTGTGAAAATTCCCTGATCGAAGGGGGCGAGATGCGGCGTGAAAAAAACAGGAAAACCCACCTCCTGATCTATTTCCGGAGCGTGCTGGTGTGTTGTAAGCTTGTAAGCCTTAAAATTCTCATCTCCCACAAACTTTTGATACTCATCTTCCTTAACCATTCCCGCCCCTGAAACCCCGCTTTTCGCATCCGCGATTACACTTTGCACGTCAAAGGATTCAATTAAAGGCCTCACAGCTAACACTACTGCAGTGGGATAACACCCCGGATTTGCAACGATCCTGGCATCCTTAATCTCCTTGCGATAATACTCTGGAAGACCGTAAACCGCATTTTCCACGAGTTTTGGATTCGAGTGTTTGACACCGTAAAACTTTTCATAGACTGAAACATCCTTCAACCTAAAGTCGGCGCTCAAATCAATAACCTTTGTTTCAAGCTCACTTACGATCTCCATGGCCTTAGTATGCGGCACACAACAGAAAGCAACGTCGCAACTATTTGCACTTGATGCATTAAACTCTTCGAAAACAAGGCTTGTCGTGAGAGTTTTATGAACGTCAGACACTTTCTTCCCGGAAAATCTCGTAGAGGACACCTTAACCTCTTCGACTTTCGGATGAGATTCGAGGATTCTTATAAGCTCACGACCCGTGTAACCTGATCCTCCAACAACGTATGCTTTCATTCACTCAACCTCAACGTAAAGTTCCTTCTTTACTTTCGGTTCATCAGCCTCTTTTTCCCCTTTGAAAAACTCAAGTTCTGGAATGATTTTTCCTATGAAAATAAGGCTAAAATACCTGTAGAATACGTATATTGGAAGTAGGATTATTGACATCAAATATCCTAAAACCATCGCTATTAAAAATATTATCATTCCGGAAGAAACAAGTATTGCTGGATTTGAAAATAGTAAGTTTCCCGATTCAGAGATAACTGCAACAATAATCCCGATAATGAAAAATGGAATGAAAACCAAGATGAAACCAGAAATTGCGGATAAAATCCCGGTTGCAATCCCTAATAGTATTCTCGCAATCACATACATCACGAATTGTCCTTGATTCTTTTTTATGACCTTCAACAAACTCTTCCAAGAGTCGAGGATACCCTCCCCCTTACTATACATCAAGGGTACTACAAAATCAACCGTGAATAAACCCACAACACTCAAAAAAATCAAGGCTGTGAATAAAATTATGAATGCAATGAAACCGTAAACTAAAATTAGTGCGAATTTCAAACCACCTGACAGTAACTGTAAAATAAGTATTAATGGAATGAATAAAATTCCCGTGAAAACAATGAAAATTAACGACAAACAAATCATAAACAAAAACAATTTTAATCCCCGGCCAAGATTCTCGTGCAATCCATCCACTAGTTTAACGCTTTTTTTCAAAACAGAATCAAGAAACACAAATACAGCCACATTCCCGATAAAAGTGAAAAAAACAACAATCAATACGAGCAATAGTGTAATTACAATCAAGATGGGGAGATACTGCATCAAATCAAAATTCCCAGAATCAAATTCATAAAAACGTAAATTAAGGCTGTTTCCAACGCTCCCATTTATTAAAAAAACAACTAATGCAAGCTTAAGCCAAAATTTAAGATTAAAAGACTTGAACAACAAATCAATTGTCTTTTCAACACTCTTTCCAACACAATCAAACGCAATCCATTCACTCATTTTATGCTGTTGAACCTGTTTTTGACTTTATCCCAGTCGGCAAGATTTGTCTGACAACCCCACGCCTCAACAATAAATGACGCAGTCGCATTCCCAAATCTTACGGAATCGAAGATGTCATAACCCTTAACCTGCCCGGCGATAAAGCCTGCATTAAAGGCATCACCTGCGCCTGAAGCGTCAATCACGTCCGTTTTAAAACCGCCGATATCAACTTCAGTGTTTCTACCGTAAACCGAGCAACCTTTAGCCCCCTTGGTAATAATCGTTGTTTTGGGTCCGTGAGAACCCCCAATCTTAAAACCTAAAGCCATAAGGTGGTCTAGTTCATGCTGGTTTAAAATCAAGACGGAAGTCTTAGACAAAATCTGCTTGAAGTCTTCAGGTATGGTCGTAAACTCGAAAACTCCATATCCCGGATTATATACTAAAAGCTTGCTCCTGCACGACTTTACAACTTTTTTCTGCAAGTTTAAGTATGTTCTTCCGAGATAAACCGTGCTAGTTCGCTTAATCAATTCTTTTTCAAATGTTTTGCCCGGCTCTAATTCATCTAGTTTTTCGGTCACTCCCTTGTAGAAGAAACTGATTTGCGAGCCGTTATTTTTGAAGAAAAGCGATTGAGTCGTGTCTCCGAAAACACCCTTCAAATGTAATTCAATCCCCAAGTTATCCAAGTACCTCCGGTAGTCTTCAACATCCGTTCCAATAACCGAGACAAGACCAACACTCAAACCCAAAGATTTCGCAACAACGGCAGTATTTGCTCCCATACCCCCGTAAAACTTTCGACTATTAAATATTTCAGCTGCAGTGTTCGTCTTTGGAAACGAGTCCACTTCATAAAAATGGTCTATTGCCGTATCCCCGAAAACCAGTAAATCAAGTAATCCACTCACCTTAAACTCTCCGCTATTTTATTTACACAAGGCTAATAAAATACGATGAAGATTGTTTTCTCGCTGGGGGGAAGCATACTAGCTCCTGATGAAATAGATCCGAGTTTTCTAGAGGAAGTCGCAGAGTTTTTAAGGGAATTAACCCAAAGGCACAAGGTTTACGTGGTTGTGGGCGGGGGAAAAATCGCCAGGAAATACCAGCAAGCCGCAAGAAAACTTGACGCCTCTGACGAACTTCTTGACTGGCTTGGCATTTACGCCACCCGCTTGAACGCGCTTCTACTCTCATCTGCGATTGGGAAGCGGGCAAACAGGCAGATACCTCAGACAGTAGCGGAAGCGATCGCGCAGGCCAAGTCGAAAGAAATCGTGGTTATGGGAGGGACCGACCCCAAACACTCGACAGACGCTGTTGCCGCACAACTCGCCGAAACAGTTGGCGCGGACCTTCTCATAAACGCCTCCAACATCGACGGCGTCTACAACAAAGACCCGAAGAAATTTAGTGACGCAACCCTTATCGAGGAAATGTCGGCCGATGAACTACTAACGCTGGTAGAAGGCATCCCCCAATCCCCCGGCAACTACGCGCTCATGGACAAGATGGCAGTAGAGTCAATAATCCGCTCAAAAGTAAAAACCATAATCCTTCACGGGCACGACTTAGAAAACCTAAAAGACGTGATAAATGGGGAATCCTTTACTGGGACAGTAATAAACTGACTACTCAAACAACCCAATTTCGTCTTCAGCTACATGCTTCTGACCAAAACTTACCACACCAAAGACGTCAGAGAATTCCATAGAAGCAAGCACAATGACTTTTTCAAAAAATAAATCATTACCAACAGATATACTCTCCGCGATAGGATTTAACATATGTGAGTAAACTCAGTTTACGAATGTAGGGAGAAAACTTGGGGAAATCCGAAGGATTTCCCGTTTAGCCACTTTTTAAACAACCAAGACTCGAAAAGTCGAATCAAGCTCGATAGGGTGAAGAGTTGCGAGCCACAATATTTTTATTTTTTTATTGGACTCTGTGGGTTTTTATTAGAATTCCCCACAAATGATATATCATATGAACGGATATGAAATTCCTATTTTTGTAAAATGGGCGGGCGGAAAATCTCAATTATTGAAACAGTTTGAACATTATTTTCCCCCCGATTTTAACAGCTATTTTGAACCATTTATCGGAGGCGGAGCAGTCTTTTATTATGTTAAACAGAAGTTCTCTCCGGAAAAGATAGTCTTATCCGATTCTAATAAAACCCTTGTTGACTGTTACATTAATGTTAGGGATTCGGTTGGCGATATTATCGACTTCCTTCAGATCCATGATAAGAACCATTCCAAGGAGTATTTCTATTCAATACGTGATCGATTCAATTCAAAGTCTGGGGGAATTGAGGAATCAGCCATGTTTTTGTATCTGAATAAAACCTGCTTTAATGGATTATATCGAGAAAACTCGAAGGGAGAGTTTAATGTACCATTCGGTCGTTACAAAAATCCCAATATCGTGAACGAAAAGGCATTACGTAAAGCCAGCGAATTACTTCAAGGAGTTGAAATTAAATTAATGGATTTTGAAGGAGTCGAAAAGATGGTTACTGAGAATGATTTAGTATACTTCGACCCGTATAAACTAGAAACCGCTATATGATAGAAATTCAGTTTCGTTGCATATCTCAATTATCTTATAGACATCATGCGGTTCTCTACTTATGATTTTTTTAAACTGGTATAAGGCGTGTTTCTCATTTTTTGCTTGACCTATCCACAGGACTACAAAATCTATCATCCAACCATATTTTCCTCTATCGCCAATAATAAGAAATCTTTTCATGTGATCCAGATCGATTCTAAATTTAAAAGCTATTATCTTTTTTTTAGCTGGTATTCCCCACTTCCTAGGAATTTGAGGTATTTTTTGTCTCTCAAGAATTGTAGTTGCTGTCTGATTTTCGGCTTAATATTCTTGTTCAATGGATGTAGTTTGGCTAAATGGTTCTTATAGGAGTAAATTTCATCCAGAGTGAATTCTTTTTTATCAAGGTCTTTGATGCACCACATAATATCAGTAATCCAGCCTCTACTCGGGGATTTCTGATTCTTGAGAAATGAGACTTTCAGCCAATTGGTTCTCACCTCTTTGGATTCATGGATTATTGAATCAGTTATTGTCTGAATCCTCCCGTCTTCTGGAATCCTAGATAAGAGAAGGTTACAGCCTACCCAACCGGCCCGTCTAGCTGTTGGGGCTAAGGGTTTACGCTTCTCGATTATTGATTCTGAAAAAAAGTAGTTAGGTATTACTTCTAAATTCAAGACAGACCAATCATTGAGTGTATAGTGCAAAAGGAAGAAGTGGGGTTGATCTCCTTTATGAATAGATTCTATCATTTTTGAATATGCTCCATCAAGAATTCGATTTCCAAAAGGATTTGACTGACTCTTCAGCTGGAATTGGCTCATGCACTTTGGGCAGTAAAAATCAGCGACAGGTGTGTTATTCTGAAAGGATTCCAGATTATCGCACTTACATGCTGGACAATACATCTGTTCTTCAAACCAATCCTCTGATAATCTTCTAATCCTTTGGGAATTGCTTTTATAACGCCTAAAAATAGATTCGTTGAACAAGTGTAAATCCATAATATGAACTCTGATTAGGAGATCAAAAATAAAAGGATTTCGAACTAGAGTGTTCAACAGTGTGGTCTTTCCCGAAAAGAGGGGATTGGGCCACCCATAGAGGAGATTATAGGGGGAACTGGGCCCCCGAGATACCAAGAAACCTTATTCTACGTTATTCTACGGAAGGCGATACGGTTCTAGATCAGATGGTCGGCGGAGGAACGACACTAATCGAATGTAAGCTGTTAGGAAGAAACGGGATTGGAGTAGATATCAATTCAGATGCAATAATGATAACGCGAGACCGATTAAGGTTTGATTCGATAGACGAAAACTTCCCTGAAACAGGGCAAAAAACATATGTTGGCAACGCTCGGAATCTCGATAAAATATCAGACGAATCAATAGACTTGATAGCAACACACCCTCCTTATTTGAATATCATCCCTTACACACAAGAACAAGTTAAAGGCGATTTATCCTCAGTCCACGACTTAAACGAATTCGCAGAAGAAATGAAAATCGTGGCTCAGGAAAGCATTCGAGTCCTAAAATCAGGAAAATATTGTGGAATACTAATCGGCGACACCCGGAGACATAAACACTATGTCCCCATTTCAGCTAGAATCCTACAAGCCTTCCTAAAAGCAGGATTCATACTCAAAGAAGACATAATCAAACAACAATGGAACTGCAAAGCCACCGGCTTCTGGAAAAAAAAATCCCAAGAATCAAACTTCCTACTAATCATGCACGAACACCTCTATGTTTTCCGGAAACCGGAAAAAGACGAAGAAACAACAAGATTGAAGGATAGTAAAAAATGGGGTTAATTTTCTTTTGCGCCCTCGGGAATTACAGATAACACTAATTATCTCACTTTTTTGTTCTTTTTGGTGGTATTATACTTCAAACGTAGTCTATCCAGTCTTCGTGTTTCTTGTCTTTTCCTTTTGCGGCTTCAAAGAACTTTTTCTGGAGTTTTTTCGTGATTGGTCCTGGCTTTCCTATTCCTATTCCGTCGACTTCCCGGATGGGTGTGACTTCCGCGGCCGTGCCGGTGAAAAACAGCTCGTCCGCTGTTAAGAGCATGCCTCGGTCTATGTCGGTTATGCAGGCGGGGATGTTTAAGTCTCCCGCGAGATGTATGATGCTGTCCCGGGTTATTCCCGGAAGTATGCTTGCGTGTTCGGGTGGCGTGTAGAGGAATCCTTCTTTAACCATAAAAATATTTTCTCCAGGTCCTTCACTGACCATGCCCCGGTTGTCGAGCATTAACGCTTCATCGTATCCCGCCTTTAAGGATTCTATTTTCGCAAGTATGGAGTTTATGTATTGTCCGGTCGCCTTGGCTGCGGGCGGCATCACGTTTGCATTGATTCTTTCGTAGCTGGAAATCTTAACCCTGATTCCCGTCTCCAACCCTTCCTCACCCAAGTAAGTACCCCAAGGCCAGGCTGCAATCGCAACGTCTATGACAGCGTTTAACGGATTCAAACCCATCTCCCCGTAACCCCTAAATGCGATGGGGCGGATGTAGCACTCCTTAAGCTTGTTGACTCTAACGACCTCCCGGGCCCCCTCACACAATTGTTCAATAGTGTAAGGTAAGTCCATGAAATAAATTTTCGCGGAATCTAAAAACCTTTCCATATGGTCGACTAGCCTGAATACTGCAGGACCCTTCTTCGCATTATAGCAGCGTAATCCCTCAAAGACTCCGCTACCATAATGTAAGGCGTGAGTGAGCACGTGAACTTTAGCATCAGCCCAGTCTATGAGCTTACCGTTCATCCATATTTTTTCGACTTCAGTTAAAGGCATGTTTATCTCACCTAGTCTAATATTTCGGTTTACTTCAACTTAAATTCAAGGTCTCCTCTTTTTATGGTTACTTCAGGTTCTTCGACTACTGTGCCGATTATTTCCAGCTTGTATTCGCTTTTGTATTTCTCGACTATCGATTTCGCGCTTTCCTCGTCTGTGATAACGCAAAATCCTATGCCCATGTTGAAAGTCTTGTACATCTCCTCGTCTGTTATGTTTGCCAACTCCTGTATCTTCTTGAATATCATGCCTGGTTCAGGCAGGTTATCGAGTATGAATCCGAGTTCCGTAATCCTTCGAAGCTTAAGATATGCGCTTCCCGTAATGTGCGCTAGCCCGTGAACTGGGAACTCGTCTATAATGCTTAAAACCTCTCTGACATAAATCCTGGTTGGCTTTAAAAGCTGGCTCCACATGTTTTTCGGAAGGACTTTTCTAGCTAATGTAAGCCCGTTTGAGTGTATGCCGTTACTTCGAATTCCAACAACCTTGTCTCCCACAATAATGTCTCCCCCGGTGATTATCTTATCCTTTTTCACTACTCCGACCGCGGTTCCGGCCAGATCAAATCCCTTCTTGTCTACACCCCGGATCACGTCAGGCAGTGTCGCAGTCTCCCCCCCAACAATTGTTATTTCAGCCTGCCGGGCGCCTTCATACAGTCCTATCGAAATCTCACTAGTAATCTTTTCATTAACACTTTCCACTGCAAGGTAGTCTACGAGAGCGATCGGTTCGGCACCAACGCAAATCAGGTCATTAACGTTCATGGCGATACAGTCTATACCAACTGTATCGTATTTATCCAATTCCTGAGCAACCAGTACTTTACTCCCAACTCCGTCCGTCGTCATTGCAAGCGCGTATTCGCCTAGATCAACTAGGTTTGCGTAGCCTCCAATCCCCTTCATTACTGCGCCAATTTTCCCTTCCCGAAACTTGAAAGTCTTCTCCAACCAACCGCTAATGCCTTTTATTGCAAGCTCTTCGCGTCTTATGTCAACTCCGGCTTTCGCATACGTTGAGGGTTTATTGTTTTCCATTTTAAGGTTATTCTTATTGGAGGCGTTGAAATAAAAGCAAGCTTAAATCCTGAAAAACTTTTTCGCATTCTCTGTAGTGGAATCTTCAACTTCCTCGACTGAAATCCCCTTTATCTCGGCAATTTTCTGGGCAGCCTTGACAACGTTTATGGGCTCGTTCCTCGTCTTTGGGGTTGGGGACAGGTATGGTGCATCAGTCTCAAGAACCAGTGATTCAACTGGAATCTCGCCTGCCAATTCCTGCCTTTTCTTAACATACACCACATTCGTTGGTATTGAAATCAGACACCCTAATTCAATAGCATTCAAAGCTTGCTCAAGCCTTCCCGAGAAACAATGCATTAATGCGGGCTTGTCATGTTTTTCGAGCATTTTTATGCAGTCGGCTTCCGCATCTCTGGAATGCACTACCAATGGAAGGTCTACTTCTTTCGACAGTTCGATAAATTTTCCAAAATTTTCTTTCAATACCGCTCGCTCTCCCTCACCTTTAACCCAATAGTAATCTAACCCAACCTCGCCCAAACCAACGATTTCTTCACGCATTTGCCTTATAAGATTGATGGTCTCCTCAACCTCACCATCATCTAAGCAGGAGGCACTTAAACCCAGAGTTGAATAAACGTTATCAAAATCCCTCAAAAATTTTAATCCATCATCCACTTCCAAGGGACTTACGATAGAATTCACAATCAAAACATCCGATTTGACCGCACGCTCAATTACTTCCCCCCGATCCTCATCGAATTGAGTAAAAGTTAAATGACAATGGGAGTCAACAAACATCTTTTTGTTTTACCTGTATTCACCCAAAACTTCTATAGGAATCTTCCCTTCATACAAGGCCTTACCTACAATAACACCCCAAGCACCCTCAGCCTTTAAAGCGTCAATCTCTTTTTGGCTCTTAATCCCGCCTGAAGCTATCACCGGAAGCGATGACGCGTCTAGAACCTCTCGTATTCTCTCAATTCGAGACCCCTTCATCTGACCTTCCACATCAACATCAGTGTATAAAAAACCCCAACAATATGGTTCAAGCTCTCTTATGGCATCCCCAGTCTTAATCTTAGTCTTTTCCTGCCAGCCTTTAGTAACAACGTATCCGTCTTTCGAGTCTACAGAGATTATGAATTTTTCTTTTCCGTACCAATCACAAACCAATTTTAAAAACTCGAAGTCTTTTCCAATGTCTTCTATGGCGTTGGTACCTAAAATTATCTTGTCAACACTTAAGTGCACGAGCTCATCCACCCTGTTTTTGTCTCTGATCCCCCCTCCAACAAACATCGGCGCGCTCGTCTTACTCCGGAAAACTTTTATTGTATTGTGGTTTTCTCCGATATCCAATGCCGCATCAAGGTCAACTATATGCAGTATCCTCGCTCCTTTCTCAATCCACCCCAATCCCACCTCAATGGGGTCTCCATAGGATTTTTTCGTTTTAGGGTCTCCTCCCACAAGCTGCACGCATTCACCCCCTAAAATGTCTACTGCTGGAATAACTTTCATGCTATCTTACTGTTCCTCTAAATATTTGAAGTAATGCCTTAAAGAATCCTGCATGGATTCCACCTCAGATTTAATGGTTTTGGGTGTCGCCTCCTCAAGTTTCAGAAGCTTTCCCTTCCCAGTCAACCCAAGCCTCTCAATCTTCCCGGTTTTCTCATTAAACCGGTAAACAGTTTCCATTATCGGCGCGGGAAAAAATTTTTCGCCAGAAAACTCACGTAAAAGCTGGGGTGTTTCCGAATAGTATTCCACAACCGCACTGATAAAAGTGTGAAGCAGGTCATCGGGCTTGATTTTCGCTTCCCCGCAAATTTCGATGAACTTTTCAGAGTCTTTTCTTCTAAGATCTACTTCAAGCTTTACCATTTCAACCGAACATGAAGGCGAAGGCGTTTTCAGCCTCCTCTTCCCCCTCGCTTACAATTGGTTCATCTTCCATTTGCTCATCTGAGTTTACAACTACTCCTTGCAGTCCATCAAGCTTGTTGTTTACACGCCTCATAGTCTTTTCAATCTCTCTTAAAAGTTCGGTTACTTCATCCCATTTCTCCTCTTCCCTCGTCTTCTCTTTTTTGATTCTCCCGTACTCCACCAAACTGAAGACGACGTTGGATGGGCTTGCCTCCTTGAGCGTGTTGTACATGGAGTTTATCTTTGCTTCCTCGCCTTCCACTACGATTACTAGTTTTCCTTCTCCTGAATCGAGGACGTTTCCTGCAAGTCCGTGGGCTTCAATTTCTTTTTGAACTCGGATTTTATACCAGTCTGAGTCTTCCCCGATTAAATGGAATTTAGCGCACTTCATTTTCTAATCCTTTTTCCAAGTCTTTTAAAGATTCATTCTGTGTTAACGGTTTGCTTCCACCCCTAACTTTCATATAGGTTTCACCGGTCAACAAATTCTTTATTGACCCGTCAACCTCACTAACTGCCATTTCAAGCGCTTTGTATGAGTCTGAGTCGGGTTTCAGGTAGCATAAAAACTTGTCATAACATGTTTTGTGCGCGCTTAAATACTCTCCTATTCGTTTTCCCGTAACTTCAACGTATCTGAGCCGTATTTCTGGAGTCTCGTTTTTTTCACTCCAGTCATAGTCGTTGAATGGGTAGTGGTCTTCAAATTCTCTGGGGATTACTCCGGCATTAGACAGCATTACTTCGTGTATACTACCTCTTTTCCCGCTTTCATTGAGGACCTCGATTATTTTTTTGTGGGTTTCTGACTCGCTGTAGGGTTTTTTGAACGCGCACGACAGAAACAAAATGGTTCTTCGTTTTTCCGGGGGTTTATACCACCTGCAAAGCCAGTCCTGCCAAACCTCAAAGTATGGGTGAGTGAGGTATTCCTCCCCGACTCCGGCGAGTTTTTTCCTAAGTCTTTTCGGAAACTTGGGTGTGAAACGGAAGGTCTCGAAATCAAGATCGATTTTCGGGTGGTCCGCCCACTTCAAAGTTACTTTCGCGAAATCCTCTTTACTCAGAAAGTTCCATTCCCCCCGAACCCAAAAGTCGAACAAGGGTGCATTAGCATGTGGGAGTGTGTTTATCAAAACCACAGAATCCGCATGCTTTAAGGCGTATTTCACGGACTTGTCAATTGATTTTTCCACGTCACCTACAAACGGCGGATTGACGGGAAGATACGCTCTTACTTTCCCGCCTGCATTGTGTATCTTCTTCGCACCTTCTTCAAAGTCTTTCAGCTTGAATCCCTTATTCAGCTTTCGAAGTATTTTGTCGTCTGCCACCTCAAGCCCGATGGATATTGTATAGTCAAAACCCTTAAACTCAGACAATAACTTTCCACTTAAAAATTCAGGTCTTGATTCAACGGTAATCTTTTCAATACCCTTTTTCTTGCAAAGGCTGATGAAGTGTCCCCTAGAATCATTTGGAACCTGCTCTTCGTCAAAGAAACTCCCACTCCCATAAACACAAACCTCTTTCACGCCCGGTTTAATCTTTTTGAAGAACTCATCAAACTTGACGTTCAAGGATTCAACACACACAATATCCCCGAAAATACTACCGTATCCACAGAAAATACACTTTCCCCAACTGCACCTTCCAGATTTTAAAATCAAAACCTCACGAGGTCTGTCCATTATTCCTTAGACTCATCTCTTAAGCGCCGAAGCTCATCCCTAATCTGCTTGATCTCCTCACTCTCAGCCTTCTCAGTTTTTTTCTGTTTAGGTTGAGCTGTGAGTTTAATCTCTAATCCACCGATAATGTGTTTCTGAAGTTCAATTACGCCTTTCCCTTTCAAATCCTTAATCCAACCGTCAACTACCGCTTTTTCGAGGTTGTTCTCCCTAATGTAATCGCTAACTCTTATCGGACCTCTTTCCTTAAGGTCTTCCAACAACTTTTTCGGGGTGGGATTATCTGGTTCTTTAGCCGGAGTATCCTCCACCTTCTCATCCATGAATTCAAGAGCCTCCTTTTTCTTAAGCTCCGCAACCCTTCTTTCATCTGGTTCAACACTTGGGGTTTCGGGTGAAGGTATCTCTTTAGTAGGAGCTTCAGGTTTAGGGGGTTCTGGGGGGCTTGCTGGCTCGGCCGGCGTGGAAGTAATATTAACGGTGGCGGTTTCTTGTGGAGTTTGCCCGGCCTCTGTTTTTACCAACTCTTCTTCAACCGGTATTGGTGGCTTACTTTCCACTGGTTCTTCCACGTCAACCTCAGAGGCCTCATCAACCTGTTTCTCTTCGGATTGTTCGATAGCTTCCTCAAACTCCTTCTCCCCCACTATCTCTTCGCCTTCCACTCCTTGTGTCTCCTCGCCTTCACCCTCATTGTCGGGCGGACCGGAAGGGGGGGAGTTTTCAGGTGGAATATCAGGTGGTGGAGGTGGACTGACTTCATCATCAAAACTTTCGAGCTCACCCTCCTCCTCGCCAGAGAGTTTTGAGTATTCATTCTCAAATATTATTTGAAGCTTTTTCTGCCTCTCACGAAGGGTACTGCTCTCATCGCTGATCCGTTTTTCTAACTTCTCTCCCTCCTCCATCACGACTTCCACAGCCTTCTTAAGTTCTTCCGCCTTCTCCTCTATCTCCGCTCTTTCCTGGGTGAGTTTCTGCTTTATCCTCCTTAAGATCTTAGCCTTCTTCTCCAACTCCTTCTCATGCTCTACTAACTCATTTTGTTTCTTGGATACTTCTTCTTCAAGACCCTCTAAATCCCCCTCCCTCTCAATGACTTCATGCTCTTTTTTCTCTACTCCTTCCTCCCGACTTTTTATCGAGAGTTCGAGCCTCTCAAGCTTCTTTCCTTTCTCGGAGATTTCAGCTTCAAGGTCGCTTATCTCCTTCTCTTTTTTATCCACGTTTTTTTCTGTTTCAGATATCTTTTTCAATTCCTTTTTTAATCTACTTCTTTTTTTATCAAAATCTTTTTCTTCACCGAATAAAATCTCTAGCTCCTCCTCCTCCTCCTCTATTTTTTCAAGGCGCTTTCGGATTTCGAAGTCTTTCTCCTGTAAGCTTGCATCACGTTTTTTAAGTTCCGCCTCCTTTTGAGATATTACCTCCTCCTCCTTTTTTAAACGCTCCTCTATTCTAATCCGCTCTTCACGCTCCTTCATCAATTGATTCCGAAGCTCTTCAAGCCGGTCATTGTCTTTATTGTCTTCAGAAAGTTGTTTTTCAATGTTTTTAAGTTGTTCTTCGAGTTCAGCTCTTTTTCCCCGCTCTTGCTCAAGCTCTTTTTGCTTATTCTTTAATTCTTCAGTTTTCTCCTTGACTTCTTGATCATCTTTTCTCTCAACCGGTTTTTTCTCTCCCACCTCTTTTTCCTTGGGGGGCTTTATTTTTTCTAAAAGCTTTCTCTCAGCCTTTAACACAGGGTTATTTGTTTTTAATCCTGAGATTTGAATGAAACCCTTTTTTTTCAACAACAAAGACCAAGTTAAAATGATTTTTTTGTCCATACCTAAAATTCTCGATGCATCGGAAACAGAAATCTCGTGGCTGTATGCGATAAGCCGTAAAAGAAGTCTTGCACTTTTTTTCCGGGATGAGCCTGAGTCTATCATCTTTTGTATTTCACTCAAGTTTTTCTTCCTCTCCCCCTCATTGCTCATGATGGAACTCCACTCTTCCCTCAAATCATCGCTTACTTTCTTACTCATCTAATAATTCACCCAGATCTTCCTCTTCCCTTTTTTTAATCCACATGGAAAGCGCCATTTCAGCGGCTTTAGATAGGGCTCCCTTCTTGAACTTGTATTTCCTCAGTGCCTTCTCCCTGAATTTCTCAGCGGTCTCTTCAGAAACATAGAATTTGAGAACCTCCATAATTACTAATTTAGAAGGAATTTTAAAAAATGGGACTTTAAGGCCTAAAGGACTAAACTTTTTTTTGAAACCTGCTTTTCAAAACTTTCCTGATTTCAGACGCCTTAGCGCCACCAATCCCCTCAACCTTGATAAGCTCTTTTTCACCCGCCTTCACAATATTTTCAATGCTTCCGAAGTGGGTGAGAAGTCTTCTAGCCAAAACAGCCGAAACGTTTGGAAGCGATTCCACGACAAATATTTGCCGTTCAAACAAGGTTAATGGTTTCCGCTCACCCCGAAGTGCCACAAGCCTTCCTTCAGCCTCCTGCTCTCTCTTCGCGAGAGCGTAAATTATGGCTGCAGTATCCTGTTCGTCCTCGGTTGAGATTATCGGCACTTTGAAGTCGATCATGATTGATGCGAGAGCCCCCCTAATTGCGTTTGGATGTATGTTTCTTTGCGAGTAAAGATTTTGCGTACCCTCCAAAATCATTATCACATTCTCAAAGTTTCTTGAAAGCTCCCTCATCTGTGATAAAAGCCTTTTATCTATCATGGACTGGAGGAAATCGTTTATCGTCTTCCTCTCTATTGCGACTCGATCCGAAACTAGGTAGTCTCCGACTGGAAGGTTTCTAATTTCGATTGTTGCTTTTGAGGAGAGCCATTCAATTATTTTCCTGCTTTTTTCCCGGCCGTCGATATAGATTTTCAATCCACCACCAAAGGTGACGCCGTACTCTAAAAGGCTTTTTTGCCCTGGAAAAATTTTATCCTCCTTCCTAACGTTTACTTGCTTCTCCGTTTCTATGAAGCCTTCATCCCTCATGCTTTTAACGAGTTTCCCCATCTTCCTCTCCTTGTGAACCGAAGACCAAAAGTATCCTTCGTCTCTCGTACCCTTGGCCATAAGAACTACGACTTCCCCCGACTGCCCGCGACCAGTCCTACCCCGCCTTTGAATAGAGCGTATTTCAGAGGGTATTGGCTCGTAAAATATGACGAGGTCTACTGCCGGTATGTCAAGCCCCTCCTCAGCGACTGAAGTCGCAACCAGGGCAGTGTAATCTCCTTTCCTGAACTTATCCAGTACCTCAACCTGTTTTTTCTGGCTCATACCCGACTTCGCACCTCTTGAAGCCTGGCCGATGAACTCGTGTGCTAAAATATCCATCTCATTCAACCGCTCAATAATCTTTTCCACTGAATCCCGGTACTGGCTGAAAATCAACACCTTCCTATCCTTGTATTCCGCTACAATCCTTCCAACCTCATCAAGCTTGGGATGCTCTACCCCCAACACAACCAGGTCGTGTACGATTTTCACAACTTCCCGCATCCTCGCGTCAGCGAAAAGATTTTTTACCGCCTTACTCCTCTGGCTTGAAAGCCCCCCAAAATATTCGTTTAAAGGGGATAGTCCTTGCGTTTCAAGAAGCTCTAGTGCGTGGTTAACTTTTATGGTTTCGGCAACAAGGGACGCAGGCTGAAACGAGTCCTTGCCCTGAGTTATCTCCTTTCTAATTTCTGATTGAATGGCAAGAAGTGTTCTCTTATTAACCTTTCTTAAGTCCGCGCTTTTAAGGTATTCAAAAGTTTTGAGTTTTCCAACTCTATCCCTTAAAATCTCCTCGATTTTAACCTTGAGTTTCTTAAACTCTTGGGGAAGCTCTACTTGAACCCACTTGACTTTCACGTCAGCAACATAAGGTTTCACATCCCCATCCTGCTCGGTCTTAGCCTCAATCCGCTCTACGTACAGGTTTTTAACTATCTCATCGATCTTTTCCTTTTGAGCGGAAGGAGACGCTGTAAGACCGAGTATGAGCTGGTGTTTTGACGCTTTCGCATACTTTCCCGCAATATACACGTACGCATACTCTCCCATAGCCTTGTGGGCTTCATCGAATACGACAAGTGAAACATCACTTAAATCCAGTCCCCTCAACAAGTCGTTTTCAATTGTTTGCGGGGTCGCGAAAATCAATGTGTTTTCACTCCAAAACTCCCCCCTTTTCTTTACCGGAATCAATCCAGTCAAAATCACCGAGTCCGTGATGTTGGTAAGATCATCAAACGTCTTTTTATGCTGCTCGACGAGCGGTCTGGTGGGTGCTAGAAAAAGAATCTTGGAACCCGGATGCTCACTCAACCTTTGGACGGCTATTATGACCGCGACCATGGTCTTTCCCAATCCCGTCGGCAGCACTACTAAAGTGTTTTTTTCGACTGATCGGGCTATCAAAGCCTCCTGATACGCTCTCAAAGTAACTTTCCCGGGCTTTATTAGCGGATGCTTGATGCTCATGGTGTATAGATTATAAACTTCAATCAAATATTATATCCATGTTTGTGAGAGCTAAGACTATTTCGGATGGGTGGCGGAGGATTCTTGAGGTAATCTGGTATAGTGGTTGCGAGTTTAAGAGTCAGCGCGGCGCAACCCGTGAGGTTAGAAACCTCCTTGTGCGGGTCGCAGAGCCTAAGGACGGGGAAATCCCGGGGTTTCCAATGGGTGTTGAGGAACTTAAAAAATACGCTGACCAACTCCTTTCCCCAGATCGCGCGGGCTTCGACTACACTTATGGCGAGCGGCTTCGCTCGTGGGGTGAGGATGTAATCGAAAAACCTGTCGACCAGATTAGCGAGGTCATTAAAATTTTGAAAAAGGACGCTTCAACACGCCGCGCCACTTGTTCGACTTGGATTCCGCCCAGAGACTTGGAGTCCTCTGAAGTGCCGTGTCTCATCCTTCTTGATTTCAAGGTCCGCGGTGGCGTGCTTGACGCTTCCGCAGTCTTCCGTTCCAATGACATGTTCGGGGCGTGGCCTGCCAACGCATACGGCTTAAACCACGTTAACGAGTTTGTCGCAAAAAAAATCAAGGCGAAAGCAGGCTCCATCACAACCCAGTCGATTAGCGCCCACGTCTACGACCACGACTACAAAAACGTCGAAAGGGTATTGGGATTACTCTAATCTCAATTGTCTGGCTAGGGCGTCTACTAATGCGTTTTTGTTTTTCAGGGAGGCTACTGTGTCTCTGAACATTTCCTTGGGTTTCTCGTCTGCCGCCTTTAATTTGAATACTGCGCTATCTCCCCACAGAAAGCTTAAACGCTCGTTTATGGCCTCAGTATCCTCTACAGATTCCGTATCCTGGACGTATTTTCCCTCAACCACTATTCCTTCATCAGTCCCGTGCATCACAACAAGGTGCATCCTGTCGAACCGGTCCTTAATCTCCTTGACGGTTTCCCCGTCAAGTCCTGACCTGTCAAGCGTCCGATTGTACCTGTCTATCTCCCTTTCAAAAGCCAGATGCTTCCTCTTCGTAACCATACTCCTTAACTAATATGAAATTCAAACTTTAAATTCAGTAGCTTCCAAGGATTTTGAGGAAAGTGGTCTTAGGCTTCACCGACTCCACAACCCTTCCAATCTCTTTTTCAGTTAATTCGACGTTCTCAAAGTCCAGGAAAAACAAGTATTCACCCAGCTTCCTCTTGCTAGGCCTGCTCTCAATCTTGGTGAGATTAATCCCCTTATCCGCGAAAGTCTTCAAAATACTGTAGAGCGCTCCCGGCTCGTCTTTCACGGCGAAAATGAGCGAAGTCTTACCTCCGAAGACTTTTTCTTTCGAAATCACGATGAATCGGGTCTGGCTGAAGTCGTCTTGAATGTTTTCAGCGACAATATTCAAACCATAGGTTTTCGCCCCCTCCTTAAATCCTATTGCCGCAGCATTCTCATACGAGCTTAAATCCTTCATAGCCTGTGCTGTGCTTTTAGCACTAACCTGCCTGGCTTTAGGGTAATTCTCCTTCAAGTATCCTGCACACTGTGCGAGCGCGTGAGGGTGGGATAAAATCAAATCGATTTTATCTGTGCCTTTCCGAGTCATCAAACACAAGTTTATGTCGAGTGTAAGCTCTCCTACAATGCTCGTATTGTATTCCATCAAAGCTTCCATAGTCTTTCCCACACTTCCTTCAAGAGAGTTTTCCATGGCGACTACACCCTGCTCAACTTGCCCGTCCTCAACGAGCTTGAAGATGTCTTCGACGTTTTCACAGTAAGTGACTTTCGCATCCCCGAAGATTTTTTTTGCAGCATTCTCTGTGAAAGTCCCTGCAGGTCCTAACACTGCGACACTCGAGCTTGTCTTCCTCGCAGTTTTTCCACCCCCAACATCCTTCCTCTCAATCCTCTGCTCGTCTCCCCTGCAAAATGATATGATCTCGCGGAATACGCGCATCACAAAAGACTGGTCAAGGCTTGTGGCTGATGTAAGCCTTTTCAGGATGTCTTGTTCTCGGAGTGGATCATACATTGCAACGTCTTTTTCAGCCTTAAACTTACCAACCTTTCGAACAATACTCAATCTCTCCTCTAAAAGACTTAGGATTGAATCATCAATCTCATCTATCCGCTTTCTCAAACCCTCAATCTCTTTTTTCATTTGCTTTTCTCACGCCAAATCTCCACAAAATCTATGTCGCCGCCTCCAACCTTGGTCTTTCGCTCCCTAATCTTGGTTGCGACAGGCAAGTTAATCGCCGACCCCACGACAATAGCCTCCCCGCGAGACAGGCTGGGAAGGTCGCGCACGATATCCTCCGTCACAGTCTCAACAGACTGCCGGATATACTCCTGATCTGACGGATTCATAATTTTCATAATAATCTGAGTATTACACTGACTTAAAACATCACTATCAAGCTTTCCCGGCCGCTGGCTTACCATGCAAAGACCGACGCCGAATTTCCTACCCTCCCTAGCGATCTTTCTAAGAATCGAGCGGGAGAGTATGAGTCGCTCGTCCATGCTTCGCGGTGCGAAGTTGTGCGCTTCCTCAATCACGATGAATGTCGGGATTTCAAGTCGCGGTCCATCACCCTCATCTTTTACGAACCTTTTCCTCGCGTCGAAGATGTTTCTTGTTGTGGCTGCAATAATGGTTTCCGAAATCCTCTCGTCTGCTTCAGACAAGTTTATCACGCTAAGCTGGTTGGGAGCGACAATCACGTCCAGTGAGGTGCCGTCAACATTGAATACTCCCATCCTCTCAAGCCTTCTAAGCCTTCGCATGAGCGCTCCGATAGTTGAGAGACTAACCTTTTTTGTCACCGATTTTATGATTTCCGGCGGGAATACTTCTGCCGCACCATTCTGACTGTTTCCCGTGTTTTTCATGTCATATACCACAGACAACAAATCTAAAACATTTTTCAGGTCATACTTGTCGTAGAATCGCGATGCAATGCTTACGATCTCGTCTAAAAGATCCCGCTGAGTCGCAGTTATGTCAGGAATAAGATTTGCGTAATCACTTGAAGTAAGCGTTGAAACCTCAACCCTAATCTTTAAGTCCCCGTCAACCCCGAAAACCTTAGTTTCAGATCCGGGCATCTTAAGCTCCTTATACTCTCCGTGGGGGTCAAAAACAATAACCGAACCCTTCTTTTCCAAAAGCTCCTCAATCAAAACCCCGACAGTATAACTTTTTCCCGCACCAGTCATAGCCAAAACCGCACAATGCCGTGAAATAAGCTCATTAATCGAAATGTGAACGGGAATACTATCCCTTGTAGATAAACTTCCAATGTGCGCAGCCTTTGAAAGATCCTGCTGTAGAAGGCGCTTAATCAACTCGTCAGGTGCAAGAGAAACTTTCGCTCCCGGATAAACCCCATGCCTTGGAGTCTCCAACCCATCTTCAGCCTCATAGCCTAAAACCTTGACAGTTGCAATAGGGTATTCCCCTTCAGATAAGACCATGTCAGTTAACCGAAGGTCTCGGCCGAACTCGTCTGGAAGTAGTTCGTTCGAAATCATGATCTCTTTTACAACCCCCAAAACATCCCTCCCGGTCACAGCTTCGGGGACTATGACGAACTCGTCCCTTTTCACAAAGTTTTCTTTTCCCTCCTTTATGACGAAACGGAAGAGTCGAAGAGTCGTCGTGCCTATCACTTGTCCAACATCGTCTGGCATGGTATCTATAAATAACTCTACGAATAAATTAATTGAAAAATCATGATGAGCAAATTAAACTTTAAAATCGAAGCACTACTAGCTGTTGTATTATTATTCTTCGTTATCCTCCACACATGGTTTTCTTATACTGCATACGTAAACTGCACTATGGGTGCGGAGTGTGACAAGACGGAGCTAATTTTCGCGCCCTTATTCACAGTACTCTATATCGTGTCGCTTTACGGCGTTATTAAAAGACGCCTTTGGGGTCCCATTCTCGCTCTCGTTTTGGGTTGCGTTAGAATGCTTCTGCTAGGGTTTACCGGGATTTTATTCTACCTTGAAGTTCCAGAACTTAAAATATTACTTATTGTGTTCGAACAGTTCCTTCAACCCATACTCCTTGTTATTCTAGCTTTCATTGATCACAATAACCTATCTAAAAAAAATTGACATGGTGACTGCGTTATTTATCGGGAGATTTCAACCCCTCCATTTAGGTCATAAAAGCGCGATAGAACACATTCTGAGTGAAGTCGATAAACTCATACTCGGCATTGGAAGCGCCCAATACAATAACACGCTAGATAATCCTTTCACTGTGGATGAGCGAAAGGAAATGATTGAGATGGTTTTTAGTTCCTCCCTCGATAAAATTGTGATCGCTCCCGTTTCCGACATTCACAATGAGCCGAAGTGGGTTGAACATGTTTTGTCTTCCGTCCCCTCGTTTGATGTCGTCTATACAAGTAGTCCCATAGAGAAACGATTGTTTTCCGAAGCCGGTTACACTGTTGTGGAGATCCCATACTTTAAAAGAAAAGTTTATTCCGGGACCAGGATCAGAAATCTTATGGCCCAGGAGGGTTCTTGGAGGGAGCTCGTTCCTTCCGAGTCTGTAAAAATCATTGAAAAGTTTGGGGGAGTTGCCCGGTTGAAAAGTCTTATGGAATGATTTTGCCCACCTGCTTCATAACCTTTGATTTAACGGTGAGGTAGTCTGTCTCTTTGACATCAAACCAAAACTTAAGCCTAATGACCACCTCTTTCGTAGTTATCGAGTCTACTACGATTGTTGGCGCAGGATCAATTAAAATGATTTTTTGTTTTTCATAAACTTTTTTTATCTCTTCCAAAACACTTCCCAAATCAACCGCGGGATCAAACTTTACTTCAACAGTAACCTGTCTTTTCCCGCTCCTATTCAAATTTATTACGGGAGTGTTCAGCATCATCGAATTGGGCATGTAGACTAACCTTCCGTCCCAAACTCGTATTGTGGTCATTCTGATATTTACGTCTTCAACTACCCCCCCGAATTCTTTAACCTCTATTTCATCACCGATTCTAAATGGCCTGTCTAAGGCAATGATGATTCCAGAAACGAAATTCGACAAAACATCCTTAAGCCCGAATCCGATTACAATACCCACAAATCCAGCAGCCGTTAAAAGAGTGTATAATGCTGGAAGCAGTCCAAACAACCAGAATACTGCCAGAACCGCGAGAAAGTATATTCCAAACGAAATAATGTTCGCTGAAACCTTGTAACTGTGTTCAGAAAGATCCACAGTTGAGACTGCTTCATCAACCTTCGGATAACCCTTAAGATGATTTTAATTGATAGCTTTGCGGCAAGGTATATTCCTAACACTCCCATAAGCTTTGATATTACCAGCGATATTGAAACACCCTTAACACCTTCCGGAACAAGGTGATAAGATTTCACCCAACATTCTTTTTAAACTATTTTACTCTTATTCAATAAAACGATGAAATCAAAGGTATCTCTAGTATCCTGCAAGTCTTATGACGATGTTTTGAAAAAAGTTAGGCAATCCGTAGACCTTCTCGGCGGCATGGAATCTTTCGTTGAAAAAGGTGAGCGAGTTCTCATAAAACCTAATCTGCTTCGGCCGGCGACTCCAGACTCTGCGATTGTTACTCATCCCTCAATTGTTGCGGCTTGCGTAATACTGGTCAAGGAGGCTGGAGGCCACCCTGTTATTTTCGACAGCCCTGGAGGACCCTTAAACCAGAGGATGCTTAATAGAGCTTATGAAAAGGCTGGCTTGATTGAGGTCGCACGGGAGACGGGCGCTAAACTTCTTTACAACACCAAATCCTCTATCGTCCCCTTTCCATCCGGAAAACTCATCAAGGCTTTCGAGGTTATGGACGAGGCTGTGCGGGCTGACGCAGTGATTACTCTACCAAAACTTAAGACTCACACCCTCACGTACTTGACCGGAGCAACCAAAATCCTTTTCGGCATTGTTCCGGGACTTTCCAAAGCCGCATACCATGCAAAGCTTACTGACGTCGACAATTTCTCGACCATGCTCTTGGACCTGCTTCAACTCGTCCAACCCCGGCTTTCCATCATGGATGCAGTAGTTGGCATGGACGGAAACGGTCCTTCCGGAGGAAACCCCAAGAAAATCGGTGCAATCATTTCCGGCGAAGACCATATTGCAGTTGACGTGGTCGCATCCTCACTGGTTGGGTTCAACCCCCTTGAAGTTCAAACAATAAAAGCCGCAGTAAAAATGGGCAAAACATCCGGAAAACTCGGAGACATTGAAATCATCGGTGATAATCTCAACGACCTTTCCATATCCGACTTCACCCCCCCAGCGAAGGCTGCTCGACCCTGGTTTATGCCCAACTCAATCGAAAAGATTATGAAATGGCAGCTTACACCCTACCCCCGCTCAAACAGTGACTGTGTCGCCTGCGGAGTCTGTAAAACAAATTGCCCTGTAAACGCCATAACAATTAAGGGTCGTGCATTCATGAATCTTTCAAAGTGCATTAGATGCTATTGTTGTCATGAAACCTGCCCTCACAAGGCAATAGACATTAGAAAGCCGGTTCTTTTAAAGATAATCGAAAATTTCAGATGAATCCGAAGGCGTCGTCAACGCGCCCCAATTCGATTCCAGAGGTTCTAAGACCTGCGATGTACCCCTTTGAATTCGCAATCAATCCCGCCTTAACATAAGGGGATCCAAAATTCACTGTACTACACAATCCCTTAACCTTAAGCACTTGCTCAATCTCATCCAACTCTCCTTCAAGATCCGGATGTGCGACGAAACCCTTGTTAGTCGCAGAAATAACCGCCCCAACATCCGAATGTCCCCCAATCTTCTTCTGAACTATTGGAACCCCCAAAACTCCCTCTAAAACATCCGTCTCTGATATCATCGGAGACGCAAAACATCCGTAATCGTTTGCGCAAACCAAATTCCCAAGAGCAGTGTAGTCTCCACCCACAACCCCTACTTTAACGTCTAGGGGATTTAGAAAACACTCAAGTTTTTTTGTCAAGTCGTCTGAAACCAAATAGGGTGCTAAAACACCGTTTCCGTTCCCAGCCAGAAAAAGCCCGCACAACCCGGTCCCGTAAACGCTCGTCTTCAACACTGGAACATTCAATACGTCCTGGTCTGGGAAGTTCCTCGATAAAATCGCATACTTGTCTGAGGCGAACCCTAACAGTCCGATGAAGTCTTCGCCAGTAGCCTGAAGCTGGGTGAAATACATCGTAAATTAAAGGAATTACTCTACCAGATCAGCGACGAGGACTCCAGCCTCATCAACTAATTTTACCCTGATCTTCCTGGGAGGCTTTTCAATTCCGCGCGCCCAGAGTGCTTCATTAAGCGTAGCAGATATGTTAAATTCTTCCGCTTTCGCATGCCTTTGAAGGTATCTTTTCACAATATCCACTGCCTTGCCCACCCTCTTCTTCCTCGGGAAGTTAAAGGCGTCTCTAAGTGGTATCGTGTAAATCTTAGGCTCCTTCTCCTTAGGGGCCTCCTCCTTCTTTTTCTTAGCTGCCATCGTTTATTTAAAAATCGGATTACTTATAATGCAATCTACCTATAAAAATATCTAAAATGATTACAGTAGTCGCAACAGGAGTATTCGACATAATACATCCCGGACACATACTCTACCTTACGGAGGCGAAAGCTTTAGGGGATGAGCTTATCGTAGTAGTAGCCTGCGACAACACTGCTGAAACCAGAAAAAGAAAACCCATCATCCCCGAGGATCAGCGCATGGAGATAGTATCACAATTAAAGCTGGTTGACAAGGCAGTCCTCGGTGATGAATCCGACTTTTTCAAGCCCATTTCCAAGATAAAGCCTGACGTAATCGCCTTGGGAGCAGACCAGAAAGTAGACGAAGAACAACTTAGAGAGATGCTTAAAGCACACGGCTTAAACACGAAAATCGTGCGTGTTTCCGCCCACTGGGACGCGCCGCTCAACGCCAGCAAGAAAATCCATGAGAAAATAAGCGAGCTTTAACCCAGCTTGTCTTTCAGTTTTTCGAGGATTCCTTTATCCTGTTTTTCCTCTTCTTTGGCGAGTCCCTCAAATATTTCCCTCATTTTTGACGAAAGTTTTTTAGGGGTTTCAATGTTCACTCGAACATGCTGGTCTCCCCGGCCGGACCCTCTAAGGTGAGACATTCCCTCGCCTTTAAGCCGAAATATTGTGTGGCTTTGGGTTCCCGGAGGAATCTTCAGTTTCGCGGTTTTCCCCGAGATGGTCGGAACATCCACTTCAGTCCCCAAAACCGCCTGACTTATTGATAGCGGTATCTCACATGCCAAATTGTCTCCCACGCGCTCGAAAAAGTCGTCGGCTTTCACGTGAATTACGACATACAAGTCTCCCACAGGCCCCCCGTTTTCCCCGACACTTCCCTCGCTCGACAACCTCAAATGGGATCCAGAATCCACTCCAGCAGGAATTGAAACCGCCATCTCACGATCTGCGACCATCTTAGCCTCACCCCTACACTCCGGGCAAGGATCCTCAATAATCTTCCCGATCCCACGGCATCGACCGCAAGTCGTAATGGTGGCGAACATTCCCAACGGCGTATTCTGTTGTCTCCGAACCTGCCCGCTACCCTTGCATTGAGGGCAAGTCACAGGCCTAAAACCCGGTGCAACTCCAGAGCCCTTGCATGTACTGCAGGCTTCCATGCGCGGAACCTTAATCTTTTCCTTAACACCCTCAAAAGCCTGCTTTAACGTTATCTCAAGGTCGAAGCGTAGATCATCTCCGCGCATCGCACCTCCTCTAGCCCTTCCACCGCGCCCTCCAAAGAAAACGTCGAATATGTCGCGCCCGAAAAAACTCCCTCCAAACAAGTCTTCAATGTCTGAGAAGTGGCTGAAGTCGTCCCAACTGAATCCTCCACCGCTGAAAGATCCCGACACTCCTGCGTGCCCGAACTGGTCGTAATTCTGCCTCTTCGAAGAATCAGCCAAGACTTCATAGGCCTCTGAAAGCTCTTTGAATTTCTCCTCAGCCTCAGCAGACTTGTTCACGTCAGGGTGATATTTTTTCGCAAGCTTCCGGTAAGCCTTTTTAACATCCTCCTTGGACGCGCCACGCTCAACACCCAAGACGTCGTAATAGTCTCGCTTGGAAGCCATTTAATCTTTTTCCTCAAAGGTCGCACTCGCATGCTTGGCCCAAAGGTTGTTGTACAGGTAGAGTTGCTGGCTCAGCGAGCTTACGATGACTTCGTAGGGGAGTCCCTGGTTTCTAGTCCTAGTCTGGGGTTTTCCGTCTTCGGGAACGGTTATCTCCAACGTGAATTTTCTCTCCTTCTTATTTTCCGTCATCTTTTTTCTCGTCTTCGTCAACGACCTCGTATTCAGCGTCGACTACTTCCTCTTCTCTGCTCTTCTTCTTGGATTTTTTCCCACTCTTTGAATCCTTTTTCTCCTCGTCCGCCTTCGCTTGCTGCTCCTTCGCCTCCTCCTGATAGACTTTAGTAAACAACGCCTGGCTCGACTTGGACAGCTCTTCCGTCGCAGACTTAATCTTCTCGACGTCTTCACCGTCAAGCGCTTTTTTAAGCTCCTCAACCTTTTTCTCGGTTTCCTCGCGCTCCTTCGAATCCAGTTTTTCTCCCATCTCCTTGATGGCCTTTTCAGTGGCGTACGCCAGTGAGTCACCCTGGTTTCTCACGTCGACTGTCTCCTTCTTCAACTTATCGTCTTCAGCGTGATTTTCAGCGTCGTGGACCATATTGTCTATCTCATCGTCGGACAATCCCGAGGAAGCCTGGATGGTTATGGCTTGTTCCTTCCCAGTCCCAAGGTCTTTGGCAGAAACATTAACAATACCATTCGCATCAATGTCAAACGTCACCTCGATCTGGGGGATTCCTCTCGGAGCTGGCGGAATGCCCACTAAAGTGAATTTCCCCAAACTCTTGTTATCAGCGGCCATCTCCCGCTCACCCTGCAACACGTTAATCTCAACGCTTGGTTGGTTGTCGGCTGCGGTTGAAAAGACTTGGCTCTTTTTAGTTGGTATTGTCGTATTCCTCTCAATAAGCGGGGTTCTAACACCCCCTAAAGTCTCAATCCCCAAGGTAAGCGGAGTCACATCCAAAAGAAGGACGTCCTTCACTTCCCCCGAAAGCACTCCGCCCTGAATGGCGGCTCCAACAGCCACAACCTCATCCGGGTTAACGCCCTTGTGCGGGTCTTTCCCGAAAAAAAGCTTCACAGCCTCCTGGACTGCCGGCATCCTAGTCTGGCCTCCCACCAAAATAACCTCGTCAATGTCTTTCGGAGTGAGTTTTGCATCATTTAATGCAGCCCTACAAGGCTTCATAGTCGCGTCCACAAGATCCTCAGTCAACTGCTCAAGCTTGGCCCTGCTCAACTTCAAGTCCAAGTGTTTAGGCTGCCCGTCAACCTGGGTTATGAACGGGATATTAAGCTCTGAAGAAGTCGTCGAGGAAAGTTCGATCTTCGCCTTTTCAGCGGCGTCCTTAATCCTTTGGAGCGCAGTCTTGTCTTTTTTCAAATCCACTCCCTGGTCTTTTTTGAATTCCTCCATTATCCAGTCTATAATCTTCTGGTCGAAGTCGTCCCCCCCCAAATGAGTGTTTCCGTTAGTGGATTTAACCTCCACAACACCGTCTCCCACCTCCAGTATTGATATGTCGAAGGTTCCCCCACCCAGGTCATACACTGCTATCTTCTCGTCAGTCTTCTTGTCTAAGCCGTAGGCGAGTGCAGCCGCCGTCGGCTCGTTAATAATTCGCAATACTTCAAGTCCTGCAATCTTTCCGGCATCCTTCGTAGCCTGCCTCTGGGCGTCGTTAAAGTATGCCGGCACAGTGATTACAGCCTGCTCGACTTTATCGCTTAGAAAGCTTTCTGCGTCGGCCTTAAGCTTTGACAAAATCATGGCCGACAGCTCTGGAGGCGAATACTCCTTGTCTTCAGCCTTAATCCAGGCGTCGCCGTTTTTAGCCTTAACTATTGAAAAAGGCATCAACTCCAGGTCTTTTTGCACTTCCTTATCCTTGAACTTGCGGCCCATAAGACGCTTGACAGAGTAAATAGTGTTTTCAGGATTCGTTATGGCCTGTCTTTTCGCGACCTGCCCGACAAGTCTTTCACCATTCTTTGCAAAACCAATAACCGATGGAGTGGTCCTGCCTCCCTCAGCGTTTGAAATAACCTGCGGCTTGGAAGCCTCCATAACCGCCATACAAGAGTTCGTAGTCCCTAAATCTATCCCAATAATCTTAACCATCTTCTTTAATTCACCTTCTTGCAAACTTTAACTTTACACGGTCGAATAACCTTCGACCGCAACTCATATCCCTTATCAAGCTCCCCAATCACAACATCCTCAGAATGCTCGTCCGAATGCTCGACCAAGAGGGCCTCATGTTTTAAGGGGTCAAAAACCTTTCCTACCGCCTCGATACGAGAGAGCCCCTCCGCCTCAAGGATTCCGTGCAGCTTCTTCGAAGTCAAATCCAACCCGCTTCGAAGCGTCTCACACTCCCTGCTTACTTCTGAAGCTTCAAGCGCCCTGTCAAAATCGTCCAAAACCTCAAGCAGCTTTAAAATAAGCTGCTCGTTAGCGTACTTTAAGTGTTCTTCACGCTCCCTGGCCGCTCTTTTCTTGTAGTTTTCAAATTCCGCTTGCAGCCTTTTCAACTGGTCCACGTATTCGGCAATCTCCTTATCCTTTTCGGCAAAAACATTATCTAAGCCTTTCTTGTCCTTTTTTCCCGCGGGCATGGTAAAAAAAATTGGGTGTGGCGGATAAACCTAGTATCCGCCCATGCCTCCCATTCCACCGTCAGGCGGCATTGGAGGCATACTCTTTTTCGAGGAAGCGATCACATCATCAATCCTTAGGATCATCTCAGCGGCCTCGCTTGAGGACTTCACGGCCTGAAGCTTAAGCTTCATAGGCTCGATGACTCCCAGCTTCCACATGTCAGAAGTCTTCGCCTTCATAACGTCGACTCCAACGTCAACGTTCTTCTTATCGTGCTCGCTTCGAAGCTTAACCAATGTATCTATCGCATCCATTCCCGCAGACTCGGCAAGAGTTCTCGGAATTATCTCAAGGGTCTCAGCGAAAGCCTGAATAGCGAGCTGCTCTCGGCCGCCGACCGACTCCGAGTAATCCCTAATCCTCTTTGCAAGCTCAATCTCCAAGGCGCCTCCACCAGACACGACTTTCCCAAGCTCGACTGCAGAGGCAACCCCACCCAAAGCGTCTTGGACTGAGCGCTCTGCCTCATCGACTACGTGCTCGGTCCCGCCTCGAACTAGAATGCTTACGGCTTTCGGGTTCTTGCACTCGCGCACGAAAATCATCTCGTCGTCGCCGATCTTTACTTCCTCAACCATTTCAGCATTGCCTAACTCTTTGCTTGTAAGGTCTGCCACATTCGAAACTATTTTTCCGCCGGTAGCCTTAGCGAGCTTTTTCATATCAGACTTTGAAACGCTTTTAACCGCTAAAATTCCCGCCTTCGCCAGGAAGTGGGCGACCAGGTCGTCTATCCCCTTCTGGCTGAGCAAGACGTTCGCACCGGATTTTGCCACTGCGTCAGCCTTCCCCTTGAGGGTCTTTTCCTCCTGCTGGCTGAATAGTGCCAGCTGGTCCGGCGAAGTGATTTCGATTTTCGCGTCGGTCTCGGTCTTTTTTATCTCCAAGGCCACGTCCAGCAGGGCGATATTCGCCTTCGGAACTCTCTGAGGCATCCCAGTGTTCGCTCGCTCCTTATCCAACACTACTCCTAAAACTAGCTCTGAATCGCTAACGCTTCCCCCAACCTTCTTTTCCACTTGAATGTTGTCCAAGTCTACGACGGTTTTTTCACCTACTTCGGCGACCTGTTTCACCGCTTTCACGCACAAGTCAGCTACAACAGACTTCGCAGCCTCCGCTCCTTTCCCTGTCATGCAGGTTTCAGCGATTTCCTTCAATATTTTTTCGTCTGAAAGCTTCACAGGCTTGCTGATCTTCTCAAGCTCTGAGTATGCTTTCTCGGCGGCCATGCGGTATCCCCGAACTATCGTGGTCGTATTGATCCCCTTAGTCAATAGTTTTTCCGCGGCGCTCAGAAGTTCCCCGGTTAAAACTACTGCTGTGGTTGTTCCGTCTCCCACTTCATCGTCTTGGGTCTTGGCGACCTCAACGATCATCTTGGCGGCCGGGTGCTCGACGTTCATCTCCTCCACAATCGTTGCCCCGTCGTTTGTGATGGTTATGTCGCCCATGTCATCGACGAGCATCTTGTCCATTCCGCGCGGCCCGAGCGTGGACCGCACTATCTCTG
>AQSC01000060.1 GCA_000402775.1 Euryarchaeota archaeon SCGC AAA252-I15 | reverse complement strand
TTCTTTCGCAGCGTCGGCAGCACCACCGACAAGGCAGTCAAACACTACATCGAATGCAGCCAACACGGCTGGCACAAAACCAGCCGCGAAATAGAGGATTTGGATTCAAGACAAACCCGAATAATCCAATACGCCTAACTAACATAAAATACCGCGGCCTTCAGGCCGCGGATATTTATTCAGCTATACGGGTGTCATAGAGGATGATGGAGGAGTTCCCAAAGCAGGCCCTTATCCGAAAGACGTTGTACCTGGTAAACTCCGGTTCGACGATGAGACAGCCATAATCCGGCTTTCATACCGCGGCCACCCCCCAAAAGAACTTAAAGGATGGGACAGGGATAAATTCACTGGAAAATACTACGGTAGCGATGGCCATGAATACGTATACTATCAAACATCTCATCCGGAAGTGGAATTCGAGAAGTTGGGGCGGGCTGAAGGGCATAATCTAGCCGAGCCTAGGAAATTCGATACTAACAAAAGTAATCCAGATGAGATGAATGAGCAAGGTTTACTCGATTTTTTACAGAGGAAGAATGTTGTGTTCCTAACAGGGGCGGGGATATCTCGTGAATCAGTACCTGATCAAGAAAGATTAAACAGTGAGCTTGGAATAGATAATAATCAAGCAGTTGACGATTTCACTAGACTGATTCTTAATGATCCTAATGCTGCAGCAGAAAAAATTAAGGAACGTTTCATCTACCAGATGGCTGTTGGAAAGCCTTCACCCGCTCACCATGCGATTAAAGAAATGTCTCGGGCACTCCAATGTCCAGTATTCACAGACAACATAGACCTGTTACACCAGAGGTCTGGGATTAATCCAATAAACACGAGCAATCCCCAAACACTCGATTGGCTTAGGAAAAACGTAACCGAAGACCACTTCCGGGATGTGGATGCCATAGTCACAGTCGGCTACAGCCACGATGACGTGGGCCTTCTCGCAAGCTACAAGAAAGCAAATCCGGACGGAAAGATCATTGCAATAAATCCCGCAAAACCAGAATACCTGGGAGACGAAGATTTCCTGGTGCAGGGAAAGGCTAAAGGAGACGCACAAAAAATGCTTCCTGAACTTGCAGAGGAACTACGGTTTCTCCAATCAGGCAAGCAGGCTGTCTTATCCAATGGTTCGGGCGATTAAATAAATGTGATTTTTCTTAATTCAAGTTCTATAATTTCATGTTATGCACAAGGAGTTTCCGTTTCAGCCGCACGATGAGTTTGTGGATTCCTTGCACGGGGCTTTGCGGGCGGTTGTGTCTGGGATGGGTGAGGAAGACTTTAATCGCATGGGGAGTGGGTCTGTACCCTTGCTCCCTTTCCTATTATCGCTTACTCGAACGGGCAGGGGGGTCGTAAGGTCGAGTCTTCGGCTTCCCGCACAAGTTGAGTCGCAGCTTGAAGAGTTGGACGAGCAGGACTTGCGTCTTACGCATATTAGGGCGGTGATTGATCCTTTTAATCAGACTGATGGTCTTAAGGATTCCGAGGAGGTTCCTTCCGAAGTCTTCAGGGATTTTTTCAGGGGATTCGCAAGTGCACTGGAGGCTGCTTCCGGCCATGAAAAGATTCAGGGGCGATTCGGTCACCCTTTCACTCCGCCGCCTGCCGATTGGGCTCCATTCTTTCAGGAGCTTGCCAATCAAGTCGAATCAAGCGGCCACTTCCAGTGGGCTCACTCAATGGGAAATTTTGGTGCATTTTTATCTTTCGCGGGATCCGTGAACGAGTGGCAGATAACAAAACTTTTGACTCAAAACTTCACCTCTCAAGCAGTCGAAACCTACTGGAGGCGGGTGGAGACCGTACACCGCGTTCTTGAAGACTCTATGCAGGATTTAGTGGAAGGGATGGCACTGGAGAGTGTTTCCGAAGGATTAGGTGGTGAAAGTGATGTGGGCGAGCTTGGAGGACCCCCCGTCGGAGAAGATGAGTTGAGCGCTCCCGGGACGAAAGCCCCACAACTTACAGAGCCCCCGCCGCCGGATCCGAAGTGGGTTGAGGCAGCCGAAAAAGCCGAAGCTGAGGGCATAGTAAGCCCCTGGAACGAGGTTTCGCCGGCCGCAATCATCTTGTTTAGGACCGAGCTCGACGAGAAATTGAATGGGGGGGATGAGCTTGCGTCCTCGGACATGCGCCGGATGGTAAAGCTTGGGTTTCTAACATCTGAGCAGGCTGATGGGCGATATGGAGGTTTTTGCAGGAGATTCCTCTTGGAGAAGGGAGGGGACATGATAACGAAAGGCCATCTTGGTTGGTGGGGTCGTTGCCTGGGGCTCGTAGGGGAAATGAATCAGGCGGGAATACCCTTCGGGAATGAAGTTGATCCTCTTCTTAATGAGGGGGTACTTCCCGGAGGGGAAGGCCAGACTGTAGGAGGTGGGCTTAAAGGATTGATTACTGAACGGTTGCTTGCATCATTCGACCACGGCTTGTGGAGCATTAACGCAAACCTTCCCGGTGATATCAAGGATTTTTCGGCAGCCGGCTGGATGGATGATAGACTGAAAAAATTCCTTCAAGCTAAGATGGACGAGAAATGGGAGGAGCGAGTCAACCCAAAGCCAAGGGGGCCGGTAAAAGACGGGGACATGCCTGCTGGGATGGCGGATTTTATAAGAGGATTAAGACAACAGGCTCAGAAGATTGCGGAAGAAACCCTACGGCTTCAGAAAGAACAGATGGATGATGGCTCTCTCATTGATGAGTTCACCCCCCCTGCAGAGTTAGCAGCCCATGATCAAGAAGGAGCACAAACAAGGGATAATCTGGAAATGATACGGGATGGAAAGAGGCCTCCAGAGCCCCCGTATAAACTAGGGTACCTAGATCTTTTCGAGCTCGCCCAGCTTACTCAGGCCGGATTGGATGTGGGCAAGTATCTTGCCGGGCGGGAAGGTGAGGTTCGAAGTTCACTCGACGAGCAGGTCGCTTCCGGAAGTTGGGGGCAGGTGGGCCGTACTCTCTGGTCGGCTAAGCGGGCTGGACTCGATACATTCTGCACTTTCTGCCTTGGTGAGGAAGCGGAAGGCGGAACCTGGGGGGCGCATGTGGTTGAAGCCTTAAAGGATAAAAGCGCATACGACGCGGAAATACTCTATGACCTTGGGCTTCTCACCCCCACACAACCCTGATTTATTACTTTTACTATTCTAAATTATTCTATGGAGAAGGAATCTCATTTTCAACCTTACGGCTCGTTCATTACTGCCTTGGACATCTTTTTAGATGCTGAAGTCGACAAGCTTGGTGTAGGCGACATTGAGGGTTTCGACGGGGACAAGTGGTCTTACTTTTTATTTGAAGAAGGGCTTCGACGGCGGGGTTGTGGTCTTGCCCGAAAAAGTCTTCGGCTTCCGGATGACGTAGACTCGAAGATCGCCGGGCTTCAAGATCAGGCCACTAGGACGAACAAGATTATGGTCGCGCATCGTCCGGGGGGCAGTGAAACCGATTTCAACCCCTTAGAACCTATACCCTCTGCGGAGTATGCCGCCTTTTTCAGGAAGTTTGCGGAAGGTACTGAGGCAACGGCTGGGCTAGATACGATTCAAGCACACATGGGAATTCCTATTTCGCCGCCCCCGCAAGATTGGGTCCCCCATCTCAAGGATATTGCATCCCAATTCGACGCGCAACAAGAGGGTGATGGCCCTCATCTTTCGATTCCATTGTCAAAAGAGAAATTACTATATTTCGTCGATTATGCAAGACAAGTGAACGAATGGCAGATAACACAAACCTTGAGTCAAGTACCAATACCCGGGATAGCACAAGAGTACTGGAAGAGGGTGGATGCAGTGGCTCGTGTTATGGACGACACCTGTCCAGTGCGAATCCAAGAGCGGTATCAAACGCTTAAAGAACAGGAATAGGCCGCTCAACATACCCTGTTTTTATTTAACTTGTATCCGAATACTTTAAGGGGATTCATGGACGCGCGAAGTGCCTTAAAGGAGAAGGGGGCTCTGGTCGAGCCTGTTATTCGAAAGTATTTGGATTCTGAAAATGCCACCTTAAAGAAGATGCTTGCGCATACTGCGGCATCTGGTGGAAAGCGGATTCGCCCGGCACTGGTTCTGACTGCATGCGAAGCCGTCGGCGGCGACTCCGAAAAAATACTTGCCGCCGCAGCTTCTGTGGAATTACTTCACACTTTCACGCTCGTGCACGACGACATCATGGACGACGACGACATGCGCCGGGGAAAACCCACAGTGCACGCGCTCTGGGGGATAGAGATGGGGATAGTCGTGGGAGACGCAGTATATGCGAAGGCTTTTGAATCGCTCGTGGACGTGCGCAATGAAGGAATCGACGACAGTAAAGTGCTCGACGCCCTCGAAACCTTAAACCACGCCAACGCCGAAGTGCATGAAGGCCAGATGATGGACATGTTCTTCGAAAAACAAAAAGAAGTCTCTGAGCAAGATTACTTAGTCATGATTTCGAAGAAAACCGGGGCCTTAATCGAGGGGTCGGTGAAAATCGGAGCAATCCTCGGGGGAGGGACTGACGATCAGGTAAGATTGTTATCGAATTATGGCCGGGACATCGGCGTGGCATTCCAGATTAAAGACGACCTGCTCGATCTGACCGGGGACGAACAAAAGCTCGGGAAACCAGTTGGATCCGACATCTGCCAGGGAAAGAAAAGCTTGATTATAGTTCACGCACTAGCTCACGGAAGCGAAAAGCAGAAAAAATCAATTTTTAATGCGCTTGGAAAAGACTGTGACGAAGAGAAAATAAGTGAATTCATAGCCGTCTTGAATGAGGTGGGCTCCATCAAGTACGCTGAAAACAAGCTTTCAGAATTAATTGTTTCGGCGAAAAAGTCTTTAGAGGTGATTTCCGATGGCGAGCCTAAGGAGATACTCCTCGGCCTTGCCGACTACATAATCGAGAGGACGCATTAAAATGAGAAAAATAAACCACCGTAAACTCGAACACATAAGAATCTGTCTGACCGAGGAAGTTGAAGCGGGTTCCCCCGGATTTGAAAAAGTAAGGCTTGCTCACGACGCTCTCCCTGAACTAGACTTCGATGAAATCGACACGTCATGCGAATTCCTCGGAAAGACTCTTGACTCCCCAATAATCATTGAGGCCTTGACTGGCGGGGCTGATGAGTCAAAAGAGATTAACCAGGATATTGCGAGAGTCGCCCAGAAGCTTAACGTCGGATTCTCGGTGGGAAGCCAGAGGGCTGCAATAGAAGACGCTGCTTTAGAGCAGACTTATAAAGTCCGTGATGTAGCACCCGATATTTTTCTCATCGCAAATCTTGGGGCAGTCCAGTTAAACTACGGCTTGGGGGTTGCCGAGTGTGAGAGGGCAGTAGAAATGATTTCTGCAGACGCCATTGCATTGCACGTTAATCCGCTTCAAGAGCTTATTCAAGCCGAGGGAAACAGGAATTTTAAGGGTCTTGTCGGGAAAATAAATGGGGTGGCCAAAAAGATCAAGTCTCCTGTGATTCTAAAAGAGGTTGGGTGCGGGATTTCCCGTGAAACTGCTAGAAAGCTTAAGGTTTCGGCATATGATGTTGGCGGTTTGGGTGGTACTAACTGGGCTTTAGTAGAGGGAATACGGTCTGGAAGACAAGATACTGGGAGAGTCTTTTCGACCTGGGGGATTCCAACCGTTGAATCCGTGATCGAACTATCAGGTCTTGAAAAACCAGTGATAGCTTCGGGCGGAGTACGCTCTGGTCTTGACGCTGCCAAGGCGATTGCCTTAGGGGCCTCTTGTGTTGGTATTGCACTGCCTGTGCTGAAGGCTTGGGAGGAAGGCAGAACAAAAGGGGTTGAATGTTATCTTGAAAGAATTGTTGAGGAATTGAAGATAAGCATGTTTTTATCGGGTGCGAGAAAGATCGGTGATCTCTCAGGCAAGGCAAGTTTAAACTAATACCTCCATGGAGGTGTCGCAGTCTCTTTTTCCTCGATTTTCCCGCGTTTGTTTTTCAGAAGCTTTTCAATCGAGTATATAAGCATTATTCCCGCGATTGCGCCCACCATTATGTTCAATAATATGATCAAGTATTTTGGTTTTTTCACTTTCTCGAAGTATTGTTCCCTCATCTTTTCGATGAATTTATCCACTTCCTCTCGGGATGCGGTGTCGTTGAATTTATCATAGATTTCCCTCGATTTCTCTGCGATGTCGATGGCTTGAGCGTATTGCTTGTTTGAATAAAGGCTTACTGATTGCTCGAATAACTGGCTTGCCTTTATGAACTGGCCGGTCTTGTTTGCCATAGACTCTGCCCTGTAGAGTCCTGGCGCATAATTTATGCTTGAAAAAATCTTGCTTGCATTTAGGGAAGCTTCAAAGGCGCCTTCAATATTGCCTTGCTCATACATCTCGTATGCATTGTCTGTGAGTTTGGTTGCGATCACCCTTGAAAGCATCTTCTCAACTAAAACCACACCCCCTGAGGCGTTAACGTCCTCGTATACTAGTTTCGCGATGTTCAAGTATTCAGTCACGTTCTCGCTGTAGCCTTCCTCGAAAAACAAGTTTAAGGCTAAAACATAGTATGCGTCAGCATCCTTTTGCTCTACCGAGAGTTCAAGGAGGATAGTAGACTTGTTTTTCCCTCGCGTATCGTTGTATGCCGTGAAAATCTCGTGAGCCTTCAAAACGTATCTTGAGGCGTTTTCAAGGTCTCCAGTATTATAGAGCATCTTCGCCTCCCTGTAATATAATTCAGCTTCAAGGAGGTCGGATAGCCTGCTTGTGTTTTCACCGGATCTTGTGTAGTTGATGTTGGCATAGATCATTGCTGCTTGATCCAGGTAGTCTGAGGCGTTTGCAATAAGGCTTTTGTTGTATAAGTCTAATGCTTTGGCAAGAATTTCATCGGCTTCAAGCCGAAGGAGAATGGACTGTGCCCTCGACATGCCTTGGGAGTCGCCTATTGACTCGTACAGGTTTTGGGCTTTAATGGTGGTTTCGTAGGTTGCGTTATAGTCGTCTAAGCTATACAAGTATTCAGCTTCATCAAGAAGGTCTCCGGCCTCTGATCTCGTAAATTCCTTCAGGCTTCCGAAAGCCCAGAGTACTCCCTCACTCGAACCCACGAAGAATTCAAGGTGTCCGTCACTGTTTACGTCTGCGATGGCGGGAGATGATCTAACCGTTCCTTCAGTCTTAAAGCTGAACCTTTTTTTATTGGGGTAATTGAATAATACGATGTTGTTTCCGTTCTTCCTTGCGTCTACGGTTATTTTCGACTCTCCAACTGAAATTTCGACTTTACGATTCATCTCCAAGTACTTGATTGAACCCTTCTTAAAAGTCTTATTATCCAGGGTTTTCAGAATATTCCATTCTTGTTCGCTAACAGTTTCAACTGTCTCGTTTATTCCAACTTCAAGTGCCATCTCTTCTGCTTTTCCCCCAAGTTTCGAAAGCCCCAGGTAGAGTTCCTCAAAAGAAAGATTTGCGACTATAGTGGATAAGCTTGCAATGTACGGGTAGTCGATGACGTAAACCATGCCTTCGTCAGAGCCGAAGATGATCTCTGGTATACCGTCCCCGTCCAAGTCCGCTATTGCTGGAGTGGACTTAATGGCCTTGTTTGTAGTGTATCCTCCAATCCGCTGTCCCTCAGTGTTTATAATGTGGAGGGTGTGTTTGTCGGTTCCAAAAACGATATCCTGTTTGGAATTACCTGTGAAGTCAGCTACAGAAGGGGATGAATAAATGCTTCCCGAGGTAGTGTAATTCCATTCTTCATACAATTTAGAGTAGGCGGGGGTTACGAACTCGCAGACTTCCCTCCAATCAACAATCCTGCATACTTTTCTCTTTCCGGCACTGCTTATTGCAGTCCCCCAGTAAATTGGCTTGATTACCGAGTCGGAGGATGCTAGAATGATTTCTTCCTTGTAGTCTCTGTCATAATCGACGACTGCGGGAGTCGCATAAATGTTTCCGTTCGTCTGATACTGCCAGATCCTGTATGGTGGATATGATAGAACATACAAGACGTTGTTGGAGGAGCCGAAAATAACATCAAAATTATCGTCATCGTTTGGATCCCCCACTGCGGGACTAGTTCTTATGGAATCGCTTGTCTCATAACTCCACTTGGATTCCCCCCTACTATTTAGAGCGTAAACGAATCCGTCCATTGAAGTGACTATGATTTCAAGATCTTTGCTGTCGTCGAAATTCGCTGCAAGAGGTGAGGACAGTATTGACTTATTTGTCGTAAAACTCCAAAGGAGTTTTCCATTGCCGTCAAGTACGTAGAGTACTCCGTCGTCAGCACCAAACAAAACCTCTATCTTATCGTCCAAGTTTAGGTCTGCAAGTGTTGGGGTGGACCTGATCCTCGCACCTACAGAGTAATTCCAGATTTCTTTTCCCTGATAGTCTAAGCAGTAAAGGTTGCCGTCGTCTGATCCAAACACGACATTTAATCTCCCGTCGCCGTCAAAATCGGATACTACGGGAGATGATTCCACGGCAGATCCTACAGTATAATTCCAAATGAGGGTGATATCTTCCAGTGAGTAATTTGAATATCCTTGCTGAAACCCGGTTCTTCCAGTATTCTGCTTGAATGTGGGCCAATCTTCCCCATCAGCCGAACAATATCCTGTAAGGCATAGGATTAATATTACGGGTAGAAGCGTGTTTTTTCCCATTAATACTAATTTAATCAAGCAAATTAAATAATCTCTTTAATACGATGCGATTTTTTTCCAGGGGACAGGTTAGCTTAGAGTTGATTATCACAGTCGGGTTCATACTTCTCATTTTCATAATCGTTGTAATCCTCGCCCTCGAAAAGAATATTCTGGCAAACAATCTCAAGCTTTCAATGGATGCGCAATCAGTTCTTGATTCAATCGCATTCAACATAAATACCATCAGCCAACAGTCTTACGGATACTATAGGTATGTTTCGGTTCCATATTATCTTTTCGGTTCCGTCGATTATAATGTTTCTTCCTCCAAGAATTTTCTTTCGATTCACTTTGACGGTTCAGAGTGGGTGACTCAGGTTCTAGCAGCTAATGTTACGATTTATTGCCTGGATAAGGGGGAGACCCTGCAAAATAGGATTGAGAATACTGGGGATGCTGTTATCGTAACCTGTCACAAACCCAACCTTTTTTTCGTGCGAGAAAGCTTTAGCTCCTCTTCGAATGTTTCTGGGACGAACACAACGATTTCTGTCAGAGTGCGGGACAAGTCTCATGTTCGCGCTTCAGCTTTTATAGTGCGGTTGAATGGTTCTTTGGATGATGTGGTTCCTTCTCTTGAGGCTGAGGCTGAAACGACAGTATTCTTCAATGTTACGGTTCCTTCGGTAGGAACACACATTCTCCCCTTTGAGATCGATCCGATAGAGCAGCTTGATGAGGGCATCGAGTCGGATAATTTTCTTAATGTTTCGTGGGTGATTGGTGCATGATAAATCGTAGGGCGCAGGTTTTTTCGGGGGAGTTTCTCCTAGCCTACTTCATCTTTATGGTAGTTTTGATTTTGTGCGTTCTCTTGTGGTATAATACGACGCGGGATCTGACTGAAGCTGAATCCTACCGGATTATGGAGGAAAGGTCGGTTGATGCTGCGGAACAATTAGTAAAAACTTCAGGAATCCCAGGCAACTGGAATACTAGTAACATAGAATCTGTGGGTCTTGTGAATGAATCCCGGATTCTATCCAGTGAAAAGATTGTGGGCTTTGTGACACTCTTCGATAACTCACAGTATGATGGCCTCTGCAACGACATTTCACTGTCAAATTACATGTGCAACCGTTATCTACTCGGACTTGGGGGCTACGACTTTTACTACCTAATAACCAACTTAAACGGTTCAAACCTTACGATTGGCGGAGTATTTCCTGCAACAGGCAAGGCACCCCAAAATCAGACCCGACTACTATCAGTCACACGGAACGCCCTCCTCGATGGGGAAATCGTCAAAACGGCTCTCACAGTCTGGTATACTTCAGCGGAGGAGTTCATGTGATAAACAACAAGGGTTACACTGTCATATTGGACTCGCTTTTCGCATTCACCATTACAGTCATGCTTTTCGCAGGGCTGTGGGGTGCCATACACTACAAACCATCTGACACTTCTATATCCTCTTTTAAAAGACTCCACTATGTCTCTGAGGATAGTCTTGATGTATTAAACAAGAAAGAGATTTTAGACGAGATTGGAGCTGCCTGGGCTTCTGCAGATGGTGATAATTCCTCTGCGAATTGGACTTATGCTGCTAATCTGAGCAAGTTTTACCTCGAACAGCTCGTACCTCCTAATGTGGGATACCGGTTCTATATCGAGAATGATGTTTTAGCTGAAAATATTTCGAGGTCTGAGGAATCCAAGTCTATTGCGAAGACTAATTCAATCCGGCTTCTTGTAGGTTATGGGTTGGGTCTTCCCACGAGAGGGGATGTTTCCAGGGCTTTTCTAACCAACATTAAATCCAAGACAAATTCGGTTTACGCGTTTTTTGGTGGGTTCGTAGGTGAAGGTAATCTCACTAAAAAAATAACACTCCCCGATGACATCGACTCCATAATCCAAGCTTACCTCGAATTGAATGCCGGCTCTGAATTCGAGCTTTTTGTAAACGATAACTCGACCGGAGTTTATACACCCTCCTCCAATGGTATGTCAGCTAACATAAAATCACACATAGCCAACCCAGAAAACCAATTTACTTCCGGCGACAACGTCCTTGAGTTTAAGTTTACGGGATCGGACTTGAGCACCCAATACATCGGCGGTGGATTCGTGAAAGTCACCTACAACACTTCTTCCATGGAGACTGTGCAAGACACTGGTACAGGTAGCTACTTTTTTCCCGGAATCTACGGTCTCGTAAACTATTATTCATCATTTTATGTCCCGGGCCAGCTGAGTAATCTGTCTGTTTACCTTCACCTTAAGAGTAATTACACGACTTACTTGACTGTCGGAGACACTGTTGTCTTTAATCACACGCTTAATGGGGGTGAGTTTTCCGCAAGCCTATACGACGAAAACTTGTCTTCTTTATCCTACTCTGAGTTAAGCCAGACAACTACGCCAATACGGCTTGGATCGCAAAACCTTTCGATTGGATTTGAGGGAGGTAACGCTGATGTCGTTTTGACTACTGACTTATCCTTCAGTATGTGGCAGGACAGATGCATGGAAGGTAGCTGGCATATGATCTACGACCGAGACAATCCAGCCATGAACGACACGGCGATTGCCGCGCAGGTGTGCACGAGCGAGTGCGTGAGAAACGACGGTTTGCTATGTCATTATAACGACTGCTCGGGGGGTTACCCTGAATGCTGTAATTGTGTATACGGGTGTTGGCGTAGTTTCGGCTGCGGCCAGAATCCTGGCTCAGTTTGCACGCTCCCCTGCTACACGTGCCAGTGGTATGGGGGTGAGGGAAATCATACGGCTGGGAACCCTTTTGGAGGCTCCTACTGCTATGACTGTACGAACCTGGGGTGTACTTACTGCTTTGAGTTAGACGAAGTTAACGAGTGGTGCGCCCTCTCCTGCGGGGAAAACGTCTACGCCTACTGGGGTGTTAACGGAACAGCAGCCGACCCGACCGAACCTGCCCCTCCAGGACAGTGCAGCCTGTTCCGCTGCGCAAGCTTAGACAGGTCGTCGTGTTGGTTTGACACCCACCACGCCTGTGACCCGGCTTATGTCCACCAGCACACAATCTACGACCTAGGCGGTCTACCGATGATAGAACACCTGTACTGCCCAAAACAGTGTTTCGCATGCGATCTCACAGGGGTTGGACTAGCTAAACAGGTAGATGATGAGTTCACGGAGAGAATCCTTAACATAAGCGGTAACATGATAGGGCTTGTATCCTACGGGGATGATTCATACAGCACCCATGCATTGTCAAATGATTCAGGTTCTCTTTCATCGGAAATCAACTCATATTTTGCCGGCGGGGAGACGTGTATATGCTGTGCGATAAACGATGCGGTAACCCTATTTCAGGCGACTAATGCCTCCAGACTCAAGTTTATTGTTGCCATGACGGACGGGGAAGCCAACGTACGATGCGGTAACGCAGAATCTGACTTGGACGGCGACAGTCAGATTACTGCCAAAGACGACGCCATACAGTCTGCGTGCACAGCCCACCAAGACTACAACATAACCGTGCACGCTGTAGGCTTTGGAAGTGACGCGGGCTTGGACACACTCCAGCGTATCGCAACTTGCGGAAACGGCTCGTATTACGTCTCAGACAATCCAGAGGAACTCGAAGACATATACGATGAAATAGCAAGCCAAATTATTGAGGCCGTCTATCAGGCACAGGCGATAAATATATCAATGACCTACGAATCGATTCTGTATCCTGACTCCTATATAAAATTCGATTACACCCCCGTAAACACTACGGGCTACTGTGAGATTACCCTGTCTATGAATACTGAACGATTCAACGACACAGTAGACTGTTCGGGAATCCTTTATACGCCCTCAGGCACTTATGTCGTGGATGCGAAAGTAACCTCTTTCTCATCAGAATACTGGACCGACTACGTGGGAGTTGATTCCGGCTCTGGTTTCGAAGACGCATACACTCTAAGAGATTCTCACTTTGGCTCAAACTATCAGATACTCGGCGACCCATTTATTGTAAACATCCCTGCCGACATGCTCCCCTCAAGCATCAATAACACCGTTTTAGTGGAAACGGGATTAAACATTTCCAATCACACGGGTTGCAGTGCAGATGACTGCGTAATATACAAAATAAAACTCTCCCGTCTTGTGGGATACGGGGATGTTTTCTCAAAAAGCGAGGGATGCAATTGGACAATCGACTTTGAAGACGGTTCAACAATGCATGCACCAATCCCCACATCCTATAATGGTACTGAGTTGTGTTATTATACAAGTATCAATTCCACAGGAGTTTATCCACCAGAAGACTCTTACTCTGATTCTGTGGTAAGGCTTCTCAAGCAACTTGACGTCGACTCAGACGGTAGGGTCGACGTGGTTTTCGATCAATCTATGATAGAGTTCGAATTTGGGAGGACTGGGGGAGTTCAAAGTCTGTGGGGGCCAATAAAAGCAAAGCTAATACTCTGGATGTAACTCCTTACCTACTCTTTCTCGTAAGGCCTCTGTGTTCAATAGTATTTTCCAAGTCAGTGAAGCTTTTTTCAAGTCTTTTGGATAAATATAATCCGAATATAATACACACTACAACAGAAACTGCAATGAACAATAAAGTGTTTTTACTGTCTCCCCCAGAAACCTTAACAGCCGTGAGTAAGCCAACAATACCCAAGGGCACAAAACCGAGCAGAAAAACCGCAGTAGACTTTTTAAACCTTTCACGCGCCTTTAAACCTGCTTGCTCGGACTCGGTTGCGTATTTTTGAGCTTGTTGTTTTGTGGCCCTGATTTTTTTTCCAGCTTGTTTTTTCTTGATAATTGAGGGGAGTTTCAACCTTTTTTTACCCCCTAAGCTTACGGTTTGAAGGGTTTTTTTATTTGATTTCATTCCATGTTGATTCGATGTAGTATCGAACGTAGTCGGTGCGACCTTCGTCAAGAGCCATTTTTTTATACCCTCTTTTTCGTGCGAGCTTTTCAATCACCTTTGACGTCCCGCTTCCGTATTGAGCGGCTTTTTTCGGCCTGTTTAAAATAGGGTCTGGGACTCCTACACTTTTTGCGGCTTCACGGAGGATGAATTTACGTATCACTTCCAATTCTCCCACGTCATCCACGCAATCATAGTCGGCTTTGCCCGCAACAACCCTGATTTTTTCCTCGATTGGGATTTTGCTTACGTATTCGACTAAATCCTTGTTTAGGAATGGGAACTTAAGCGTCATGTTATTTAGTTTGCAGACTTTCTCATCGTATTGTAGTTGGGATTCATAGAGATTGGTTACATCATTTCGCATGGATTGTGCGACACCATCAAAACCTTTGTTTTCAAAGTCTGTGAGGTATCTAGCATAACCTCCAAACAATTCGTCTGGTCCCTGCCCGCAAAGCATGACTGAGAATCCGTCTTTACTGGCAGCTTTGGATGCGAAATAAAACGGAAGCCCCACTGCGACTTTAAGCGGGTTAGGTTCCCCAATAGCCTTAAGTACTGTGGACAGTGTTTTCTCGATTTCCTCTTCATCAACTTCCACAAAATTCACCTTGAAACCCAAATCTTTTTCAACTTTTTTTGCATACTCACTGTCTACTGACCCGTAAATCCCCACGTTGTAAGCTGAAACGGAAGTGAATTTGCAGGCTAATACTCCAATTAGCGTCGAGTCGACTCCAGCCGAAAAAATCAGGCCGACAGCTTTCTCACCTACAATGCTCTTTGAGATGGAATCCTCAAGGAGTCTAATCATTTCTTCTTCTTTTTCCATCGTCCGTGTTTTTTCCGTTTTAACAGTGCTGTTGAGATGAAGGTGGTCATAAGAATGCATCCGACTAGTGACGCGTAAACTTTATCGCTTAGAAGTCCAGACTCCCGCCCGTATAAAGCTGCGACTAGTCCTAAGGATAAGCGGTTGTTGAACAGGAACCCTATTTCAAGTGCAATTTTGGGGTAAAAATTTCTGCTTGGAAAGTATGTGCCAATAAACTTTGTCGAATAGCATAATACAAAAAGGATGGATATCATGCCGATATTGCTTGCTATCTCCGAAAATGACACTGTAAGTCCCACCCAGAAAAAGAAGATGGGGGCGAGGAATCCGAATACCATTGCCTGAAACTTCTCCTGAAGGTCGCTGTGGCCGACAACGACTCCTGAGGTTATCATACCCAGCAGGAACGCGACAAGCGCCGCCTCAACACCAGCCTCCTCTGAAGCGATTGCAAGCCCGATTATGATGAAAAGAATTATCCTGAATTCGAATTCGACGGCGTTGCCGTGGAAGTGGGAGAAAATCCTTTTACCCATCTTTGGGATAAGTAGTGTGAGTACGATGATCAGTCCTACTAAGATAACTGCATTCTTTGATATTTCAGTGAATAAGATAGATAGCATGAGCATGCTGGTTAAGTCTGCTACCATGGCTGCTGCGAGTATCCCCTTGCTTGTTTCAGATAGGGGCCCTTGCATTCGAAGGTAGGGGAATACTATCGCTATTGAGGTTGTTGAGAGGGCTATTCCGATCAATAAGCTTTGCATACTTGTAAAATGAAGTGCGTATCGGGCGATTATAGTCACTGAGGTGAATGGGAGTGCGAATGAGGAAAACCCTATTGTGACGCTTTCACGAAATCGGTTTCGCATAAGGTCTAAGTCGATTTCAAGGCCTGCAACGTACATGAGCGTTAGGATCCCAAGGGAGGCTAAGGATTCAAGGTATTGGCCTGGTTGAAAATCCAGCACTGATCCGACTACCACTCCTGCGAGAATCTCTGTTATAGCGGGTGAAATGCCTAATTCAATGGCTAATATTCCCGCCCCGAGTACTGCTAGCGCTACAATCCAAAGGGTGTTATGCATACATTGTTATGGAAGTTCGAGCACAAAAATACCTGTTTTTATGCACCGAATCAGATAACTAAGTCTATGCCATCTCCAACACTTACTCTCCTCGGCGGTGCGAATGAAGTGGGGAAGAGCGGGTACTTACTTTCTGCTGAAAGTGAGGCTCTCTTGTTCGACTATGGACTGCAGATGACTGAACCCTTAACTTTCCCTGAAGTCCCCGAAAAAGTTGATTCAATCATATTATCCCACGCCCACCTAGACCACAGCGGGGGACTACCCTACCTTCGGAAACGGAAATACTTCGCAGTATACGGTCTTGATGTCACCTTCGACGTGGCAAGACTCCTACTCCATGATTCCGTGAAAGTGAACGAGCTTAAAAAACTACACCAATATTATTCCGACGGGGACGTTGACCGTCTTGAGGAATGTGAGATTTCCTTAAAGTATGGGAAGGAGAGGAAGCTTGGCGAGGAATTCAAGGTGACCTTATTTGACGCCGGCCACATTCCGGGAAGCTCGGGGGTTTTGGCCGAAGTGGATGACAAAAAGATTTTTTATTCAGGGGATACGAAGTCTGAGGATACTTTCCTCCTCTCCAGGGCGGATTACCCTAAGGCTGACGTATTGATTTCGGAGTCGACTTACGGGGACAGGCTTCACCCAGACCGGGATGAGACAGTTTCGGAGTTTATAAATACTATTGAAGACACGTGTGACCGAGGCGGAGTCGCAATAATCCCCTCTTTCGCAGTGGGGCGCAGCCAAGAGATTCTCATGATGCTCGACTCACTGCCTTACCCAGTCTATCTCGACGGCATGTCAAAGTCGGTTATCAAGATTTTTCTAAATTATCCTGAATACCTGAGGGATCCGGATCTCCTTCAAAAGGCCGCCAACAATGCTAAATGGGTTTACAACAGCCGCACGAGAAGGGAGGCTGTGAAAGAGCCGTGCGTCATAGTAACTACTGCGGGAATGTTGACTGGAGGCCCCGTATTGGATTATCTTTCAAGAGCCGGTAAGAACCCTAAAAACTCGGTGTTGCTTGTCGGATACCAAGTTGAGGGGACCAACGGCAGAAGGCTATTGGAGGAAGGGTACGTGATTGACGAGTTGATAGACAAGAGGATTCCCGTGAAAGCGCAAGTCCATTTTTTCGACTTCTCAGCGCACTCGGATCAAAACGACTTGGTTGAAATGGCTGGTGAAGTGTCTCCCAAAAAGATTGTTCTCGTGCACGGCCAGGACGAGAGCAGGCAGGCTCTGGCGGAAAAGCTTTCCGAAAGATATGAGGTTTACACTCCCAAAAACGGGGAGAAAATCGATTTAGATATCTAAAAATGAGAATTCAGGTTATTTCCGGTATCGTTTCGATTGCCTTAGGAATAGTCTTTCTTATCTACATCCAACACAACCTAATCCGCCTTGTTTACGGAATACCATTACTACTGATTGGGGTAGCATTAGTCATTAATGTGGGCAGGGAGGACGTTATTGAAGAAATTGAGGTGAAAACATGATTGTATCGTCAACGGAAAAAGTCCCCGGATTCGAGTACGAGATTATTGAAGTCGTCTTCGGGAATACTGTTCGGGCTAAAAACATCGGGAAAGACATCCTCGCAGCCCTGAAAAACATTGTGGGCGGTGAGCTTGAGGAATACACGGACATGCTCTCAAACGCGCGGGCAGAGGCCATGAACCGTATGATAAATGAAGCAGGCAAGCTCAAGGCCGACGCAGTATTAAACGTCCGCTTCACGACAAGCCAAACCATGGCCGGCGCCGCAGAACTGCTCGCATACGGGACCGCAGTGAAACTAAAGAGAAACTAGGAAAGAATTCTTTTAAAGGCTTTTTCGGCCCTAACTGATCTAAGTGTAGTCATGGCTGCGGCTGGATTCTGCCTGTCAAAGTATCTTGAAAGCAGTTCCGGATTTTCCGAGACTCCTATTGCGAGGAGTTTTGCGGCCTTGAAAAAGAGCGTATCCTTCGCTTCCGCACTATCCGGAGGGGTTTCGTCGAATCTTGCCCTCTTCCCCTTGAAATACTTGGCTGCATTGCTTGTCACGACCGGCACGAGCTTGTGAACGTTTTCAAGTGTTAATATCGCATTTTCCTCAAGGTCGGATGAACCCGATCTCACAGAATCCATAGCCAGGGTGAAGGCGTTCACCAGCCTGCACTCGTCTGGGAGAAACCGTATCGGCTGAACGTCAACACCAGCTTTTCCTGGAATAGGCGGTGGACCATGCTTGTCCTGCCCTCCCGCAGCAAGACCCTGCAGGAATTCAGCAACATTGTCCTCTCCCCCCCTCCCAGAAGCCTCCTTACGCCTTAACACCATTGTTTAATTTTCGCCTTATTTAAAGAAAAATGCCATGAATTTAGTTACTATCATGACGGATTTTTCAGCCAAGATAAAAAATTTCGCGGGATTAAGCCTATCGCTTGCTAAAGCCGAATTCAAGCTTAGAAACGAGGGAAGCTACCTCGGAATAATCTGGTACCTGCTCGACCCCCTGCTCATGTTTCTCGTCCTCCTCATAATCTTTTCAGGGCGCATGGGCGAGGAAATAATCCACTACCCGATGTACCTACTACTCGGAATCGTCATGTTCAACTTCTTCCAGAAGGTGACGCTCGAATCAACGCGCATGATCCGGGAACACCGTCACATAATAAAATCCATCAAATTCCCCCACAAAGTACTGAACAGTTCCGTCGTCTTGAAGACGCTGCTCTCACACCTGTTTGAGATGATTGTGATAGCGGCATTTCTGGTATACTACGGAGTCGGGCTCAAAGGCCTCCTCCTCTACCCCCTAATCCTCATCCCCTTCACAGTATTCATCTTCAGCGCATCCATAATCCTCTCCTCCCTCTACGTATACTTCGTCGACATTGAAAACATCTGGGCATTCCTGTCGCGGATATTATGGTTTGCCACTCCAATCTTCTACTCTACAGAGCCTGGGACAAGGCTGTATACAGTCGGGCTTCTCAATCCGCTATTCTACTTTCTCACAGTAGCCCGCGACGTCGTAGTCTATGGGCAAACGCCGGAAACATGGCTTATCGCGGGAGGAGTCGGCTACACGCTCATCACACTTCTCATCGGAACAATCTTGTTTAAAAAACTGGATAAGAGGCTTCCCGAACTCATATGAAAAAAATCATTTTAGATCAGGTTTCCAAGAAGTTTCGGATAGGTTTTACAAAAAACCAGACCGCGCTCGCACGCGTAGCGAGCACTCTCTCGGGGAGGGAACCTCAGAAAGAATTGTGGGCTTTAAAGGACGTAACGCTTACCGTAGACTCAGGTACCATACTCGGAATCCTCGGGGAAAACGGCTCCGGCAAAAGCACGCTCCTTCGAGTCATAGCAGGAATCTACCAAGCCGACGGAGGCGCAATAAAAACCAATGGAAAGATAATCTCACTCATCGGCCTGAACATAGGCCTTCAAGACCGCCTCACAATGAAAGACAACATACACCTGTGCTGCTCCATGTTCGGTTTAAGCCGGAAAACAATCAGAGAGAGATTCGACGAAATCGTTGACTATGCGGAACTCAACGAATTCACAAACACTAAACTATACCAGTTTTCAAGCGGAATGCTCCAGCGCCTCGCCTTCTCAATGGCAATACACTGCAATCCCGAAATACTTCTTCTCGACGAAATATTCGAGGTCGGAGACGAACACTTCAAGAAAAAAAGCACGGAAACACTTAAAAAACTAGTCGGAAAAGGAGCAACAATCCTGCTCGTAACCCACGAACTATGGATGATACAAAAATACTGTGACAAAGCAATCTGGATGGAGGAAGGTAAAATAAAAAGACACGGAAATACAGAAGATGTCATCCCAAATTACTTACAACAAAAGCCCGTTAACGCCACTTAACAAAACCCCACAACAAACCAAAACGCCAGGAAAGCTCGGACACCATTAGGTAGACGCAATCTCCTATTGGTTGTTTAATAAATTGTAGTGCCATCCAAAACGGAAATATCACTAGGTTCTTCAATGAGATACTTTCTGTCATGGGTTCACCCCCAAGGTCTTTCCGGTATTTTTTCCATATTCTGATGGTTCCTTGAGCCCTGTCAAAATTCATATTAATTGTGCTTGATAGAGAGCTTTTATGGTAGTGTTTAACCTTGACTTCAGGGAGGAATCGGATTTTTACTACTTTTCTAAGGCGAATATAGAATTCAAAGTCTTCAAAGACAATCGCTTCTGGATCGAACATCAAATCTCTTGCGAGATCTGTTTTGATCGCAAAATTTTTAGAGTCTAATGAAGTTAAATAATCCCCCATCCTATGCCGTTCAATGAATCCTTCATTGGCTTTTTGGATTTTGTTTTGCCAGAAATTATCGTCTGAATTTATTTCCGAACCCTGAACCACATCCTCTTTTTTATAAATTATCGGCATAATCAATTCTTCCAGCCAGTTTTCCTCTGCGACACAATCACAATCAATCATTGCGATAATCTCCCCGTGAGAATTATCTATTCCTGCGTTTCTGGCTGCTCCTCTTCCTGGTTTTCCTTCAAAAACATATTTGGCCTTCTCGTATTGACTGATGATTTCTTTTGTCGAGTCGGTGGAATTATTGTCGACTACAATAACCTCATAGTTTTCGTAAGTCTGGTTGACTACAGAGTCTAAACACTCTTTTAATGTTTTCTCTCCATTGTAAACCGGGATTACTACTGAAACAAGAGGGTTTTCGTTTGTTTTTTCAGCCATCTTTCAATAACATTTATCTTTCATTAATAAGGTTTCTGATTTTTCCGGTGAAGATTTCTGTGGTGAATTTTTCAGCTTGATTTAGACAAGCCCTCTTGTAGCTTTCAGGATTTTCCCCTAAGTCTCTTACAGCCAGGATAATTTTCCCCTCATCAATTTCCTCGATAAGAAATCCTGTCTCACCATCGACAATAGATTCGACATACCCCCCTTCTTTGGGCGCGATAACCGGTTTTCCCGATGCCATCGCCTCCACAGGTGTCATACCGAAATCCTCGTCGTGGGCTGTCGTAATGAATCCTTTACAATTGGCATAAAGGTCAACGAGCTTCTCAAATTCGACTTGATGAATTAATTCCACATTGGAGGGTTTGATATCCTCAATGTATTTCTTGTATTCCTTCCAGTGATCTGAGCTCTCATAGCATCCCACAACCACTAATCTTTCATCGGGCATCTTCTCAAAAGCCTTCAGTTGTAAATCGACTCTCTTATGATTTATGAGGCGATTGACACTAAGCCAGAAATCCCCATTTTTCACATAATGGAATTTCGAAGTTTCTATGGGGGGGTGGATGACGGTAGCATCTCTACCAAGATATTTCTTTATCCTATTTCTCGTATTTTCTGAATTACACGCCATAATCTTTATGTTATTACTGTATTTCATCACCAACCTTCTGTTAAAAGAAGTCCATAAATCAAAGAAATGTCTTGTATACCAAGGGATTTTTTCTCTTGTGTATTCATATAAATCCCATAATTCTCTTGTAGGTGAGTGCACGTAACACAAGTTCGGCTTATTGTTTACCGCTGCAGACCACGCCCAATCCCCGTCGATAATGAAAAAGTCGTATTTTCCCTTTAAATTAACTCTTCTGAATTTTTGGGTGGCTATCTGCTGTCTGAATGGGGGATTAACAGGGACTTTTCCGATGGAAATCGTTTTCACGTCGGAAAAACCCATTTTCACTATTTTTTCTTGATCAATATTTGTGGAATATACATCAGCGTTAAGTTCCCGTGCAAGAGTAAGTCCAACTCGTTCGGCACCTCCAATATTGTCAAGGAAATTATGGAAGATTGCGATTCTCATGTGATCTCACCCATAACTGTATCAAACTTGAGTTTGAACTTTTTAATCGAATCACTTTTAGATGGGATTTTTTCAACAGTTTTTTCCAACGATTTCTTCACTTCAACATCATGTTTTAAGATATAATCAATCTTGTCGTTCACTTCATCAAAATCGTTTGCATTGACGATAAACATTTCGTCGAAAAGGTATTTTGAACCAACTCCCTCTGAAATTATGGGATAACAACCGCATTCCGCTGCCTCCATTGTTGTGCATGGGTGTGGGTCGAAGTCGGGTAAATGGACTAGGAATTTGCATTCAGAATAATATTTTGAAATATTACCAGTTTCCCCCACATACACAAGTTTTTTGTTTACACTAGCCTTTTCTTTTATGTAATCGCTTAATGTACCCTCTCCGACAACAATGAATTTCTCAAGGAAAGGGGATTTGAGTCCGAAATCTATGATTCGGTCGATATTCTTGTCAGGATCTAACCTTCCAACATATAATCCATAATTTTTCCTTCCGTTTTTATTCTGACATACAGGTTGAGGGTAGGGTTCGGCGACTTCAATTGGAACGGTTAAATATTTTGAGGCTTCATCCTTATTCATTTCGGATACAGAGATTATTGCATCGATTCTTTTCAAGAAAAATTTTTTCACAATCTTTGTCAGAAAATTATTTTTACTTAATGTCAGGATGAACAAGTCTCCGTCGATATAAACCAATTTTAAGTGCTTATATCTCATCTTCAAGAATGCGGCAGTAAAAATCGATGACCCTCCGTCAACAAGTAAAACATCCTCTTTTACTTTCAGTTTTTTACTATATAGAAATGATTGTAGGGGGTGTAGTAGCTTAAACGCTGGATGGTGCTTACCCCTTCTGACACTCTCGTCAAAGGGGAGAACCTCCACCCGAGCACCAACCGCCCTTGCGAAATTGAGGTGGACTTCATGCGGATTATGAGACAAGAACAAAACACTCATTCTCATATTTTTCCTATTTGATTTTATAAATCCTCACGTCGCCGTTGTCGAATATGAGCCGGAAATTCCGTTCATACATTCGTATGTTTGTCATAGGCTCCTGAGGGAAATTCAACATTAATATATACTCCTCCCTCATACGCTTGGAGGATGCAAAATACTCTACGTTATTCTGTTCAAATACGATTTTCGCATTTTCCACATTTGATTCGTAATATGTTGGACTCATATATTTTGAATCATCTTCGAATCCGTTTACCTTATTGTAATCTTCAATGACAAGGAGGCTAATAAATCGTTCATCACTTAATAGTATCCCATTTAAGTTACTTTTCACCCATCTAGCAGCTTCGATTTCTCCAGGGGAATTATTGAAGAATTTTATTCTCTCGCTTGCGACAATGTGACTCGTAGTTAAAAGGAAAATGATAGACAAAACCGTGAAAATTTTAAAGAGTTTTTTTGGGATTTTAGCTGTGAGTATTCCGAAAAAAGCGAGATATGAAAAGGCCCTCTCAGGCATATTCACATTGTAAAATGCAAGAGCTAGCATTACAGCGGGTATTCCAGCTAAAAAAATGTCGTATTCAATTTGACTCTTCTTCCCGAAAATTAAGTGAAAAATAAAAGTAAAGCCTAAGAGTGTGAAATATAGGTCTTGCCAGCTTATTACGGGTAAACCTAGAAATCTGATATTAGACTTATAAGGTTTTGGTGGTTTAACAGTTGAGATATCTTTTTTGACCTCTTTCTCGGAATCTGAAATTTCAGATTTTGCTTTTTCAACTGTATACTTAGTTGTCTCTTTAAAAGTTTCTATTGAATATTGGGTGATCCCTTCACTAGAAAAGTTCAATAGAAAAGATGATAATACAACTAATATTATTGAATACACCCAAATCTTTTTGTTGAATATAATGCCAAACGTAATCCTGAATGTGTTTCTCTTTTCAAATATTTGTTTTAATACAAGTGCAAGTATAAATCCCGCTGATGAGATAACCATTACGACGGTAGGCGTGTAATAACTAATCATCATAGTTATCGCGAGGAAAAATACAAGCCACGAATACCCTCGGACCTTAGTTTTAAAATAAATGAATAGTGATATTAACGAAATATAAGCTAAATCCCCTCCTAGAAATCCTAGAGTGTTTTGCCATATTTCAACAGGACCAATAGCCATTACAACTGATCCAAATACTGCCAAGTCCCTTCTATGAGTATACTTTTTTACAACAATGTAAGTAAAACTACACAATAAAAAAACAGATAACGGAATTTTAATAAAATCAGAATTAAAAGATAACGAGTCAAAAATCATGGAGGATAATTGCCCTCCTAAGAAACTACCTTTATTCACTGCCATACCCGTATAAAAATTCAAGTCAGGTAAGGATATTGAAAGGCTATTGCTTTCACTTAATTCTCTTTCAAGTAGAATACCCACATGATGATACCCATCACCCCAGGCGTTGACTTTTAATCTGAAAAATAATCTCCAAATAACTCCAAGGAGAGTTATAAAAATCAAAAAAATAAATTTTTTATCAACCTTACAGGTGGCGAAAGTGTATTTACGTTTTAATTTTCGAATGAGCAGAAACAAAAAAGTATTTAGGCAAACAATCGTTACGATCATGGATTTGATGGTGAAAACCTTGAAAATTGCAAGTATCAGTCCCAAAATGGCTGAGTAAGCAGCAGTAAAGACGATGGAGTATGCGGTTCGTTCGGTTAGGTTTGTTTTTTTGAATGTGAGGTAGCTTATGAGGATTCCTGGCGTGAAGAAGAGGATTGTTCCTATTATTCTTAGCATGAATTCGAGTGCGTCCACTTTATCCCTTTTCCCCTTGTTTTTTACTGGATATTGTAGATGAAATTTTCTTTGTTGTATATTGTCTCCCACTCGCAGTCTAGCGGTTCCTTCGAGAGTATATATCTTACGGCATGTTTCTTTATTAAATCCTGTTTTATCGTGCAGTTTTCTTTGAAGAATCTTTCGGTGTCGTCTTTATTGCCCCAGAAGAAGAATCCACCTACGATCTCGTGGCCTGATACTGGGTATACTGCCATGGATTTTCTGGAGTCGGCCATGACTTTCGAATCGGATTGGTCGATTGATTCGAGGAATTTTAAGGCTTGATAATCATTTTCGTCTATGAGCTGGTAGATTTTGACGTCGCCGGGCAGGCTCCAGTAGTCTTTGAAGGTGAATGTGAGGGCTAGGATCATCATGATCGAAAATACTATGAGGGTTTTATTTTCATTTTTAATCCTTGACTTTATGAAACCGTAGAGCGTGTTAGTTCCGTATGCGCTAAGCAAGGGTAGGCTTAAGAGGAAGTAGTAGTAGTTTCTCTGGTACGGGGCGAATACGCTGTATCCTAGATGCGGGAAAGCGTAGACTGCGGTGAGTGTTGTGAGCATCCATAAGAGGTGGAGGTGTTGCCGTTTTTTGTACGCGATTGGGATTCCCAGTACTGCGAGTAGTGCGGCTATGTGGGAGTATCCGTGGATTATTGGAAGGTCTATTTCATAGATTCCCCATCCGTGTTTGAAGATGAGCTGTGTTTGGTTGGGGTCTTTGGGTATGTCGACGTTCAAAACGCTTGTGAAGGCAATGTAGGTTGCGATGGGGATTAGTAGTGCGATGGCGCTTGTCTTCCAGTGTTTAATGAAGAACTTGCGGTTTAATAGAGAATATAATATTATTGCGGGGATCAGAAATGTCGCAGAGATTATGTGGAAGAAGGCGATCGTAAGGTATACAAGGAAGCTTAAGAGTAGTTTTCTTACGTCGTCTTTGGATACTGCTTCACTGTAAAGCCAGGCGAAAAGGTAGATTAATGGTATGCTAAAAGTTAGCGGTGTGAAAAACCACATGCCCGTGATGTTTACGTTGGATTTTATGGATGTGAAAAAAACCATTGAGAGGACTGATATGCTATAGTTTTTGGAAAGCTTGAGTGTCGTGTAGAAAAGTACTATTGAGGAGATGCATGCGAAAACTGCGGGCAGGAATCTGTAAATTAAAACCAAATCCGTGGTTTTGTAAAGGAGTGCGAGGAAGATGTGGAATCCCACTTCAAGCGCGGGATGGTATGAACCGTCAATTACCCGCCTTGCTTCGGTGATGTGCCTCCACTCGTCGACGTGGAATGGAAAATCGTATTCAAGGTGGGGTGAATACACGAAGAAGAACGTGTAGGCTAGCACGACAATGACTAATGCTGCATGTGGGACGTCTAGTTTTCCCTCGGAATAACTCATTGTTTCAACTTCCTTTGAGGAGGCTTTACAACTTCCAAAATCCTAGAAGCCCGCTCTGAAAGCGCCTGATTTTCCGGACCCTCAGCCGCCTGTGCGACCGCCCCCACGGCAGCCCACACTTCAGCGGGATGGTTTTGGCCGTACTTTACTAAAAATTGTTCTGCCACAGCCCCCAACGGCTGGAATTCCGCAAACTCGAAGACTTCTTCTTCGCTTCCAAGAAGGCTTGCGGCATCCGCTAAAATCTCATCCGAAAAAGTGTTCGCACCGGCTACTGAGTGAAGATGGCTTAATCCAGATCCCTTAACAGAGTCTATTCCGTGTTTAAGCCAAGCACCCCACTTATTTAAAATCCTATCCGGTAGCGGGTGACTGGCCCCATAAATTTTAAGGGTTTTAGTAATAGTTGGTGCTGTATGAGATCTACCCCTATGTGAAACATCAATCAGTCTGTCCATAATAGGCCCCTCAAAATCCTGGAGCTCGGCCCCGTTTTCAAACCCATTTGCGACAAGCCTGTCAGCCTCAAAGTCGGGATCCCCGTCTAGTAGAATATAATCCATCTCAGGCTGCCCATCTGGACCTGGAATCTGTCTTCCTTGAGCATCTCTTTTCTCCTTTACTTCTTGGGTTCCCATAACCCACGCAAGCCGTTCAAGTGTTGTCTGGGAGAGCTTTTGACTGGCCATCCTGTTTATGAAAATTGCGGCGCAATACCTGCGGGTTATATCATCGTCATACCTTGAATCTGGATTTCCTGGAGGGCCTGCAAGAGTATCAAGTATGGGAGATAGAATCTCCCCTTCAGGAAGCTCTTGATGGCTAGCAGCCTTTGATAAGGCATCTAAAGCGGCGTGGCCTTCCGTAACAAGATATCTGTCATTGCCTGGAAAAGGCGCCATTTCCTCACGTCTTGCGACAAGTTCGCGAAGAACATCGATAGTCAGGCTCTCATTCTCTGCGAGTTTCTTTGCCGCTACCGCGGCCTCCGCCCACTTTAATAGGTCATCATTTCGAAGTCCTTCTAGTATTTCCGTCTGGTCAGTCATTTTTCTTCAATTAGTTTCACGGCAACTTCGACGGCTTCTTCGGCCGAAGCCATGTGAAGTTTTACTTTCCTCCCGTCGACGTTGAAGACGGACGGGATTTTCTCTCCGATACCGTCTACTCCAGTGACCACGACTACTTGCCGGCCGAAGTTCAAGGCTTGGGCAATTTCGGAGAGAGTGCCCGTGCTCCCGCCTACAGCTATCACGACTTCTCCGGCGAGCGCTACGAGCGTGTTTCGGGCGTAGCCCATCGCGGTGGGTAGGATGATGTCGACGTAGGGGTTCGCACCCTCAGTCGAGTCTTCGGGCATTATCCCCACAGTCAAGCCCCCGTTGTCCTTAGCACCTCTGCAGGCTGCTTCCATGACTCCCGTGTGTCCCCCGCAGGCGAGCACAAAACCTTTTTCTGCAATTATACTTCCAACAATGTAGGCCGCATCCTCAAGATTTTCGGGGATTTCGCCGTCTTTTCCGATCACGCTTATAACCTTCACCTTCGAACCCCTCCTAATTTTTCGAAGAAGTCGGAGACGCCTGCGTCAGCGTCCTTTGCGTCCTCGTTTATTATTTCAATGCCAAAACAAACACTCTTCTTCCCTTCAGGAAGCTGTTTCCCCTCATACACGTCTTTTACGTTCACCGAGATAATGCGGTCGTCATACTGCATGAGAAGCTTTGAAATAAAGTCCTCGTCTGCAGGCGAGTCGATAAGGATTGAGAAATCCCTTGCGACCGCGCCAAACTTCTCAATCTTAAACGACTTCTTCTCCCCACCACCAAGAACTCGAATGTTAGAAAGCTTAAGATTCTTTTTCCCACCACCCTCCAAGAGCAAAACTTCATCCGGCGAAACATCCTCCACGACGCCAAGATGCTTTTTCCCCGAATAAATGTGCTCTAAAAGCAGCTCTCGACCCACTGAACCCTTAATCAGTTTAAGCTCTGCGACAAGCGATTCAATCGCCTTGTCAGAGCGTCCCATAGCCCTCTCAACGTCGTCGAAGTGTTTGGCAGCCTCGACCATAAAGCTTACGAACGCTTTTTCATCTCCTTTGCCTACGATTTCGCTCAACGTCTTTGAAGCCTTAAGGAAGGCCTTGTGGACTCGCGGGATCTTTGGATTTCTCATCTGAATCTCGGCGTAAAGGTGAGGGTCCTGCCCGATAATCCTTCCCACCATGTCAAGCATCATCTCGTAAACAGGGGAGGAATAATTCCTAGAATCCTTTATGTCGAATGAGAGCTCGTGCAAGGTTTTCGCAAGAGAAATGTAAGTGAAATGGGTTAAACCCTGAACCACAGCCATCACTTCGTCGTGAGTTTCGGGGGAAGTCGCGTGAACCCTCACTTTATGCTTCTTTAAAATGTCGATGAAAAGTCTGCTCCATTTGCCTTCCCTAATTGGGGTTAATACAAAGACTTGGCCGTCAACTTTATTCACGCGCGGTCCAAAAATCGGGTGCGTCCCAAGAATCTCAACACCCTTCGGACAGTGCTCCTCCATAGTTTTACAAGGCAGCTGCTTGATAGAAGTCACATCCATAAGAAGCGACCCCTTCTTGAGGGCGGGACCAACCTCCGCTATGACGGACACCGTCTTGTCGATGGGAACTGAAATAATGGTGACGTCCGCATGGGAGACTGCATTAATGTTGTCTCGCTCGTAAGTGACTTCCAATTCTCCCGCAACCTTCCCTCCTTTCGTTTCGGAGGGGCCTGAAATCGTAACGTTAAATCCCTCTTGCGCTAGAAGTGCGGCAAAAATCTTCCCCATGCCCCCGTAACCCCCAACTACGGCGGCCGTCTTATCACGAGCCATGGTAAATAATGTGGATATTATTGTATAATAGCGTCTGTAAACCACCTTCAACTCACTCAAGCTATTAATTTAATTTAAAGGAGATAAGTAAATTGACATGGCCGCCGGCAAGCCCACTCCAGACAAAAATTCAAAGCAGGGTGTGAAACTCGAGCATGAGTATCACAACCTCGCAAACGACTACTACAAGATCGGGGAGTTCGACAAGGCGATCGAACACTACAATAAGGCCCTTGAACTGAAACCCGATCTTTTAGAATCATATTTCAACAGGGGTTTGGCTTACACTAGGCAGCAGGATTACGACAAGGCTTTGGAGGATTTGAACAAAGTAGTCCAGTTGAATGCGAATCTCGCAGAAGCCTACTATACCAGGGGCCTTGTTTTCGAGTACAAGCAGGACTACAAAAAGGCTATAGCGGACTATGATCAAGCATTGAAAGTAGACCCTGGATACAGCCGCGCTCAAACCCAAAAAGAGGTCGCCCAGAGCAAGATGTCTGCCGCCAAACCATCATCCGGCGCCCCGTCCGGAGGTTTCGGAGGAGGTGGAGGCGGAGCCTCTGGGGGTGGCGGCGGCGAGGAAGAGGGCGCTGTCAAACAATTCGATGTTTTGAAGAAACCGAATATCGGATTCAAGGATGTTGCAGGACTTGGAAGGACGAAAGAGCTTATCAAAGACTACATTGTTTATCCGCTAAAGGATCCAGAGCTTGCTAGAAGGTATGGTACTAAGGCTGGTGGGGGGGTCATGTTTTACGGGCCTCCTGGAACGGGAAAAACATACATTGCAAAAGCTTGTGCAGGGGAGACGGGGGCTTCCTTCATCAACGTGAAGATTTCCGACATCGTGGACATGTATGCAGGAAACACGGAAAAGAATTTGCACTCCGCATTCGAGACGGCCAGAAATCACAAGCCTTGCATACTCTTCTTCGACGAGATAGACGGTATGGGAGGGCGGCGAGACGACATGCAACAGAGCTTTGAACGCCGTGCCATCAACCAGTTTCTGACTGAGATGGACGGTGTCGAATTCGACAATGAAGGCATTCTCGTTGTGGGCGCTACGAACGCTCCTTGGGACACTGATTCCGCGCTTCGCCGTGCCGGCCGTTTCTCGAAATCGATTTATTTCCCTGAACCAGACTATGAAACTCGTGTTGAATTGTTCAAGCTGAATATTAAAGGTCGGCCAGTGGATCCTAAACTCAACCTTAAAAGGCTTGCGCGGCTTAGTGAAGGCTATTCAGGCGCTGACGTTAAAGAGGTTTGTAATGCCGCCGCTTCTATTCCCTGGAAGGAGGCTTTGAAGACTAAGAAGGAGAGGAATATCACGTTTTCAGACTTCAGGCAAGCGACGTCAGGAAAGCATGCAGTTAACTCTTCCCTCCCAGCCTGGTATTCTTCAGTGAAAAAGTTTTTAATCGAGGAGGAGGAAGAGGATGAAAAAGGTCGGAGCGGTAGTTTCACGGGAAAGATTTTCAGGGACATCGTTGATATGAGCCCTACTCAGTCGAGCGGAGGGGGCGATCAGGGTCAGATGACGGTGAAGCACAAGAAGGAGCAAGAGGATCTTTTAGGGGAGGAAGAGAGGAGGCTATACAATGATCTTATCAAGGACATTAAAAAAAACACTGACGCATCCACAATGCTTTGGAGGCAGATGAAGAAGTTGTTTGCGCGATACGTTATGTAAAAGAAGGGAAAATGAGGGTTATTGGGATTTCAGGGGCGCACCGGCAGGGGAATACTCTACAGCTTCTTGAAAAAGCATTGTTTGTCTGCGAGAAGATGGGTTTTGAGACCGAACTCGTATCCCTGGCAGAAAAAAGTATCGGATTTTGCACGACATGTGACGCGTGCAAGACCGGATTCACATGCTCTGTAAAAGATGATGTTTTCCCAATTCTTGAGAAAATGCGGGATGCAGACGCCATCATCATTGCAAGCCCCACCTACTTTGCCTCGGTCTCGGGGAGGTTAAAAGCCTTCTTCGACAGGACGCTGCCGCTTCGAAGAAACGGGATGCTGCTCGCCGGCAAGGTTGGGGGAGTCATTACCGTGGGCGGCTCCAGAAACGGAGGTCAGGAGAAGGCATTATCAAGTATCGTCGACTGGATGTTTGTTCATGAAATGGTTGTCGTGTCAGACAAAAAAACAGCCCACTTCGGGGGAATCGCGGTCGGAAGAAATCCGGGGGATGTACTGAAAGATGATATCGGCCTTGCAACAGTCCGAAATCTTGCCGAAAAAATCTGTGAGACCACCACCAGGATTCAAAGGTGAATCATGGAAGAGAAAAAGCGAGCTCACCTACTGGTTTCTGGCGTCGTTCAGGGAGTGTATTTTAGGGCGAGCACTAAAAACATGGCTGAAAGGCTGGGTCTGTACGGTTGGGTTAGAAATCTCCCATCAGGCAGGGTGGAAGTCGTCTTTGAAGGAAAATCCGCGGACGTGGACCGCGGGATTGAGTGGTGTGGGAAGGGCCCTGAAATGTCCCACGTCGAAGGAGTTGAAATACACTGGGAAAAGCCGACTGAAGAATTAGAATCCTTTGAATTAAGGTTTTAAAGAAGCGTCTTAATCTTCTTTTCATAGGCTGATTTGGGAGCCACCTTTGAAATAACTCTAAGGCATTCACGGATTGTTCCCTTCCGCGGATTGGGCTTTGTCGACTCGATCAAGGCTTCAAGAAACAGGGATGGAGCCCGATTTATCGGAGTGAAGTCATCTTTAATCTCCCAGGAAGAAATTCTTCCGAAAACTTTCACCACGTCTTTTAATTCCACTGTCTTCTCGACCGAAACCTCAAGTAAAGCACTCGCAAAATCCTTTCTCATCCGCTTGGAATCCAACACAATCTTGACGTCGGAAACATCATCCACGAAATAAATCCTGAAAGAATCCTCTCTAGAAATCTTTTTCGCAGTCTTTGAAGAATTATAAATGGAAACCTCAACCCCATCTGATCTTCCAAATTTCACACCCATGGGGGCGGCATGCCCGTCCGAAGACTCGACGATCACCTCGTAAATCCAACCTTCATTCAAACCTGCCTTGTCGATAAAGGATAACATCATTTAAAGATTACGTTCCATAAACTTTATATGAAGATTACTCAGAAGAGGGTTTCCCAGGCATCCGCAGATTTTGGGGATGTTACTCGCGCAAACTCCTTCATAAACGGGCAACTCGTACAACACCCCGAGCTTTCGCGCCCGCTGGCTTCCGCGCTTTCAGTAATCTCCCAATTGCCTCCCGAAGACCAGGCGAGGATTTTCAACCAAGTCGGAGCAAACCCCGGACTGGCTGCAGAGCTTTTTGGAAACAGCTTCGACCCCTTGGGCCCGGCTATCGTGCCAGATGACCAATTGTGGGATCATGTCGTACACCACGAGGCAACCGGAGAGGTTAGGGCGCGGGCGCTTTCGACGTATCCTCTGCCGAGCCTTGAGGATGTTAACACTGAAGAGGTTCGTTTTCTACGCGAGCACATAACCGTTGACGAGTACAATCACCCTACACCGCTTAAGGCCCCCCAGATTACGAAAATCATCCGAGAGCATGAAGGGCCCTTAGACGGGGTATACTGCTTTTTAGAACCCGTCGACGAGCAAGTCATAGACGCGGCAGCCGAAAAAGGGGTCAAATGGATTTGCTCGTGCGGCACCGGCCACGACAACAAAAACAAAGATTATGCGGGAGAAAAAGGCATCCAACTAACCAACGCACCCGGAGCCCTAATGCACACCGTCTCTGAGACGGCGCTTGCACTCACCTTGACCGGCGTCTTAAACCTTCCGGAATGGATCGACCAGACGCACAGGGGCCGTCAGACTGGATGCTCGATGACGTGGGGCAGGCACGAGGACTTGCAAGGGAAAAACGTAGTCATCGTGGGTGGAGGAGACGTCGGATTCGAAACCGCCAAACGGATTATACCCTTTTTACCCAACGTGGGCGGGGAAGGATCCATCACGATTGTCGACCCGAAACCCAAGTTAGCAGACGAAAAGAAGGCTGTACTTGCAGGCTTCTTCGATTCGACCTACAAAGGCCTCGCCGTGGCTCACCCAGACGAGGCCGTAAAAAAAGGCGAAAATCCTGTCTCGTTCAAAACAGAGCTCGACGACGAAACACTGGCAACCGCGGACGTAGTCATCCTATCCCCCGCATTGATCAAGGAATCCGACCTGACCGCTGAAGCGAAAGCGGCAGGCTCCAAACCCACTGAAGGAATGATAAACGCTGAAGCACTTTCCAAAATGAAGAAGACGGCGCTTCTCGTAAACATTGCAAGGGGCCCTCTGGTCGTGGAGGAAGACGTCGAAGAAGCGTTGAGGACTCACACCATCGGTGGATACGTGACGGACGTAATAATAAACGAATGGGCCAGGCCCAACCGCCTCTACGAAGCCGCAGCCGAAGGAGGCACAACATTCTACTGCTCAGGCCACACAGCCTCAAACTCACGAGCCACCCGAGACGAAAAAATGACCGGGAAAATGCTCGCAAACAGCATCCAAATAATAAACAACCAAAGACCCTTAAACCCCATAAACCAGCCAAACACGCAATAAAAAAAGCGGTTTGAAAAACTTTTCCTTTTGAGTTGTAAACACGTAAGGAGGCATCATATCCTCTTCTTAAATTGAAGCTTAATCCGAATCCGCCGTGAGGCTTGATATGACGTCTAGCAAGAGCGCGCATACTGCAACCTCCGGGAATACGGAGTGTACACGCGAGACTATTCACCCTAAAACTTGTATCAAGTCTTCAAGTTCCTCGAGCTCTTTTGAATCGATTTTTGGCAATTCCGGGTGTCCGGTAAAGGGGCAGAAAAAAACTTTTTTTGAAGCGTCTTTGTAGGAGTATTCGACTTTTATTGAGGTTAGCAGGAGCTTTCCAACTTTCCTAACTGAATTAATCGATGTTTTAGGGATTCGGTTGAACTTTCTCTCTCCCGTGATTCCGCCGTAAAACAAGTCTTCGTCGGAAATTAAGAGGACTGAGGGCCTCTGGGTTTTCCCACTCAAATACTCATTCCTGGCCATAACCTGGAATACATGCAATCCCTCGCTGTGGTTCAACAACTTTTGGACGATTTTATAGTCTAAGACTTCCGCCATAAAATAAGTATTAAGACTTAAGTCTTTTTTAACTTGTCAATGAATTCAGGGTCGTGCAAGTTCACTTTCGTCTCACACTGGGAGAGGAAGCCGAAGGTTTGTTGATAAATGCTCCTTGAGTGTTCGTCGTGACGTAATACAAAATCTTCCACACCCAAGTTCTTCATCGCCGAGATTACGACAAGCGGAAGCAGCATCGCGCGGTGCTGGTAGGCGAAAGCTGGGACACTCTCAATTGTATCTCTTAAAATACGATTGTAGTGGGATTTCCAGGATTTTCTATCCCTCCCAGTTAAGCCGTCGCGAATATTCTCGATTTCCCTGTAAGTTGAAGAGTCGAGGCTAAGTCTGCTATTTTGAAGGTCCTTTAATTCCATGAAAGGCTTCCCATTGCCTGGGATATACAGATCGCAGTTAGCCCAGCAGGTTGCTTCACTACCCGTGTATTTAACGTCACTAGTTGATTTCGCGCTCCAACGCCAAAGCCCTCTGATTTTTCCACCTTCAGGATCTCTTGTTGGAATGCCAGAGTCTTCAGGAAACCTGCTCCTGGCCATGCCGATTGAGAACTTGTACGTCATAACGTCCATGTCTCCTGGATATGTGTCAAACATCCTTGAAAGTATGGGGGGATTTAAAAGTAAAATATTTACCTTACGTGGGAAACTATACGGTACATCCCCCTTAGGACCCTGAAAAGAAGAGGGCGCGTGAAACCCTTCAAGAAGCTTTGCTACGTCGATTGGCTCTCCCACCCACTTAAGCTTGTCAGAAACATTCGAGTCAGTACCAATACCAATAGTTTGAGTTTCAGGCACGTCAACAACCGCTGCGATAAAAGGCATGAGCGCTAATTTAAGCCGTTTACCCGCATTGCCGACCGTCAAAGGATCGGGCGCTTCTGAAACCTTTTCCATAAACAATAACCCATTGGAGAACTAGATTAAATCAGTTTTAACGTATCATATTCTCTAGGTCGTCGAAGCTCATTACACTCAACCCCCTCTTACAGGCTTTTAAGAAGTTACCTTGACTTGCAAGACCTACAATAATTATTCATATTCAACTAAGTTAGCTATCTTATCGAAAGATATTTTATTCTCCATAATCCTATTATTAGTGATGGTAAAAACAGTTGAAAAATCGGATTCCAAGACACCAACCCCCTATTCAGTAGCAATCACCGAGTTCAAGCATTTCTCCAAAATCCTAGACGAGGGAGTGGAGACTGAAAGGATGCTCGCTTTAACTCAACTTGCCCGTATTTCACATTCCCCCAAACCCGAGCTTGCCCAAGAGTGTATATCCCGTATAGGTTCATACTTGACCGAGGACGCGCCCTATACGACCGGTCGTGAAAAAGCTGCTGAAGCATTGGGGGATACGGAAAATCCCCTTGCATTCGATTATCTGGAAAAGGTTTTTAAACAACCGGATGATGGCGAGAAAAAATTTTTTTCAACGGTGCGGGTGAAGGCAGCAAGATCCATTATTCGCATAGGAAACTCGACTAACGCTCAAGACAAGCCTACTCAAGACCGGATTGAAAAACTTTTATCGCACATAGCTGAAACCGATCGATTCGACGCGAAAAGAATCGCAGGAAAGGAGCTTGGTAGACGGCATCCGCCGCTTGCATAGTAAGATATTCTCTTCGAGTTTATTTCATCGGCTATTTAATCTATTTTCGTATCATACACTCCAGGTCATCGAAGCTCATGATCTCTAAGCCGGTTTCGCAGTTTTTTAAGAAGTTGTAGGACTGGGTGTAGACTGATCTGTCGTTGGGTATTGAGCCTCTCGTGGAAAAGTGTTTCACGCCCATCCTGCCCATGGCGTCGGCAACTGTGAGCGGCAGCAGGCTCGCCCTGTGCTGGTAGGCGAAGGCGGGGACCGCCTGAGTGAACTGCCGGTTTTCCGTTTTACGAAGTATACGCGAGTAATGGTTACCCCATTTATTGCGGTCCCTTCCAGAGAGCCCGTCCTTAAGCCCTCGCAATTCATCCCTCACGTTTTCATCCATGAACAATACTGTGTTCTGCAGTTCATATTGTCTTACGACCGGTGGATGGTCTTTAAAAAGCATGAGATCGTAGATTCCCCAGCACGTCATGTCGTCGCCCTCAAACGAGAGTGCGTACATTTTTTTGAGGTGGTCGTTCCAGTGTCTTTTCACGTCGCCTGATGAAGGGTCTCTCGTCGGATACTCTGACTCTTCAGGGAAAACGCTTCTTCCAAGTCCCAGAACAAACGGGTAGACTGCGACGTCCACATCACCCTCCCGCAAAAAACAGTCTCTGCTATGTGTGGGGGGTATTGCGAGGATTGGTTTAAAAGCCTGCGGAAAGCTGAAATGAATCTCCCCGGAAGACCCCTGAAACGTTTTGGGCGCGTTAAACTTGGCTAGAAACTCCTTTGTGTCAACGGGCTCACCACACCAGTCAAGTCTCGTAGAAACGCTCTCACCCCTGTCAAAGTGCGCTCGAGCGGCAAGGAGGGGGTCGAGTGCCGCCTCAATCGCCTCGCAGGCGTTCTTGCGAGTAAGCTCCCCCGGCATCACCGTTCTTTTACGCTTGCGACGGAAAAAACGCATTTTAGGTTTAATAAAAGGGTTTTCTAGATTAAATCCAGGAAGTATTCGTGCAGGCGCATGTCGCCTGAAAGTTCGGGGTGAAATGCCGTGACGATTATGTTTTCCTGTTGGGCTGCGATAATCCTTCCCTCGAACTCGCACAAGGATTTTACTTTACCCCAACTCTTGTCGATTGCGGGAGCGCGGATGAAGACTCCGGGATAAGGTTTCCCACCCAAGACTGGTATTTCAAGGGTGTGCTCGAAGCTTTCCCGCTGGGGGCCGAAGGCGTTGCGCGAAACCTTAATGTCGACGACTTCGAGAAGTGGCTGCCGGGTTTTTTCAATTTGCTCGTCCCCCTCTTTTGCTAGAAGGACAAGTCCCGCGCAGGTGCCGAGGATTGGGATTCCTTTAGAAGCAATCTTTTTCAAAACGATATCGACTTCATACTCTCTCAAAAGCTTGCCGATGGTCGTTGATTCCCCACCCGGAAAAACAAGGGCATCAACCTGTTCTATTGTGTCTTTAGTCTTAACTTCGGAGACCTTAAAATCAGTCGTGCAAACTTTACTTAGAAAAGTTGTGTGTTCACTCACATCCCCTTGAACTGAGAGCACGCCTACCCGCTTCATTTCCTAAGCTTTAAAGCCTCCGGGATAATAAATGCGGTCGAAGAGATGGCGACCGCGATAAACCAGTCAGAATAGGATAAGGAGACTGTGTTGAATATGTCTTGAAGAAATGGTATACTCACAACTGCAATGTGCATTAAGACGGAAAATACGACTGCGAGGATGAGATACGCATTTGAGAGTAATCCAACCTTAAATAAAGTGAACTTCTCGCTTCGACAAGAGAGGACATAAAACATCTGGAAGAGTACCAGCGTTGTGAAAGCCAGCGTCTGCGCCTTGCCCGGGTCTTGAGAGAGCATCAATGCAAACACTATAAGTGTTCCAGCGCTCATAAGAATGCCGATGCCTAGAAACCGCGTTAAAGTCTGTTTTGTGATAATTCCTTCCTCCGGGTCTCGCGGTGGCCGCTCCATGATGTCCGGGTCTTTGGGATTGAATCCTAGAGCTAGGGCGGGGGCGGCGTCCGTGAGCAGGTTCATCCAAAGGATTTGAAGGGGTAGGAGTGGGAGTCTAGCCCAACCTATTATTCCGATGAATATCGTTAACACCTCCCCGATGTTGCACGACAAAAGGTATTTTATGAAAAGCTTTATGTTGTCGAATATTCCCCTTCCCTCCTCAACGGCCGAGACAATGGATGCGAAGTTGTCGTCGGCTAAGACCATGTCCGCCGCCTCCTTTGAGACTTCGGTTCCCGTAATTCCCATGGCAACTCCGATGTCTGCTTTCTTCAGTGCTGGCGCATCGTTCACTCCGTCACCAGTCATTGCGACTATCTCACCCTGTTTTTTCAGTGCGTTAACTATTCGAAGTTTGTGTTCAGGCGAAACTCTCGCATAAATCGCCACTTCCCCGACGACATCTTCAAGTTCCTCGTCAGAGATTTCCTCAAGATCCACTCCTTCAAGCACTTTTTCCTTGCCGGTAAACAAACCCATCTCGGTTGCGACGGCTACTGCAGTACCCTTGTGGTCTCCCGTGATCATGACGGTGCGTATTCCCGCAGTATTGCACACTTTAATGGCGTTTACGGCATCAATTCGGGGCGGGTCGATCATGCCTGCGAAGCCTACGAAAACAAGGTCTTTTTCGATTTCATCGTGAGACAAACCTTTAGGAACCTTTCGATAAGCCATCCCCAAAACCCTCAAAGCCTGGGAAGTGTACTCGTCATTCATCGAAAGAATATCATCCCTCCTCTCATCAGTCAGCTCTACTTCCCTACCCCCCAGAATAACTTTAGTGCACAAGCCGAGTATGATGTCCAAAGCACCCTTAACATAAGCCACCTCAACCCCACCAGGATTCTTGTGCAAAGTAGTCATCATCTTACGCTCAGAGCTGAAGGGGAGTTCTCCTACGCGGGGGTACTCTTTTTTAAGGTTTTTCTGCCATAATCCTGCTTTGGAGGCTGCCACTACGAGTGATGCTTCAGTAGGGTCGCCCACTATCGTCCAGCTGCCGCCGGTTTTTGTAAGCGAGCTGTTGTTGCATAGGGAGCTGATTTCAAGGAGCAGTCTTAAGTCTTTGCGATTTTTGTCGAGGGAGAAGTCTCCTTTGGGTTCGTATCCTCTTCCTGTGACTGATGCTTGATCTCCTCCAACGTATATTTTTCTGACTGTCATCTCGTTTCTCGTTAAAGTCCCTGTTTTGTCAGAGCAGATCACGGTGGTTGACCCGAGTGTTTCGACTGCTGTGAGCCTGCGAACTATGGCGTGTTTTTCAACCATCTTCCGCATTCCGCGAGCCAGGGTTACAGTTACGACTGCTGGAAGGCCTTCAGGGACTGCCGCAACAGCCAAGGCTACTGCTGCGAGAAAAAGGGTTATGGGGCTTCCCGCACCCGAAATCAATCCTATGATGAACATGATTATGCTTAACACGATTACAATCAACCCGATTTGTTTTCCCACAGTGTCGAGTCGAATCTGCAAGGGGGTTTTCTCGGATTCAATGTCTTGAATGTGGCCTGCGATTTTCCCAAGTTCGGTGTTCATTCCGGTTTCGACTACCACAGCCCTGGCTTTCCCGTAAGTTACTATTGTTCCGGTGTACACCATATTCCGTCTGTCTGCGAGAGGTGTTTTTTCGGTTAGAATCGCATCCTCTTTTTGGACTGGAAGTGACTCTCCGGTCAAAGCCGACTCATTAACTCGAAGATCGATTTCCTCGATGATTCTCGCATCCGCCGGCACCTTATCCCCCGCCTCAAGGACGAGTATGTCTCCCGGAACAATCAATTTCGCGTCGATTTTCACCTGCTCCCCATCACGGACGACAATCGCCTCGGGGGACACCATCTTCTTCAACGCCTCAAGCTCCTTCTCGGCCTTAAACTCCTGGACGAATCCCACAATCGTGATGAATGCGACAACGACCAGTATTGCCAATGCCTCGACGACCTCCTCCTCAGTGTGTTGAATGAAGCCGATGCCGAGAGAAACCAAGGCTGAGGCAATCAGAATCAAAACCAGGAAATCCTTGAACTGATTCAGAAAAAGTTGTAATGGAGTGATTCTCTTCTCGCGCTTAAGCTCGTTCACTCCATACGATTCAAGCCGCTTTGAAGATTCGGCTTCCGAGAGCCCATCCTCGCTGGAGGAAAGCTTTTCATAAACATCGGTTTTTTCAATAGAGTGCCAAGAAGCCATCTCAGTTATTATAATTTATCCCCTTTGGGGCATAAAAAGGGATTAGGGGAGTCTATCCCTGATCGCAGAATATTTTGTATCCCTTAACGATTTCAGTCCTTGAAATCACCCCGTTTAATATATCGTTTAAAACTGGGACACCCCCTATCTTATTGTCTAACATGATGGTCACGGCTTCATTGGCGTCTGCCTTATTACCAACAGTAATCGGATTTCTTGTCATCACGTGTTCGGCATTAATGTCTGCGTAAATATCCCAGTCAAAGACATCACCTTTCTCCAACCGCTCCTTGAAAAAAGCCATGGCGAGATCAAGTATTGTAATAATTCCTACAAGTTTTTTCCCTTCAAGGACTAGGACTCTCTTTTCGCTTGACGTGTCTAATTTGATTAAAACATCCCTAATTGGGATGTAATCATAAACGCAAGTTGGGTCATATCGCATAAGATCCTTAACCTTGAATTTACCGTGAATCTCGTCCCTGAAAAAATGCATTATGTTCTCCTTTGTCAGAATCCCTTGGACTTTCCCGGCTTCATCCACAACGGGAAGCCGGTCAATCCTGTACGGCACTTCAAGGAGCGACTCCACGGCATCCATTATAGTGTCGTCAGGCTTTACTGTCTCGACGTTGTGTTCCATAAAGTCGGAAACCTTGAAATCGGCTAAAGGATTCCCTCCAAGATACTTCACACTCAAGACAAAACCTTCCTTAGAAAGCATCCCCAAAAGCATTCCATCAGAATCCTCAACCACCGCACAAGAAGTGTGTTTCTCAAGGAGGCGGTTTCCGGCAGTAACAACGTCCTCTCCCGGACTAACAGTTAAAAAATCCTTCCGCATAAACTCCTTAACAAGCATTACCATCCCCTAGTCTGCAAGAGTTGTTTCTCATCAAGTTCGCGAATGTCAATACCCTTCATAGGGCCTGAAAGCCCCCTGGAAATCTCGGCTAAAAGCTTAGGGTCGTTGAAATGCAATGTCGCCTCAACAATCGCCTTAGCCCGCTTTTCAGGCTCCTCACTCTTGAAAATACCCGAGCCCACAAAGTTTCCGTCAGCTCCAAGCTGCATCATAAGGGCTGCGTCAGCGGGAGTTGCAATCCCTCCAGCACAAAAATTAACGACTGGAAGCCTACCCAATATTTTCACTTCCCTCACCAAGTCGATAGGCGCTTGAAGGTCCTTCGCCTCCTTGTATAATTCGTCCTCGCTCATGGACTTGATTTTCTCAATCTCTCCCAGAACGGCCCTCATGTGCCTTACCGCCTCAACGATGTTTCCTGTCCCTGCCTCACCCTTAGTCCGTATCATCGCGGCTCCTTCAGAAATCCTTCGGAGAGCTTCACCCAAATCCCTGCAGCCACAAACAAAAGGTATGGTAAACTTTGTCTTGTCGATGTGGTGGGCCTCGTCGGCAGGCGTTAAGACTTCGGATTCATCCACCATGTCAACGCCCAACGCCTCAAGAATCTGGGCTTCGACGAAGTGGCCGATCCTCGCCTTCGCCATGACAGGAATCGTTACAGTATCTATAATCTCAAGAATCTTTGCGGGATCGCTCATCCGAGCCACACCCCCGTCTGCGCGAATGTCTGCGGGCACTCGCTCTAAGGCCATAACGGCGACAGCCCCCGCCTCCTCTGCAATCTTCGCTTGCTTGGCGTCGGTCACGTCCATGATGACCCCGCCTTTCACCATTTTGGCGAATCCTTCCTTAAGCAGTTTCGTTCCAGTCTTCTTTTTCATCGTGAATCACTTACGTAACTATGTTATTGTGGAATATGAGTTAAAAATTAATTTACTTTTTTAATCAAATTCATAAGCTGTTGGGGTGATAGGTCACACGGTTTTCCCTCTGAATATGCTTTAGGGGCGTCTTCCAGGATGTTTCGGATATTCTTGTTTTTGTGGTTGAAAAGTTTTTGAAGAGTTTTCGCATACTTTTCGTTAAAGTGGCTTTTAGGTGTCAACTCAACTACCGCCGACCAGACCTTGGGTTTAGGGTTGAATGCGCTAGGTGGCACTTCCTCGCGCACTTTTACCTTGCAGACGGTCTGAGTGATGGCTGAGATGAATCTGTAGTTATTTTCTCCTGCATTTGCATTAAGCTTTTTTGCAAACTCTCTTTGACAGACGATGACAATTTTTTCATAATCTATTCGAATCAACTTTAGAATTAGTTTTTTCGAAATTGCGTAAGGGATGTTTGAGACGACCTTGCTGGCTGCGGGCAAGTCGATTTTCACGGCATCCCCGCGAATTACTGTGAGCCCCACTTCTCCTTTAAAGGATTTTTCAAGGTAGTTAAAATATCTCGGATCCTTCTCTATGGCCACAACATTCGCCCCGTGTTCAAGCAAGACTTCCGTGAGATTCCCCGTGCCCGCGCCGATTTCGAGGATGGTGTCTCCTTTCCTTACATCCGCATACTCGCAGAGCCTTTCTAAAAGAGCATCGTCCACCATTATGTAGCGGCCGCTCAAACCATCGCCTAAAGGAAGCATTTTAGTAGACTAATCTCTTTTAGATTAAAAGAATATGGATTACGCGGAGATTCAGGGGCTGATTGGTTTAAGCCGGGTTGATGATGAGCGGGCCCGGGACGTTTTGGATGGTTTAGTTTCCTTGTGGGATGATGTTCTTTTTCGCGAAGGTATTCGTGGGAAGGAGGTTTATGTTTTCGGGTGCGGACCGTCGCTTAAAGAGGATTTCTTTAGGGTAGTGGGGGGTAGGGCAGATGAGGACGTGCTCATTTCAGTGGATGGTTCTATCCGGCTTTTTATGGGGGAGAGCATACTACCTAACTTTCACGTGACTGACTTGGACGGCGACATCCCCTCCACGATTAAGGCTAACTGTGAAGGTGTCGTCACAGTCGTCCACGCCCACGGCGACAACATCGCGAAACTCAAGGATGTTGTCCCCGAGCTTGAAGGCACAGTTTTCGGGACGACTCAGGTTGAGCCCTCAAAGAACGTCAAAAACTTCGGGGGTTTCACCGACGGCGACCGGGCCATTTATCTGGCGGAGCACTACAAGCCTAAGACCATTTACCTCGCAGGCATGGACTTTGGAGAGGAAATCGGGGAGTACTCCGGCACATTCGATCCAATTAGGAAAAAGAAGAAACTCTATATTGGAAAGAAGCTTCTTACCGAGTTGGCCGGGAAAACGGATGTTCCGATAGTGAATCTGACTTCAGGGGGAGTTGAACTTGAAAACATTCCACTAAAGTAATCTAAATCACACTTTCCTCGGATAGATGATTCTTATTTTCTTTATGTCTGCCACAGGAATTATCCCATACTCCCCTTGGCCGGGAATGTCATGATGCAAGATTGTTGGACCCATGATGCTGTCGAAGTGGGAGAAAACAACTTCCCCTGTACTCAATTTTGAACCTTCATCAACCCTGCGTGTCACTATTATCTTATCCCCTGACTCGACAATTCCCTCATCGATCTGGTCTATGAACTCGGAAACGACCTGGTTTTCCTTTACCCTTCTCTTTTTTTTCTGGGCCATACTATCTTAATAAACTATCCCTTTAAGCTTCACGGTCCTGCCTTTTTTCACCGTCCGAATCTTCGGGCGAGTCCGCTTGTTCGTCGAAATCCGCTTCCGCTTGCCCTTGGACAAATGGTTTGACTCGGACTTAAGCTTCTCCCGTTTCACACTCATCTTCTTCCGCTTTCCCAAAGACTCCTTAATCTCAAGGTAAATCCCGAGGGGGTCGACAAAAAGGTTGTATGACGCACTAGAATTTAACAGGTGTTCCAGATGCTTTAAGATTTGGCTTTTACCCTGATTATTAAATTTCTTGCTCGCCATCTCCTTTATATATTGATGGAGTTAATATACTCTTCACGATGAAAGTAAACGCAAAAGACGTGTCGGGCATACTCTTAAGCGAACGCAAGCTTATGAATATCCTCAACTCTCAATTTAAGGAAAAGATCATTCGCATAGAAACCGAGCTGGACAGCTACCGGGTCTGCTTCAATCCTTCAGAGCCAATAAACGCGGTCATCCTGGGCAGGGAAGACATGATCGAGTTCATGCGAAAATACTACGGGCGAACCGTGATCGATGTCGCAGACTTCAGCCACGAACAGTATCTCGTAAGATTTGAGGAGTGAGTTTTACCAGTAGACTCCCCCAGATTCATCATCCAGTACGGCATAGGCGACGCTAATAATATCTGAAGAGTTATCTAGCCTGCAAAACCTGCTCTTTATCCGCTCACAATAGTTTTCATCCCAGAAATGGCATTTCGATACTATCACATATGATGTTGCATTCTCTTTCCCGCCTAATCCGGATCCGAGGTGGGCGAGATTTGAGCCTGGATTGTGGACTGCATCCCTAAGTAGTCTGGAAAACTCTTGGCTTTTCCCGCAGCCGTACCAGCCAGGGTCTATGTCGCTTTGCCCGTCAGAAAGTAGTACGCCAACTCCCTCACCTACTCCAACAGGCTCGTTTTTCCAATAACACTTGACTTCGGCTTCCTCCCCCCGTTCGATCACCTTCGCGATTAGGATGACGTTGGACTCATCGTTTAAGGGAAAAACGCACGTCCCGCGCCACTTGCCCATCAAGTAGTCGGATTCAACAAACCTGCCGTAAGCGTAAAAAAACTCCTTGTAGGATAGAGTCCTGTCGGGGTTGCCAAGGCAACCGGAAGCCAGTAGTAGGAAAACTACTGTCAGGAGAAACCGCATGAGCTTATCCTGCGTTTGGAGGTTTGCCTGCACCCTGGCCAATCATTGACTCAATCTCGGTCTTTAGTTCGCCGAATTTTTCGGCGAGTTTTTTCTCTTGTTTCTCGAAGATTCCAATTCTTGCTGCAACAGTCTCCTTGCTTTCACCCAAGAATTTCTCGCTGTCTTCCTTGCTGGTTTCGATTAGAATGCTTCCAGCAGCCTTGTAAATCTTTCCTTTACCTGGTTTTCCGAGTTCTATCAATGCGTTTTCCACTTCCGCAGACTGCACTACAAGCTGTTGTTTTTGTATTGACAGCATTTGCAGTTGGTTTTGCACGTTTTGAAATTGCGCCAACTTGTCCTGTAATTGTTTTGGTATGTCCATCCTTAATTCACCTCTAATAATTCATAGACCATGATAGTCCACCTCATGTAAGTGTTAAGGCAAGCCCTCAGCGAGGAGAGGTCGTCTGCCTTAATGTTTAAAGTCAGTTTCCCATCATCGCCTTCAAGCAAGACTTTTGATCTTCGCATAAGCTCGCTTTTCGTCTCAGGCTCGATCGAGTCCAAGATGGCTTTAACGTTTTCCTCCGGCAACTCTAACATGATTTTTATGGAATTCATCACGCGAGAAACATTATTTAGCCCCCCTTAATAAATACTGCTTCTCCCTATATCGTGACGCTGACTGCTTTGAGGGTTGCCTTGGCTTTTTTCAGAGTCTCCTTGAACTCGTTTTTCGGGATGCTGTCTGCCACTATCCCCGCACCTGCTTGAGCGTACGCTTTACCCCCCTCGAAAACCAGAGTCCTAATCGTTATCGCAGTATCCATGTTCCCGTTGAAGGATGCGTATCCCACACACCCTGCATAGATTCCTCGTCTGTCTGGTTCAAGCTCGTCAATAATCTCCATGGCGCGCACTTTAGGAGCACCGGAAACAGTCCCCGCCGGGAAGACTGATTTCAATGCGTCAATGGCATCACAATCTTTCTTAAGAATGCCTTCGACCTCGCTTACCATATGCTGGACGTGACTATACTTCTCAACATCCATGAACTTGTTAACCCTGACAGATCCAAAATCCGAAACCCTGCCTAAATCATTCCTACCAAGATCTACGAGCATGACGTGCTCTGCACGCTCTTTCTCGTCGGCTGTCATCTCTTTTGCCAGGGAATCATCCTCCCGAATCGTTTTCCCCCGGGAGCGGGTGCCTGCAATAGGGTATGTTAAGACTTGTCTTCCTTCCACTCGAACTAGCATTTCCGGGGAGGATCCCACAATCTGCCGTTCACCAAAATCTAGGTAGTACATGTATGACGACGGATTAATCTTTTTTAGCGCCTCATACACTGGAATCGGGTTTTTCTTGTAGTCGCAGGAAAGCCTCTGGCTTAACACAACCTGGAAAATGTCGCCAGCCTTAATGTATTCAACTCCCGCGCGCACTGACTCCTCGTATTCATGCTGGTTCATGTTCGAAGAAAAGTCTATCTCTCTTTCAGAATAGTTTTTCGCAGACACTGAAGGCATGTTTAACGGGAGGTCCAGGAACTTTTCTTTGAGTTTTTCAAGGTCGCTTTTTGCGTCCTGCTCGTCTTCTTTCCCGAAGACGTTTGATATCAGGTGTATTTTTCTCGCAACGTGGTCGAATACAATATTGTTTCTGGCGAGCACGAACTCGCAGTCAGGTTGCTTTAAAACGTCTTTCCTGTTTGAGTCCAGGTCTATGAGATACCTTATAAAGTCGTATGAAATGTAGCCTACAAGCCCTCCCGCAAACCTTGATTTTAGACCTTCCGTAAGCTGTACTTGACCTAGAATCTCCCTTACCACCGTCAAAGGGTCTGAGTCAGGCACCCTGATTTCTTCAAGGAAAGAATTATTGCGTGAAACATCAGCTTTCCCGTCCTTTATCTTAAACCTTAATGCCGGATTCAAACCCAAGATAGAGTATCTGGCAACCTTCTCCCCCCCTTCCGCAGACTCAAGGATGTACGTTCCCTCCCCCATAAACTCTTCGTACACTGCGAGCGGCTCCAATTCGACTACGTCGAACTCTTCTGAAAACTGGTTTACGATCATCGTTAATTTTAAGGATTTCACAAAAAAGAATAAAAAAGAGATAATACTACTCGAATCCGAAGTAGGCTTTGAGTATCCCGCTTCTCATAAAGGAGGCCAGAATCGTAAGCCGGCTCTTAGAAACGATTTTCACACTGTTTTTCCGTATGGCGTCAATTACGTCTTCTCCCTCGAATTCAATGCAAATGTTTCCGATCTCGTTTATGTTGTGGGCGTCTGAGCCCCCGACCTTGGGCAAGCCAAGTTCGTCGGCGACTTGCAATGGATTTTTCGTATTCAATAGCGTGTGGCCGTTTTTCACTTCAATTGCGTCAAAAGACAGGTCGTATACCACGTCTCCCACACCCTTGCGTATCTTATCATAAGGGTGTGCGGCGATTGCGATTCCGCCAATGTCTTTTATCAAGTCGAGAATTTCTTCAGGAGCCGCGTACTTCTCCCTCCTGTAGGTGACTCCCAAGTATTTTTCCGGTACGTCCACGGAACCGAGGCAGATGATATGCCCTCTGGTTGTGGAAAACTCTATCCCCGGAACTACAGTGAAACCTTTACCCGCTAATCTTTGGGCTGCGACGTTCCCGCACACTTCATTGTGGTCTACAATAGCAATACCGTCCAAGCCGATTTTTCTAGTCTGCTCGACGACTTCCCTTGGAGTGTTCTTCCCGTCAACCACGTTTGTGTGAACGTGGATGTCAAAAATCATAAGATATTTAAATGGATTCGCCGAATAAAAAAAAAAACTTAAGACGGGAAAAGCGGGTCTGCCGCTATTTCGTCTTCGCCGACTTTTATCTTGGCGCCGAATTTCTCGGCGACCTGAATATTGGTTTCGGCGTGTTTTGAAAGATTTCGGACTTTAATCTTCCCGCCTAAGAGGGCGAGGTACGGTATTATCTGGTCGGTCATGTACGTGTCGAGAGGGCGTTTATGGGAGATCTCCCTAACGAGTGCTTGCGCTGCCTTTACGCCAACATCCTCTGCGCGGACTCCTTTATCGCCCAGGCAGTCGGCACCTAAGACGCTGTTTTCGCATTCCGCCCAAAGGGTTATTCCCGCGCCGGGAGAGGGTGTGTCACAGTACTCTGATTCAATTCCCAAATAAACGTCGTGGAGGCCTTCTTTAATGAGCGCGTTGGAAAGGGTCTTTCGGGCGGCCTTTGCGCAACGCTCGAATACTCGGGCTTTAGAAAGACTATTGTGGGTGTGGGAGACCCCGCAAACACGAAGGACTTTCCCCCGAAATCCAAGCTCAACGGGCCTCAACTTGCCTGTGGGTTCCGATGTGAGTTTAAGTCTCCCACCCCCCTTGGGATAATAACCCCTCCTCTCTATTGAAAGCCTGGCTGAAAGACCGAACTTGGCAAGAACCGGAATCGCAACATTCTTCAGGTAATCCGCTGGCGGGCTCCACTTAACATCGGTCCCGCCCGAAACCTCGACGACGCTCTTCTTACGGCAGAATGCGAGCGGAATCATTAGGGTCTGCAGGACGAGTGTTGCCGAGCCGGCGGTGCCGACTGAAACAGTAATCCTTTTTTCAAGCTTTCCTCCAGGCGAATATTCGATTTCGCTTGAGCCTTCACAGGCACCGGAAACCTTCCCCCCAGTAAGTTTCGCGCAAGCTTTAAGTCCGCTTAGATGCTGGGGGCGAAGACCCGGGTTCGGCCGGTTAGACCTTATGTTGAACACCTTAACCGGCACCCCCAAAGCTTGCGCAAGTCCCACGGAAACCCGAAGCACGGCGCCGCCTCCTTCCCCCAAGGCTCCGTCAACCTCGATCATTTCTGCTTTTCTTCACACGGCACGTCCGCTTCAACTGGGTCGGGCCCTTCCTGCCAGAGCTTGCTCGACTTCAATGAGTCGTTAAGTTTTTGTAGCAGTGTTCTCGTCGACTCTAGTATCTTTCCCTCAATCTCCTTTTCAGGCGGGATGCCAGTCAAAGTCGAAAGGATTTTGTGGTTTGTGGCTGGAAGAGTCTTAAGGTTGTAGCCTCCCTCAAGTTCGAGGACGAGTTTTCCCTTGCAGACTTCGTCGGCAAGATCCATCAGGGTTTTTGTCATCGAGGCGTATCCCGCATCCGTCACGTTCAACTGGGATATGAGGTCGCTTATATGTGAGTCCTGGCCTGCTGCGACCGCTATTAAATCAGGCTTGAATTTCCTGACTCTCGGGACTACGAATTCATTAAGAAAGTGTAGGTAGTCTGCATCTCCTGTGCCCGCCGGCACGGGAAAGTTTATGGTGTAGCCCCTGCCAGCCTCCTCACCCATCTGGTCTATGAAGCCGTGTCCCGGGTAGAAATTGCGCGGATCCTGGTGGATTGACATGTTCAAGACGCCGGGGTCTGTGTAAAATGTGCCCATCGTCCCGTTCGGGGCGTGGGCGTCCCAGTCGAAAATGAACACTTTCTTAACATTGTGTCTGGCTTGAAGGTACTTCACCATGATGGAGATGTTGTCGAAGTAGCAGAATCCAGTCGCCTGGTTCTTGGATGCATGGTGTCCGGGAGGCCTGACTAATGCAAAGCAGTTGTCCAACTCGCCCTTCCAAACCGCCTCGCCAGCTGCCATGACGCCGCCGGCGGCAAGAAGCGCCGCCGAGTAAGTGTGCTCGCACACGTAAGTGTCGGAGTCGATAACTCCGAAGCGTCCGTGACCCATCTCGCTCAGACTCTTGATGTGCTGGACGTGCGCTTTAGAGTGGACTCTCTCCAAATCCTCCAATGAAGCGGGCTCTGGATTTAACTGTTCGACGACGTCTAGTATTTGTGTTTTCAAGAAATACTCCATGGTTGTTTCAAGTCTTTGCGGGTTTTCCGGGTGGTTTTCAATCTGCTTGTGCTTTAAATACTCGTTGTGGAATACGATACCCGTGTTCATCTCCCACCACCCTTCAAGTAAAGCGCAAGATTGTATATGTCCTCATCCTCACTGTCCTCGACCGTGAAACCCATTTTTTTCGCAAGGTGGGTCATTACAATGTTCTCCTTGATGACCGTTGCATAAACCTTCGTAAGGTCCTTCATTAAGGCTATCTCAATCATCTTGGAGACGAGTTTGGAGCCGAGACCCTTGTTCTGCCATGAATCAGTGACGACGACCGCAAATTCAGCAGTCTTTTCCCCCGGATCGAGCATGAGCCTGCTTACTCCCATGATCCGGCCGTGATTTTCCGCGACGATAGCTAGCTCCCTGTCGTAGTCGTTGTGGCAGTACCTGACGAGCATTTCGTGGGTCATCTCCTTTATAGGGTGGAAGAACCTGAATCTCACAGTCTTCTCGGTTAGGGATTCGAAAAGTTCTTTAAGCTTGTACTCGTCTTCCGCCTTAATCGGTCGAAGCGTTATGGGCTCCCCAGTCTTGGTCTTCCATTCCTCGGTGAGGTCTGTAGGGTATGGGGTTATGCAAAGGTGGTTTGGTGACTTTAAAGCTTTTTTCTCGTCGAGTATGATTCGGGCGTCTAGGGCGACGACGCCTTCTGGAGTGGCCAGTAGAGGATTCAAGTCTACTTCAATTATCTCGGGGTTTTCCACGATCATCTGCGAGAAATTAACTATGGCCTTTTCGATCTCGATCAAATTTGCGGGAGGACGATCCCTCGAACCGTTCTTAAGAAGCCTGTAGCTTTTCGTCTCCTCCATCATGCGTCTTGCAAGCGTCTGGTTTAAAGGTGGCAGCCCGATGCCCTTGTCTCCTAAAACGTCGACTAACGTGCCTCCAGCTCCGAAGACTATCACCTCCCCGAAGATTTCGTCACGCTTGGCGCCTAAAAGAAGCTCGAAGCCGCGCTTCTGGATCATTTTGCAGACCGTCACGCCGTTAATCCTCGCCTTTGGGTTGAATTTTCTGGCATTCAACTTAATCCTGTCGAACGCCTCCTCAACCTCCCTTGAGGAAAGAATGCTTAAAACCACGCCGCCAGCATCGGTCTTATGGGTTATGTCTGGGGATTCAATCTTTGCGACCACGGGATAGCCTATCTTCTCGGCAGCCTCAACAGCCTCCTTTTTTGTCTTGGCAAGAATCATCCTGGTCGTGGGTATACCATATTCCCTGACGAACTCCTTAGAATCCCTCTCGCACAAAACAAGCTCACCCTTTTTCACGTGCTGTTTAACAAGCCTTGAAAGCATTCCTCGGTCAGGGTTCAAACCATTGCTCAACTCCCTCGGAGTCTCATGCAAAAGCTTTAAGTTATGATAATACTCGAATCCGTGAAGCAGGGGTTTCACCGCCTGCTCTGGCGTCTGGTAGGTTGGTATCCGACTCGCAAGCAAAAGCTCGGAAGCCTTATGAATACTCCCCCCACCCATCCAGCAGGATGTTATGGGCTTTTTCGAGCCCTTCCACGCATCAATAACCGATTTAGCCACCTCCTCTGGATCCGTCCCCGCCTGAGGAGTTAAGATAACCACTATTCCGTCTACACTATCATCCTCGATTACGGCTGAAATTGCACTCCCGTATTCTTCAGGGCCAGCATCCCCCAAAACGTCGATGGGATTGCCTTTACTCCAGTTTTTATGAAGTCTCTCACTAAGCTTCCTCACAGTGTCGTCTGAAATCGGGGCAAGCGCACCTCCAAGCTCCATTATCTTGTCTGCTGCCATGACTCCCGGCCCACCCGCGTTTGTGATGACTGCTATGTTCGGGCCTTTGGGGAGGGGACCCATGGCAAGTTTCTCGGAGTTCTCAAACAGGTCGGACACCTCCTTCACCCTCACCACGCCCGCACGCTTGAAAGCAGCGGAGTACACTTCATCCATGCCTGCGATAGCACCCGTGTGGGAGATGACAGCCTTCCTACCCTCTTCGAAACGGCCCGACTTGACAACAATGATCGGTTTTTTCCTTGCGAAACCGCTTGCAGCACTCATGAATTTTTTCGCGTTTTTAAGCGACTCCATGTATATGACAATGCTTTGAGTTTTCGCATCATATCCGAAGAAGTCTATTAAATCCCCGAAGTCGACGTCGAGCATGGAGCCTATCGATATAAAGTAGCTGAATCCGATGTTCTTTTCGTCGGCCCAGTCTATTATCGCGGAGCATATCGCCCCGCTCTGGGATATGAAGGCGATGTTTCCCTCCCGGGGCATCTTTATCGCGAAGCTTGCGTTTAGTTTTAGGCGGGGGTTTATGACTCCCAGGCAGTTCGGCCCTACAAGCCGCATCTGGTATTTTTTCAGGATTTCCCCGATTTCGGATTCGAGTTTACTACCTTCCTCTCCCGCTTCCTTAAAACCCGAGGATATTACGACAAGCCCCTTAACACCCGCCTTACCGCATTCTTCCACGACTTTCGGCACTGTTTTGGCGGGCGTTGCCACTACTGCCAAATCCACCCTCCTTGGGACTTCACCGATGGACTTGTAGGCGTGGACTCCCTGAACGCTCTCCCTCTTAGGGTTGACGGGATAGACCGTGCCCTCGAATCCGTGGCCTAACAGGTTTGCCATGATCGAGTAGCCCACGCTTCCTTCTTGGTTGCTTGCGCCTATCACGGCAACCGTCTTAGGGGAGAATATCTTTTCAAGGCCTTTAAGACTCATCTTTTACAGTATGTGCCCCATCTTGTCTCTCTTTGTTTTGAGGTATGATTCACTTATCCTATCTTCAGGGATGATTATGGGAACCCGTTTCACTGAAATATCGGAGTTGTTAAATCCAGCCAGCTTGTCCGGATTGTTTGTGAGAAGGCGTAAGGATTTCACACCCAAATCCTTCAAGACGTCCACAATGTATTCATAGTGGCGTAAATCCGCCTTAAAACCCAAAGCCTCATTAGCCTCGACAGTATCCAACCCCTCGTCTTGAAGGTGGTAAGCCTTAATCTTGTTTAAAATACCTATTCCCCGACCCTCATCGGTTGGAATATAAATTATTATCCCACGCTTCTCGCGGTCTATTTCATCAATGCTTAGTTCAAGCTGGTTTCCACAATCACACCTCCGGCTGTGGAAGACGTCTCCAGTAAGGCATGCCGAGTGCACGCGAACGAGTACGTCATCACCGGCTACGTCACCCTTTGTGAGGGCCAGTATTTCATCACCCTCGCCGGACTTATACGCGTGGACTACGAAGTCGCCGAACTTTGTCGGAAGCAGGGCAGAATCAATCTTCTCGATCATGGTGAAATAATTAATACATCCTCATAATAAAATACTGTCATGAAGATTTCCGTTGTCGGGCCGGGGGCGATTGGAAGCTTGTTTGGCGGGCTTTTAAGCAGGATTTCGGATAATAAGGTTGTCTTTATTGGACGCTCTGACGGTCAAAGCAGGTTTCACTTGAAAAAAATTTCAGAGGAAGGGCTTGTCTTGTCTGGAAAGACTGTGGGAGTCTTTAAACTACTTGAAACTTCTACAAATCCCTCTGAAATTGAGCCGCAAGATCTGGTGTTAATCACTTCAAAGACGTATTCGGTAAGGGATGCTGTGAAGTCTTCTAAACCCCTAGTCGGAAAAGACACTATAGTCCTGCTTCTCCAAAACGGTTTAGGTCAGGAGCGGCTTATCCAGGATTTGGTTCCTCTTCGTCAGCTTGTCCGGGGGGGTGACTTCTCACGGAGCATTGATCGAGGGTTTTGGCATGGTTCGCCATACAGGGGTCGGTGAGACTGTTGTGGGGTCTTTGACGAGCCGCCAGGAAGGTTTGGTTTCAGAGTGTAAGGGTGTGTTTGATCGCGCTGGCATTCAGACGCGGATTTCGGAGGATATTGCCGCCGACGTCTGGTTGAAGACGCTAGTAAACGCCGGGATAAACGCAATCGGGGCGTTGTATGAAAAGACGAACGGGCAGGTTTTCGAGGACGAGGAGACTTCCGAATTGGCTGAGAATGCCATTTCCGAGGGAGAGTTGGTTGCAAAAGCAGCCGGCATCACCTTGCCTGAAAATCCCTTAGAAAAGGCAATTTCTGTTTCGAAAGCCACTTTCTCAAACAAGAACTCGATGTGGATGGACGTAGCAAGTGGTAGGAGGACGGAAGTCGACGCGATAAACGGCTACATAGTCTCCGAAGGAGTGCGTCTTGGAATACCAACACCCGTAAACGAAGAATTAACCGCGCGAATAAAAGCGGCTTTAACAAGAACTTAAATAGTGTCAGTATACAATACTTACGGGAATGGAATCTTCTGCTGTTTCACACGGGGCCGCGACAATCATCTGCGCTTTCGCAACCGGCAAGGGAGGGGCGTTCGGCGTCGACCTTGAGACTAAGGCGACCGTGAAACTCCGCGACGACGGAGTAGTAAACGCAAAAATTATTGGCCACCCCGACGAAAACACGCTCCTTCTAGAGTCTTGCGTTAAACGCGTCATGGAACGCTTCGACCACTCCTACGGAGCCGACGTCGAAACCGAATCGAACATTCCCATAGCCGCCGGGCTTAAAAGCTCGAGCACGGCCGCAAACGCCACAACGCTCGCTCTTATGGGGGCGCTTGCTAAAGAGCATGGTGAGCTGGTTGAAGAGGATGGTAGTCTAAAGATTATTTTACGGAATATGCCTGTTGACCCGGTTTCCATAATCAAGACTGGGATTCAGGCTGCATTTGATGCTAAGGTTACGGTTACCGGCGCCTTCGATGATGCTTCAGCCTCATATTTTGGGGGCTATACTGTGACAGACAATAAGGCAAAGGCGATAGTGGCTTCCGGGGAAATGGAGGATCTCACAGTTTTGGTTTTCCTTCCTGAAGGAAAGATTTATTCTGGTGGCGTGGACGTAGGCAAAGTCAAATCTATTGCACGGGAAATCGATTTCGCCTGGAACACTGCGAAGGAGGGAAGGATTTATCCCGCAATAACGATTAACGGTCTCATGCACTCCTTGATTTTCGGACAGGATCCGAACATCGCGATCGAGGCTTTGAAGGCGGGAGCTTTGGCTGCAGGCCTATCCGGCACTGGACCCTCAGTGGTCGCCTTGGCTGATGATTCAGTCGACGACGTTAAGGATGCTTGGCGATCATTTGATGGTACTGTTGTTGAGGCTAAGACTAACAATCGCGCAGCCAGGATTTTGAAATGACTACTTTTTCATCAGACATTAGGATTACGACCAGGAGGGAGGGGGAGATCGTAGACATCACAAATCAAGTTGCCGAGGAAATCATCACGTCAAAAATCAAGGACGGCATCTGCCTAATCTTCTGTCCCGGCTCGACCGGAGCTCTCTCAACTATTGAATTCGAGCCTGGTCTTATGCAAGACATGCCCGAAGCTTTCGAGCGGTTTTCTCCGAGTGACATTGACTATAAGCACAATCAAACGTGGGGTTGCGACAACGGCAGAAGTCATGTTCGGGCGACCATCCTAGGTCCAGACATCACCGTCCCAGTATCTGATGGAAAGCCAGTACTTGGCACGTGGCAGCAGATAGTCTTTTTAGAACTTGATACAAGGGGCAGGGATAGATTGCTTGTCGTGAAAATTGTTGGTGATTAAATTGAATATGAGGTGTTTTAGGGATGGATGTAACTGAAATAAGTATTAGGGATTTGGATGCCGAGAAATTTATTAAAGTGCAGGCTGACAAGATCGCATCCGTAGTCGGTGACGGAGTCGCGATTAATGCATTGTCTGGTGGAGTAGACTCCTCCGTAGTCACCCTTCTCGCCCACAAGGCTTTGGGGGGAAGGCTTAAAACGATTTTCATCGAAAACGGTCTCATGAGGGAGGGTGAAGCCGAAGAAATAGTCGGAGTGTTTGCGGATTTGGGAGTTTCCGTGGAAGTGGTTGACGCTAAAAAACAGTTCTTCGACGCACTTTCGGGAGTGACCGATCCTGAGGAGAAGAGGGAGGCCATAACCCAAACCTTCTACAAGGACGTGTTCGGAAAACTCGTGAAAGAAAGCGGCGCGAAACACCTACTTCAAGGGACAATCTTAACGGACGTGGACGAAACAGTCGCCGGCATAAAAAGACAGCACAACGTCTTCGAGCAATTGGGCATAGACCCTAACGACGCTTTCGGCTACAACATCATCGAACCGCTCGTTCAGCTTCGAAAAGACGGTGTCCGAAAGGTTGGCCAAGCGTTGGGCCTGCCAGAGTCCATCTACAATAGGATGCCCTTCCCAGGTCCTGCCTTGTCTGCAAGGGTTATCGGTGAGGCGACTTCGGAGAGGGTTGAGCTGGTCCGGAAGGCGACCGTGATCGTCGAGGAAGAGCTTTCCAACACTTCGGCTTTCCAGTATCTGGCGATTTTGCATGAGGATAAGGTCACTGGCATGCGGGATGGTGCGAGGGATTTCGGCTTGCAGATTGAGGTTCGTTGCTGGGATAGTGTTGACGCAAGAACTGCAACGCCCACCGAACTGTCTTTCAAGACGCTTTCAAAACTTGCTGAAAGGATTACCGGCGAGGTACCCGGCGTTGTGAGCGTTACCTACAACATCGGGTCGAAGCCTCCATCCACGATTGAAGCAGTCTAGTACCTATACAAGTCGTTTAAGAAGTTGCGGTTTAAGGGGGGTAAGTCATACGATTTTCCCGCCTTGGTATTTCCCGTCATACAGGGCGGTTTCTCCTTCGACTTTTTCGAATACTATTTGGGCTATCCTGGATTTTTTCTCCAGAGTGAAATCGTATTCCGACTGGTTGGATAACCCCATCGTCAGTGTTCCCTGAAATCCAGGGTCAACCACTGCAGTCGCTAGAATGCAGCCCATCCTAAATATGCTCGACCTCGGGAGGATTCTTGCCATAAGATCATCCGGCATGTTCACCGCCTCAATGGATTCAACCAGGATGTATTCTTTAGGCTTAATTACAATCGGGTCTACTAAAATCTCGGCTACTTCAGGGGTTTTCCGCTCGGATACACCCATAAACGAATCGGACTCGATTTTGTATGCTTTTTTGAATCGGAGGTCGTATCCGCAACTTTCAAGACTGTTGTCAGAATAGTCTGAGATGAGTCCGTCTGAATCAACCCTTTTTTTTATCTCGCTTGCACTCAGAATCATCTCAAGTACTCGTCGATCATAAGCGATATCTCTTGCGCAATGTCGTTTTCCAATTGGGTGCAGTCAAAAACTGTTTTCTCTCCGACCACTATTTTTTCGGCGAACTCCCTGCATGTGGGTAGTCCACACTCGCCACAGTCTGTCAGCGGAAGCTTCACGTAAATCCTTGCAACAAGGTCATGGTCTAACATATCCTAAATCACCTCTGAGAGTGCTTCAATGAATTCATTAATATGTTTTTTCCCTATATTAAGCGCAGGCAATACTCGGACCACATTTTTCGAATAAATGGTTAAGACTCCTTTCGCGATCAAATCCAACACGGCCTTTTCACCGTCAGCTACGTCTACACCCCTCATTAACCCGATTCCATGAGATTTTAAACCTAACCCTGAAATCTCCTCTTCAAGGTATTCTCCCATAATCCTTGAATTCTCAACAAGGTTCTCATCCTCGATGACACTTATTACTTCACTGGCTACCGCGCACGCAAGCGGGCTTCCAAGGAAAGTACCTCCGTGTTGTCCCCCGGAAAAATCCATGCCCTCATAAATGCAAGCACCGATTGGAAAGCCGTTGCCCATAGCCTTTGAAAGACAGAGGATGTCCGGCTTAATCTTTTCGTGTTCGAAGGCGAACATCTTACCAGTCCGCCCGAAACCGGTTTGCACTTCATCGACTATCAAATGCACTCCCTTATCCTCAGTCACATCGGCAAGAGCCTTCAAGTACCCTCTCGGAGGCACGAGGACTCCAGCCTCGCCCTGAACGGGTTCGACGAAAACACCCGACGTATCATTGCCGATAGCCTCGCTCACTGCATCTACGTTACCGTAATCCACGAAAGTAGCCCTCTTCATGTACTGTGAGAAGGGGTCGACGTAATTGTCCCCCCATGTGAGAGAGAGAGCTCCTAAAGTCCGCCCGTGAAACGCATGCTTCATGGCAATAAACTCGCTTTTACCTGAATTTGCCAGGGACAGTTTCAGCGCGCATTCAACAGACTCGGAGCCGTCGTTCGTAAAAAAAACTTTTTCCAGTCCCGTCAAATCCAAAAGCTTTTCAGCGAGTTCAAGCTGCGGCTTCGTATAAACCCAGTTTGAAACATGAGCGAGTTTTTTATACTGCTCTTCGATCACTTTCGTAAGGCGGGGGTGTGCGTGGCCTAGGCAGTTTACGGCAATCCCCGCGTAAAAGTCGAGGTACTTCCTTCCGTCATCATCCCACACGTAGCTTCCGCTTCCTGAAGTAATCAATAATGGAAGCCTTTTAAACACATTCGCGTAAACCTCTTTTTCAAGTCCCTTAAAATCCATGTCTTTTATTCATGAGATTGCAATTAATAAAATCTTTTTAAAATGAATGGCGGACAGAATTTCAGGGCTGATGAAAGCAAAAAAACCGGTTTACTAAATACTCTATGGCTTTGGATCAAGGACTTGATAGAAGTTGGAGTGACAGTACTCGTCTTAATCATCGTTTTGAAAATGCTTTTCGGCTCAAAAACCCTTGTACCCCTGGTCGTCGTAACCTCAGGCAGCATGCTACATGTCGGGGGTGGATGGCACACCTGGCTTGCAGACAACCTTGACGACCCCTCAGTAATAGACTCATTTAAATTTCAAAACGGTTTCGCCCGCGGGGACATGATCTTCACGGTCTCACCCGGCAAATACCACATCATTCCAGACACAAAACTTGGAGACGTCGTGATCTATGAGAGGGACTTGGCTCACTTGCACCAGTATTCCTCCACAGAGCCGATAATCCACCGGGTGGTGGGTGTAATCACAGTAAACAATGAGGAAGTAGTTCAGACAGAAGGAGCTCTAGTCTGTCTTACCGATCAAACGATCAAGAAAACAATCCAAAACATTAAGGTGTGCAGGGAAGGCCTTGAAGGATGCCCGTATACGAAATACCCTGACAGTGGTTCCTATAACATCTATGTGACTAAAGGAGACAATAATCCTTCAGCCGACCAGTGCGGCTTAAACGGCGGTATTGCGCTCCCCGTAAACGAAGCCCAGCTAAAGGCCAGGGGTTGGGTTAGGCTACCATACATCGGCTGGATTAAACTGTTGTTTAATGATATACTAAACCTCATCTTCTCGATAATCAGGTGAACTAATATTTTTGCCGGTTTCATCTAAGTCTTAGGAGCGTCCAAATAATTATTGAAGCATAAGATATCAAGAAGAAGACTCCCTCACGCCTTCGAACCTGCCATCCACTACGAATGAACAGGACGGTCACAAAAGACAATATTATCATAAGCGGTATTGTGACTGAAATCGAGGTTTCCGGGATAATTATCGGAGAGACGAAAGAAGAGACTCCCACGACAAGCGAAAGGTTTGCTATGTTGGATTCGACGACGTTTCCCACGGCAAGTCCCGTGTTCCCGTAGTATGCTGCCGTGACAGAGGTGGCAAGCTCTGGAAGGGACGTGCCGACCGCCACCAAAGTTAATCCTATAACGACCTCTGAAATTCCCGCGTACTTGGCAATCCGGACTGAGGAGTCGACGAACATGTCACTGCCTTTAAGGAGGAGTGCAAGCCCCCCTAGAAAGAAGATTACTGCGGAAATCATTTAACTTTAAATCCACTGCTTCCTCTTGAAGAACAACCAAAGGAAAATTGCGCTTGCAGTCATAAGGCACAGTGCGAAGGGGTAACCCAGCCTCCACGAAATCTCTGGCATGAACTTGAAGTTCATCCCGTAAATCCCCGAAATCAAGGTTGGAACGAGAATAAACGATGCGAGCACGGTTAAAACCTTCATGACCTCGTTCATCGAATTGGAGGCAGAGGAAAGGTAAGTCTCAAGAACCCCTGAAATAAGCTCTCTCTGAGTTTCTGTAAGCTCGATAATCCGGACGGTATGGTCATGCAAATCCCTAAAATAGAAGGACATTCCCTTCGTAATCCCGGGCATAACACCCGCCTGCATGTTGTGCAAAACCTCCCTGAGCGGACTCACGTGCCTTCGAAACTTTATGAGTTCCCTCCTCGTCTTCATGATGTTTTCCAAGACCTTCCTGGTTGGCTTTCGAATTACTGTCTGCTCGATTTTCGCAATTTCATCGGAGAAACTGTCTTCGACATTGAAGTAGTCGTCTATGATCCTATCCATCAGAAGGTATAGCGTGTAGTCTGGCGTGTCCGAGATCTTATAGGATCCCGGTGAAAGCTTGTTTTCTCTGATTTCATCGATGAAGTCCATCTTCTCCTTGTGGATTGTGATGATGAATCCTTTCCCCACAAAAAATGCCATCTGGCTTCTACTCAATTTATGGTTGTACGACAAATGCTTTACCACAACAAAAGAGTATTCTCCGTAATCCTCAATCTTAGGCCGCTGCAGCTCGCTCAGACAGTCTTCAAGCGCCAGGTGATGGAGGTTGTATTTTTCACCCAACTCGTCCAACTCCTCTTTGGAGGGTTTGACAACGTCAATCCAGACGTAACTATCCTTCTTACCTTTAACTTCAAGTCTTTCCAAGTTCATCTTCAACCTTTAAGCTCCCAACCGTATTTTTCCTTGAGAAGCGGGTAAGCTCCTTGCGGCGGCATGATTCCTTCTTCGGTTATGATTGCGTCGATGTATTTGGCTTCGGTCACGTCGAAGCCGGGGTTTCGAATAGTTACGTTAGGAATCTCTGTGACTTCTGAAGTATCCCTCTCCTCAATGTTCACCATCCTTCCCATCATGCTTTCCGCGGAAAATTTTAGCGAGTCGGCTGCGACGAAAAAGTCGATGTCTGCCTCGTCAGCGCACAACGCGATCTGGCTCGTCCCCACCTTGTTTACGACGTCGCCGTTCGCGCAAACCGTGTCGGCTCCCACGAAAATCTTGTCTACGTCAAGCTCGCGAATCGCCCAGTGGACTGCTGAATCAATCACGAGTGTTGTCGGAATCCCGTGTTCCGAGCATTTCCTGGCGGTCAAGTATCCTTGGTGTCTGGGCCGTGCTTCAGTGCACACGACCTTGATTTTTTTCCCGTCGTCCCACGCTTTCGAAAATATCTCAAAGACGGTGTCACTCTGACAGTGGGTGAGAAGAGTCTCCCCCTCCCTTATTATTTCAGCTCCGATTTCCGCGATTTTTTTCACCGACTTGGCCATCTGATCGAGGAATCCGTCGATATCCTTCATGGTCTTTTCCTTGAATTCCTCATCGGACAAGCTTTTGTTTCCGTCGGCTAGATACATGACGTAGTTTACGGCGTTGGGAAGTGCTATCGCGCTAGGCCTTGCAGCCTTGAGTTTTTCGCCGGCAGGTTCAAGTTCCGGTATCTTACCTCCTTCATCCACTATTTTCTTGAGTGCAAGGGCTGCGGCGACTGCGATGTCTCGAGCACCCCGAACCTTCATGCTCCGAATGCTTTCCGCCACAATATCAACGTCAGACATGGTAAAGTAATCACAGAACAGGTATTAAAATTCCTCACGAGCCTGGCGGGCCCATTTGCCTTAACTCGTCTAACATGTTTTCGAACAAGTCAATGTGATGATTTAGACCTTCATCGTCGGGACTTCTTATGGCTGATAAATGTTGAACCATATCACCCCCCAAAAGAAAATCGTATGTCCCCTGGTTGTCTAAAACGCGTTCGGGGTTTCTTTCGGGATCGTGCAAGTGTCGAGCTACACCAGCCATTAGAGTCAGGCCCTTGACGACGCGCTCCCGATCTCCCGAATCGATTTCATGCACCAGCAAGAGGAAAGCATTAGGCCCCTGCAGGTGGAGGGCGGTTCCGATGAGCGTCATCTCCGTCATGTGTGCTATGTTGGCGCATCCGATAAGCTGCTCCGGTTTCATGACTGCGAGCGCCGTCAACGCCACCGGGCTTTTCTCGTCTTCGCCCGCCACTTTCGTGACGAGTGTTTTCCCAAAACCCGGGACTTCCGCCGGAATCACGCGTCCGAGCACCCTTGCCGCAGGGTCTGCGAGCTCGGGGTTTTCGTGTGCCGCATCTAGGATGCAGTCTGCTATCATCCCGAGCGCGTGAAAGCACTCCGGCTGCGGTAGTTTCGCCGCTTCTTGGGCGAGTTCTGTGAATCCTACCACTGACCCGCCCATCTCAAGCGTCGGCTTGTCGGTTTTAACGTAATCAGCCACGGTCTGGAGCATGGCGGGCGCTGCCTTTGCGAGAGTCTCTCTGGCTTCGCTTACTCTTCCACCACTAATCTGTTCTTTTGTTATGTGTGTGAACGCTTCTATTGCCGGGAATTTTTGTTGAGGTGAATCTGAGGTAAGCATTTGTTCCGCAGCTTCGTCAGGGCCTTCCCCACTATCTCTTTCCGTCACGTTCTCGTATGCGATGAGGTTTCCTGCAGTAAGCTCTCTGTAAGGGTGGTCTGCATCGTTTCTAGCCTCCCCCATCCTCTGCAAGACTTCGCGCTTCCGCGCGGGATTACTGCATACACCGGAGAAAATCGCATACCAGTAGCCGCTTTTTGAGTCGCGGTCGTATAAGTCTGTTATGTCCCTTCCCATCCAGTCGAGCATGAGATCGATTGGCTCGTTGCTTCCTTCCGATGCTATCCGGGCGAGAGCTTCGGCGAGCCTTCCCATCGACGAGCCCTGAAAACCTGCTTCTTCTTTAAGTGCTTCCCCAAGCGCGGGTACTGCTGCGGGACCCTGGGTTGTGAGATACGTCATCTCGGCTGACACATCCTCCCTGTCCAGCGCTTTAACGAGCTTTTCCACCGCTTTCGCGACGGTCAATCCCTCATCCGGTGGTTTAGGCTCCTGTTTTTGCATTTCAAGCATCCTTTAAAAGTTGTAGTGCATGCCGGACTTCGGCGACTTGCTGGTCTACGGTGGGGTCACCCGATTCCCGGGCTTTGGCGAGATATTGATCAACCTCCCCACCCAAAAGCCTTTCGCGCAGTATCCCAGACTCTTCTAAGTCTACCCTCTCTGAGATTTTCGTGTAGGTTTCATAAGCCACCGACCCAATCAAGGCAAGCCTTCTAAGGCACTTTACCGCGGGTTCGGATTCACCAGCATTCAAGATTTCGGTCAAAGGTTCATCTCCTTTAAAGCCTATAATGCTTGTTAATACTGTAATCTCGTATTGGTCTGCGCTAAGCCCGTTTCTTACAAGCTGCGGAGTATTTATGTTGTAAAGGCACTGAGCAAAGAATTCCGGATCTTCCTCTTCCAATTCCAAGAGTATCCTCCGCGCGAGAAGCTTTGGAAGGCCTTCCACGCGCCCGGCCACGGCAAAGGAGAGTGCGCGGACTCCCGCATCACTTAAGCTTTCGTCCGCTCTTACCGCCTTCGCAGTCTCAGATACCAGCGCGTCAGTCGCTCGGATCTTTAAGTCGGGATCGTTCATGCGCTCGATACTCAAACCCATCTCATCGTAAAAACCCATTCCGTGGGCTAAAGTGAGCTGGGCTCGTACATGCGCTGACTGTCCGATGATTTTGAGCAGCGTCGGGGTTCCCCTCTCAAGCATGTCTCTCGCAGCGGAAACGTTTCCTTCATCCAGTTCGCCTCCGACCCGCACTGCAAGCTGGCTTGCTGCCGTCCCGTGGATGTTTGAATCAGGGGATTCCAGGTTTTCGAAGAGTGTGTTGAGGTCTTCCTCTCCTCCGCCAGGATGCATGGCCTCGGAGCCTACGACATAGCTTACGAGGCTTTCCCGAGTCTCGCTAACCGGTTCGTCGGAGTTTTTAGCTGCGCGCATTCGCGCGATAAGATGTCTTCTACGGTCGGGGTCCTTGCATTCCATGAGTACTGACTGCAATATGTTCTGCCCCTTCGGTTCGTCGTGGAAATCCCCTGTAATGAGCGAGAGCCCGAGGTCCACCACCTGGTCGGCTGCCTCCTCGCTACCGTTGGCTGCAATGTCCCCGAGGACTCGCGCGAACGCGAACACGCACGTGTCGCTGTCAGTGGTCCGCCCATAATAATCGCACACCTGCGGCAGCGCCCGCTCACCCTGGGCTCTCAAAAACTTTTCGGCCGCGCTCCACTGCTCGCGAGTAACTTCCTGCGAGTAATCCGGATTCTTGGATAAGACATTAATCCTTCTGGCAATCTCCTTCTCTTCCGGACTCTCAGACTGCCTTTGCATATCAAATTATTCTCATTAGAGAGTTTATTAATGTTGCCTGCTCGCGAAGTTCGTTGGTGTCAGAGTCTTTAGCAGCATCCAACAGTTTTTTCATGTCGTCTCCCCGCATCTTTCCCTCGATTAACGCGAGTTCGCTTTGGATTTCGGGTTCCCTGCTTCCGTGTGCTATTCGGACTGCGAAGCCGCTGAGCACGGCGAGGCCGCGGACTTTAGACTCTGGCTCCTCCTCGCTTGCGTAGGCGAATGCGGCATCCCAATTCCTCTCTCCTCCATCTGCGAGTGAGGCGGTTAATATCGCAAATTCCGACTTGTGGGCCGTGCGAATACAGTCAACTATTCTCTTGGGGTTGATGTTGAAAAGCGCGTTGTGTGCGACTAAACCCACGTCTCCCTCACCCTGTATTTTCCTCACCAGTACTTTCGGCAAATCCGGGATTTCATCAGCAAGATTCAATGCGAGGACTCTGATCGCCGGCTCAAAAAGGCTTTCATCCCCCTCACCCGCAGCATTTATGGGGTCGACTATCGCGTCAACGGTCTTAAGCCGCAACACGTTTTTCGGGTCCCCTAAATCCTGGATCCTGTCCGCATGCTCCCCCCATTCTTTAAAGCAGTTCATAACCCCTGCATAGTCAAAGGCGTGCTTGACGCCCTGACGATCGTGGATAATCCTTAAAAGCGGAGGCGTTACCTTCACCATCAAACCCTCAGTCTCACTTACCTTAAGCTCGTCAAGTAGCTCGCTTCCGTGTATGGTGATAGTCGTGATTGCATCCTCTCTATCACTCGACTCAGGAGCTTCCAACTGTTCGATGCAACGGTCAATCTCCCTGTCCATATCACCTCGCATTCGGTTCGCACCCATAAGAATCATGTGCAAGTGAGAGTGAATGTCACCGCTTTCGTTCATTCCTGCCTCTTCTTCGAGTCGCCCGTAAACTTGCCGGAATCTGTCTGGACTGCAGCTTTTCAAGACATGGTTTAAAAGTTGCATGCCTTTCACAACTGGCTCGTTGTGGAAGTCGTCTCCTTGCCCAAGGAGCTTTAGTCCGTGATCCACCACTTCATCAGATCCAATTCTCCCGAGGACTTCTGCAAGCCTCACCCAACCGAACCTGTGGCTGAACGTCGAAAGATTGTCGTACTCCTCAAGCATGATCTGGACTGCGGCGGGTCCAAGCCCTGCAAGATCATCCATCGCACCCTGAACTAATCCTCCATCCCTTGACCCGTCGAGTATCCTCATCTTATCTACAATGGTTTCGCGCAACTCATCATCAGGTGTCTTCTGTTTATGCATCCTTAATCCTCTATCGGATTGTATCCTTCGGGTTTGCCGATTTTTCCCATAAGCTCGGCAAGTCTTTCACCCGCTTCCCGAAACTCTGTTATCCCGCTTTCGAATGCCTCGCTTTTAATGCTGTCTCCAGCCTCCCAGAACTGGCAGAGTTCATGGTGGATGTCATTAAGTTCCCCTGATTGTCCCTCATTGACTGAGCCTGTTTCCACGCGTTTTGCGAAATACCATAAAAGCTTTAGGCTTTGCGACTTCATCTTCGGGTCCATGTCTTCATAAGACGCTGTTATGGGCTTAAGTCCTTTAAGTCCCATGTGGCTGAGACATCCCCCCAATGCGAAAACATGCAAGTCGTTAGCATCCCTCACATTACGTATTAAATAACCTACAGGCGGTTTTTCAAGGGCTGCCAGACCGTTCATTGCGACGTCGTTTGCATTCCCGTCGAATATCAGCCGGTCTGCGACAGCTTCGTCAAAACCTTCAATTGTTCTTGAAAGCATTTTAAGCACACGTATTGCGGGTTCAAAGTAGTCTGTGTAGTCTGATCCGACTTTGATTATCTGGTCTGCAATGAATTCCGGCTCAAACATTGCCCACTCCCTAAAGACCTGCAGTGTGTTTTCGTTGGGTCTGAAGCCCAACTTGTCCATTCCCTCACCAACAACAGTGAGGAGTGGGCGGGTGGCGTGACTTATGGCATTCTGCGCCTCCCTAGTATGGTCTGAGTGGAGTAGTTCGTTCACAACCATCCCGACATCCTTCACCGCCAACACAAGATCATTCCCTGAAAGGGTTTGAAGGCTGTTAATGGTCTTCCCTACTCCGTGCGCAGACCTATCCAATGCACGGGACGCCGCCTCCCTCTTTCCAGGATCATCTTGAGCCCCCCTGATTTTCCCCTCGATACTAACCCTCCTTCCAGGTTCAGCGTCCTTCAACATCAAGGTTAAAGCAATCGAAGCCTTAGACGACTGGTCGTCCCGGGAAAGCCAGTTAATCATCTCGTCGACTACGGCATCCGACCCATCAACCCCTATTTTTGCAACCGTCTGGGACAGTCTATAATGTGCTACCGGATTACTGCCCAATCCCGTGAAGGCGTATCTCCTCAGCAATTGAGGGACTGCGTGCTCACCCTCACCAATTAAGAAACCCATAGCCTCCTCGGCGGCATCATCCTCCCTACCACACATCACCTCAATGTTTCTGACAATCTCCGCTTTCACAGCATCCTTTGGTAAAAAACCCTTATGCATACTCAAAGACCATTCATCATACGATCGAAACTTTCAGCCCGCTCTCGCAGGCGCTCGCCCGAATGTGCCATAGGGCCGCCTCTGGCCTCAAATTCCTGAGCCTCCACGAGCGTGCTTGCGCCGTGGTCGAGCCAGAATTTTCTAAGCTTCTCTTCCATCCTCTCTTGCTCAGCCCGTTTTTTCGGGTCTGCAGTCTCCTGCCTGGTTTTCGGGATGAATAATCCCCTCATGGTAAGGAGGGACGCTTTCTGCCCCAATTGCCTGACACCCTCCTCGAAAGTGTAAGTTAATACGTCGAGCGCCGGCTCCCCGATACCGGCGAGAACGGACCCTAATGCGGAAAGATCTGAATCAGAAGCGGAAAGACCCCGCTGAGTCAGCTCGTTCACGGGTGGATGGTGGAAGGCGGTAAGAGCACTGCAGACTATCGAATTCGGATGCTCCAGGTAGTTCAGCCGCTCGATCAAGTGTTCGGCCATTCCGGGAACCCTCCTTTCCATGTAACGTGCCAGAAATAACATGGTCGAATCCGAAAGAGTATTGTCTTGTAACGCCTCCCTTATCTTCACGTTAATAAGCGAGTCCACGACGGCGTCGTCTCGTTCTCCGAGCGCGAACTTCCCAAGGAGCGTATCGGAAAGCACATCAAGACTCTCCATGCGCTCAGGCAATAATTCTGACAGAATATGCGTTGCAGCCGGAGCCAGAGAATTGTCTTCGTCGGCTGCCGACAAAATCGAGGAAAAAAAACCTTTAAGATCCTCATCATTCAGCAAGACCAGTGTGTTTACGAAAGTCTCTTCCGACTTGCGTGTTAAATCCTCCTGCCTACCTACCCAAGACAAAAGCGTCGGAACCATGTCGAAGCATCCTCTGACGGCGATGTTCGCAAGTACGTTGGAAAGGCGGTCTGCCGCAACAGTATTCTGTTCCCCCTCATACTGTTCCAAAACCGGTTCGACTGCGTGTCTTCCCTGACGGGTTAAGGTGGCTTTCGCGCCATACGGTTCTGATTGCGATGTTCGAAGAGCCTGAATCGTTTTTTCTATGAATATGGTTCGTTCTCCATCCCCCATCTCCTGCTTTTCCATGATTTAATAAAAATGGGCCTCAAAAGATATAAACTATGAAAAAAGCGGTCACGTCGGTGGATATCCACTATCTTGTTGAAGAGCTTTCGACGGCTCTTTTAAATGCTCGGGTTGACGATGTATTCGAGTCTGGTGAGAGAACGCTTGTCTTCACATACTTTAAGTCTCGGGAGGGGAAGCGGGATTTTGTTGTTGCGCCTTTCTTCCTCTGCATATCCAAGTTCAAGCGTTCCAAACCCAAACACCCTTCATCGTTCGTCATGCAGCTTCGGAAAAACCTTAAGGGTTGTTTCGTCCGCGGCCTCCGCCAGCACGATTTCGATCGCATCGTTGAAATAGATTTTGAGGGAAAAGAAGAGAAATACACTCTCGTCCTTGAAGTGTTCAGCAAGGGAAATATCGTGCTCTTAAATGAGGACCGGACCATCCGCGGGCTCTTCGAATGGCAGAAGTGGCGTGACCGAAAGCTTGGCGTAAAACAAAAGTATGAGTATCCACCGTCGGTTGTGAATCCTTTAACCTTGACAGATGACGGGTTGGCTGACATATTCACATCCTCTGAACGTGATGTCGTCCGCACTCTCGCCGTGGAATGCGGTCTTGGAGGATTGTATGCCGAAGAAGTTTGCGCGCGTTCGGGAGTGGACAAGGAAAAACCTGCTAAATCACTTGGAAAAGAAGTTGAGACTATTTCTAAAGAATTTGGCATATTACAAAAAAATTTGGAATCCCACCAAAAATCACCTATGATAATATTTGAAGATGACGAGCCAATTGACGTCATCCCATTTAAATTGAAGGTGTATGAAGGATTCGATTCCAAAGAATTCCCGAATCTGAACGAACCACTCGACGAATACTTTTCGAAAAAAGAATTCACCCTGAAAAAGGAAGAGTTCGAGTCAAAATACGAGAAAGAGACGGGTAAACTTGAAAGGCGCCTCTCAGACCAGGAGACGGCTCTAAGGAAAGCACGCGAAGACGCCGAGGTCTTAAAGCAGAAGGGGGACCTGCTCTTCGCGCGCATGCACGAAATCAAACCCCTTCTAGCGGAAATAAAGGCTTTTAGAAAGAGAAAGTTATCCGACCAGGAGGTCTTAGCGGAATTAGGGAAACAACATTCAGTCAAGAGTTTACATAAGACAGAGCTTACAATAAATCTCGATGCATAATACGAAGCTGCCGAAAGAAGGCTCCCCCCCAGTTTTATGGATTGTTTTCGGCATCACATCCGCCTGCACTCATAATACTGTTTTTCAGTCACAATCTTGTGTACTCCGAGGTCATGGCCTTCCATAGGAACCCACTCTCCGGGAGGCAGCACCTGAAATTCGAATGCGAGGGCGATAAACGGAACCTTCTTCTTAATGTTTGAGAAAGTCTTGTCGTAGTAGCCTGTGCCATAACCCATCCTCCCCCCGCGGACGTCGAACACGCTACCCGGAAACAATACAACGTCCGCAGCTTCAAGAGGGAGAGTCCTACCCCTTCTAAGCGATGGTTTGGGCTCGAGAATCCCGTAGGAGTCTTCAACCAAATCCTTTTCAACATCCTTGATCTCCACAAACTTTAAGCGGGTCTCCTCCAACACACAGTAGGGGACGGCCACACGCTTACCCTCAGCGAGCGCTCGCTTGATCCCCTCAACAGTCTCAACTTCGCTTCTAAAGTTCACGTAAAAGAAAACCGTCTTCGCGGCCATGACCTCCGGTAGGTGGAATAAATTATTAATAATCTTAAAACTCAAACTACTCCTACGGTCGAAAGGAAGAGAATCCCGGTGCTCTAAAACCTCTTTCCGAAGAGAATCTTTCCTATTCATATGTTAAAACTTCTCCTCACTCATATTTATGTTGGATTTATTATTTATTGCATGCCATACTCTTTAACAATGGACAAATCAAATTTGGCCCTTGTGGTAGTCACGTTCCTTCTGTTTATAGCTACAGTTTTTATGGCCTATTTTGCATATCAGCAAGGAAAGTTAACTAACTTCGTGGTGAAACCTAAAGCGAACCTGGATTTTATTTGTCCGAAGTTGGATGAGAATGGTGAGGGCTTGACTAATGTCACTTTTTGGAATGATGGAGGGACTCTCGGACATTTTTTTGTTAGAGTTGATAATGAGGGAATGTTAGTCTCTATCCCTCCCTTACTATACAATGTTCGTGAAGGTTGTGTTGCTAGTTCTGATGGAGGGACATACTCTATGTTGCTCGGTTCCGGGCATTCGAAGGTGTATCCCCTTATGGTTCATAAAGAAGAGAATCTTGACACCAGTTTTACTGTGAGCATAAAATGTCAGTCTGACTTGTGTCTCAAAGATCAGGCATTAAGTTTAACATGCTTTTATCCCACAAAGAATCAGAATTTAATCCCTAAAACACGAACATGGCCTGTAGATAATCTATGTTAAAATTTTCTCTTTCTTGATGCCATCATTGACATTGTTACTCCCAGTTCCATCTCAACTCTTTTTCTCCCACTTCTTTAAATTTGCGACTTTGCCGAGCGAGCTTCCTTCCCTAATCTCTGCTCGCATCCTGTTTTCTTTTTCCAGGATGTCTTGCGCGCGATTTGCAATTTCAACGGCCTTATCCTGGGGTACGACTACTACTCCATCTTCATCTCCTACAATCCAGTCTCTTGGATTAACGATAACTCCTGAGACCTTGATTGGAATGCGCATTTCCCCCAAACCCTTCGGTTCCCCGCAAGTTGGCGTGACAAGACGCGCGTACACCGGTAACTTGAGCTTTGCAATCTCCCCAGTGTCTCTCACCGCTCCGTTGATGACGACCCCTGAAATCTTCCGCTGCAATGCGCTTTCGGTTGCAAGCTCGCCCCAGATTGCGGGGCCCACTCCACAGGCATCAACGACAATAACGTCTCCCTCAACTGCCTCATCTATTGCTTCCACGCTCTTCGCCCAGTCTCCGGGCATGGTCCTCACCGTGAAGGCTTTACCCACCATCTTGCCGTAAGACACTGCAATCAATCCTTCAAGGTCTCCTTCATGGTGGCAGGCGTCCGAGATGTTGGCGCAAGACACGTTCTGAAAAATAGTCTTAACGTCAGTCGACCTCTTAAAAAGTTTCGTCGCGACCTTCACCTTCCCTTTAATGGCCTTACTTATCTTTCGCGCAGCTTCCCCCGGATTCTCCGCCTTGGTTATGGCACCTCCAACAACCAGAATGCTCGCTCCCCTAGTAAGGGCGTCTACGACAGTCTCCGAGTTCAAACCCCCGGCCGCGGCGACGGGAACAGAGACGGATTCCACAACCTCCCCTAATCGTTCGAACGGTGTTTTCGCCTGCATCTGGTCGTCGATGGGAGTGTGCAGTGAAACGTAGTCGACTCCAAATTTTGAGACTTGAGAAGCCCGTTTCACCGGATTTTTCAATCCAATCAAGTCGACCATTATCCTCACTCCATAGTCTCTTGCCGCCGCAACCGATTCCTTAATCGTAGAGTCGCACGCCGCAGCTAAAACGCAAACCACATCCGCACCCGCCTTAGCCGCCGACTCGACTTCAACCCGTCCAGCATCCATGACCTTCATGTCCGCGACAACCGTCTTATTCGGGAAGGCAACCCTAAGCTTTCGGACGGCTTCCAAACCCTCGCTCTTAATCAAGGGCGTTCCCGCCTCAATCCAGTCGACACTATCCCCCGCCTCCCGGGCCACCTTCAAAGCCCGATCCAAATCCACGAAATCCAGGGCAAGCTGTAAAACAGGCTTCATGTCGTATACTCTTTGATAGATTCAAAATATTTAAGTTTAATCCCCAGAAAGCTCCTTCACATTTTCAAGAAAATCATCTGTCGAAGTGAATTGGAAGAGGTAGTAGAAGGCGTCTGCAGGACCATAAACCTCATTCACAGCAGCAACGGCAGGTTTAAGTCTTTCGATTTTCCGCTCCATTTTAGATTCAATATCTAAGACCCTCATTTCGGTGCCGTGGCCCAAAACTGCATTCGCTGGGAGATGGTTTACTTCCTGGTCAGAATATCTTCTCTCCAGTTCATACCAGTTGCCGTTCCAAGTCCTCTGGCTGGTTAACACCATTAAGGCCCGGGATGCGACATCGCCCATAAGGTTGCGGTCGGGCAATTGTGGTATTTGACCCGGACCCGCCATTTCGACGTACCTCATTGCGACGTGCGGCGAAAAATGCTTGGCAAAATATATTATTGTGTCCACGATTGCGTCAATTTCCTCGGGTTGATTAACAAAATGGCCTTGATAAATCCCCGATTTTAAAGTTTCTTTAATCTCGTCTCCACTACGACTACCCTCCAAAACATCACCTAGATATGCTCCAAGCTCTCTGTTTATGGTGCCCGCCCTAAAGAAATTGAGGTCTTGGCTTCCGTGAATGTCCTCGTGGTGTGATGGTTGGGAGTCTACGAGAATGCTTATGCCCCCTATCTCACTCCAGGGGTGGGGGAAGCGGTAGTCGTGCGATGAGAAGTGACATCCCCCTGAGAGGAGATAGCGTTCCGATTCTTCAAACTCTTTCGGGTGGAGTTTACGGGATAAGCCGAAACCCTTATGAATCGCGAACACGTATTCCCTCCCCCCTGTCACAGTGTTCCTATAAGGTCCGTCTGGTGCGGGAATGGTTAGAAATCCACCAGACTCTGCGAATTTTTCAAGTTTTTGGTCAGTGATTCCCCGCTGTGTTTGAATGAGCATCTGTTCATGGTAGGGCAGGCTGATTCCTGAATTAGGGTCTTCGAAGTAGAAGGTAGTCCACATTTCCGGGGGTATGAGAACGGTAGCAGGGAAAACACGCACTCCCAACTGCTGTTCGAGTTCTTCGGGATCGCCTTTAAGAAAACTGGCACCCCTAAGATCATTGTATTCGACGTCGGGATTTACAGCCTGGAATGCGTGAAGAACCGCCCTCCGAGCATTCCTATATCTATCTGATCCGGGATGTTCATTTAAACCCTCGAGAATAATCCTAGCGTCCCCGTAAGCATTCTGAACCCTGCCAGTTGACTTTAGCGTGAGAGAGGCTACATCGCCGGGAACCTTGCCAGTTCTGGAAGAAAAGACAGTCTTTTTAAAGGCATCATCTAAAACCCTCTTTTGAACCATAACATACTATTGTACTCTCTGGGAAAAAAATTGTTAAGGGATTAGATTCTGCGGATAAAGTTGGCTGAAAGTGCACCGGCAACCGACCCGAGGGAGTCGAAGACTGCGTCCAGCGCATCCATGCATCTGGTTGCTACGAAGTGTTGGTGGATTTCATCGGATATCCCGTAGAAAACTCCTATTACTATTGCTAGGGTAATTGCACTGCCCTCGTATTTATTGCTCTTAACCGCGATGAGCAGGAGCGCTCCGAATCCAGCATACTCTAGGAAGTGGAGTATGTACATCATGTAGCCTGGTCCGGGTGGTGCTGGGATTGTCGGAGTCTGCGAGATTAAAAAGATTACTCCGGCGTATATTAGTGCGAGGTTTCCGGCAAGCTTTGGGCGGTCTTCAAGCCATTTAATCTGGTTTATCATCTTTCAGAGTAGCTTGAGTTTTCCGGTTATTTCGTCCAGTTCCGTCTCTAAGCCGGGTCCTATCCCAAGGCATGTTACTGTTCCGGGTGCGATTTCGGTCCTCCCCGCATCTTCTATTAGTGCGGTTGCATGCCCTGCTTTTCTTGCGACGGCGTAAATGTCTTTCAAATCCTTTAGGTTGTCGCACCCCACCACAACCTTCTTCTGACCTTGATGCATCCAAGCCTTCTTGTGCGGGCTCTTCTGGGCGGCAGAGACTGCTGCGTGGGCGACTTGGGCTGCGAGTTTTCCAGGAGACAATTTTAAGTCCCCCCGCACAACAATCACTTGTTTAAACGGATTTCTATCCCCAAAAACTTTTTTGAACAATCCCCTCCTCATTTTTTTTTAGATGATGATTAATGTGGCAAGCCCTGCGATTATGGTTACTCCTAATGTTGCCCCCACCCACAATGCAAACTCCTTAGTCCCGATAATCCTTGCGTAAACAACCTTCATGAAAGTGTTGACGATGGTGGCGAGTACTATGGCTTTCACTGCAACCTCCCCCGGAAGATCGCCTTTGGCCATAGTTGCCATGGACAGGGTTATGGCGTCGACGTCTGCAAGCCCTGCGATAGCGCTAGTAAGGTAAGTTCCGGCATTGCCCCAGTAATTCTGGGAGAGTGAAGACACGATCAAAATAAACACGAAGAATGCTCCAAATTTCAGTGCCGGGCGGAGAGCTAACGGCGACTCTAGTTTGACTTTGGCTTGAAAGTCGGTTTTACTGTGAAGTATCAGGAAGGAGGCTGCGAGGCCTGTAACGAGCATAACTCCCATTGGCAGGATTAGGGACGGTAGGAGTGTAGGGTTTACGGCAAAGACTTCTACAAGCACTCTTGGAAACATCATTGAGGATGCAAGCACTGTTGCGAATACTGCAGGTTTAATAATGGCCTTGTCAGTCTTGACTTTAGAAGCCATCGCGGTTGTGACTGCTGTAGAGGAAGTTAATCCTCCAAGGAAACCTGTCACTCCTATCCCTTTCTCAGCGCCTAAAACCTTCACCATGATGTAGCCGAAATAACCTATCCCCGAGATTAATACGACCATAAGCCAGATCTGGTGGGGATTCAAGATGTTTAAGGGGTCAACAGTCTCATTCGGAAGCAAGGGGAGTATTATAAAAGCGATTACCAGAAACTTCAATGTGTCGAAGAGCTCACTTTTTTCAACTTCACGGGCGAACTCGTGCAGGTTTTCCTTGATTGCAAGTACTACGGCCACTGTTATGCCTGACATGACGGCAATACTCCGACTCGCATCGAAAAAGCTTAGAAAACCGAAAAGAAAAACCAGCACGATCGAAATCTCCGTCGTCAACCCACGATCCCTTGAAAGGAATACATTCGCAGCATAACCTAAACCAACTAGAAAAACCATTCCAGCAAACCCGAGCAAGAGAAAGTAAGGCATGTAATTTGAAGAAATCAAGGCCGTCACCGCACCGAAAAGGGAGAAGAGTATGAAAGTTCGAACACCAGCAACATCAGCCCCATCCTTAAAGCTCCTCTCACGTTCAATTCCTATGAGGGTTCCAATTCCCAATGCTGTTAGAAAACCGTAGATGACTGTGTATTCCATACAATTAATATTTATTATCGACCTAAAAATAGGGTAGCATGAAAAAATTAGTGTGGATTCGCGCGGATGGGGAAAAGGTTTGGAGTGAAAGGAAAAAGCGGTTTTCCGCTTCAATAGAGTTCGGTTCCCCTGATGCCGTATGGGTTAACGCGGGTGAGGAGGAGACTGCTAGAACAATCAGCAGGGTTGATGTCGTAAGCGACGGTGTGAAGGCAGACATTCAACTTGGAAAGGACGCTTTCTACAAGAAGATCCGCAACAAGGAGGACGAGCAGGAGATAGTTCGTGAAGGAAAAAAGAGGAAGTTCGTCATCATAGATGCCTCAGACTGGAAGATAATTCCCCTTGAAAACATTATTGCCGGTCTTCAAGACCAGAAGGCCAAGATTATTGTTGAAGTTTCGAGTCCCGAGGAGGCGAAAGTAGCACTCCAAACGCTTGAAGTCGGATCTGACGGCGTATTAATTAACGGAGACCCGCAAGTTATTAAAAAGACTCTCGCCATAGTGGAGGATTTAACGAGCATGAAATTGGATTTAACTGTCGCGAAAGTCACGAAGGTGAAGCCTGTCGGCATGGGAGACCGTGTTTGCGTGGACACGGCCAGCATGTTCAGCCTTGGCGAAGGATTGCTCGTAGGCTCTGCTTCAAACGCCCTTTTCCTAGTTCACAGTGAAACACTCGAAAGCGAGTACGTTGGCTCCCGCCCGTTCCGGGTGAATGCCGGGGCAGTACACGCCTACACACTACTGCCTACCGGCAAGACCTCCTACTTATCCGAAGTCGCGGCAGGCGACGAAGTACTCGCAGTCGACCATAAAGGGAAGACTAGAAAGCTCGTAGTAGGGCGTGCGAAAATCGAGAAGAGGCCGCTACTTCTAGTCGAAGCCGACGCAGGCGGCAAGAAGATTACGACGCTTCTACAGAATGCCGAGACTATCATGCTCACCAGGAAAAACGGGAAGCCAATATCGGTCTCAAAACTCCAAGTTGGAGATGAAGTCCTCACCTACCTTGAGGAAGGAGGCCGTCACTTCGGCATGAAAATCAACGAAAGTATTAAGGAGAAATGAATCCCGAAGTGGGCGATGAAACGAAGTGGAGTCGCATCTACTTTGACATGAAGATAAAAGAAAGCATCCACGAAAAGTAAATCCCTTTTCTTTTGGGGACGCAGGAAACGCTTGTGCGTTTCCGCGTGCCGAAAATCTTTCGATTTTCGAGCATGAAACAACTTTTCTTTTCGGGAAAAGAAAAGGGGTTTAAGGGATGAAGATTAAGGAAAGCATAAAAGAGAAATAGGCCTTGGTCTTTTACGTTTCGTTTCCAAACCTTTTTCTCGCATTGTTTTTTATATTTTAAGTGCCATATTTATTCCTCGAAAAATGGCTAAACCGATTATCCGATTGATTGACGTCACCAACCGTGACGGCGTGCAGACGAGCCGCCTAGGGCTTTCAAAGCTTCAGAAGACTATGATAAACGTCTACTTGAATGATCTGGGCGTCTGCCAGAGCGAGTTCGGTTTTCCAGTTACCCGCCACGAGACGAATTATATTAACGCCAACATTGACCTATCTCGTAAGGGTCTTTTAAAACCAATCATCCTGTCAGGCTGGATTCGCGCAATAACCAAGGACGTTGAGTCTGCATTTGAAAATGTGCCAGACATCAAATACATGAATCTTTCAATCTCGACTTCAGACCAGATGATCCAGGGCAAGTTTCAGGGGAAAAAGACTCGGAAAGACATCATTGAGTCTATGGTTGAGGCCGTAAAGCTTGCCTACGACAAGGGCGCTAAAGGAATCGGAGTCAACAGTGAGGATGCTTCACGGACGGACATCGACTACTTGATAGAATTCTCGGAAGCTGCAAGGGAAGCCGGCGCAAAACGAATCCGCTACTGCGACACCTTAGGCTACGACAATCCGTTCAGCATTTACGACTCCATTTACGAGCTTGCCAAGGCCGTGAAAATCCCTATCGAAATGCACTGCCACAACGACCTGGGGATGGCTGTTGGATGCTCTTTAGCCGGGGCTAAGGCTGCGATAGATGCGGGAGTTGACGCGTACATTAACACGACTGTAAACGGTCTGGGTGAGCGGGCTGGTAACGCGGATTTAATTTCAACGATTCTAGCAGTTCAGAAGTCGAGGGTTTTTGGCGGGAAATACAAGTTGGATGAGAGGATTAACCTGAAAAATGGATGGAAGATTGCGAGATACGGTTCCTACGCGTTTGGAGTTCCCATCCCCATCAACCAGCCGGCGGTTGGGGCTAACGCGTTTGCGCACGAGTCGGGAATCCACGCTGACGGGGCCTTAAAGGACTGGAGGAATTACGAGCTTTATAACTTCGAGGAGCTTGGGCGAGGTGAGCCTGAGATAATCGAGACTGGTCGGATGATAACTGCTGGGGAATACTCTGGAATCAAGGGTTTTAGAAACGTTACAGGAAAACTCGAGATCGAGTTTAAAAGCGACAAGGACGCGCAGGAGATTCTTGATCTAGTCCGATACGCTAACGTACTCAACCAAAAGCCGATTACTGACGACGAGCTGATGTTCATAGCCCACTATCCTGAGGAGGCGCGCCTTCTCATGACGGTGACACCGTAACTCAGGAATACCTCATTTTTTCCGTGATTAAGATTATATTTTTAATTAATCCCCTAATACTTATCTCAAACTTTTGGTGAGTTAATGGCGAAAAAACTTTTCATACCCGGGCCAGTGGATGTCTCTCCCGACGTTGCAGCCAAGATGAGCGAGCCCATGATCGGCCACCGCTCTGCCGAGTATTCCCAGTTGCATGGGGAGACTATCGGCAACCTTAAGAAGATTCTTTTCACGGAAAATGAGGTTTTCATCGGAGCTACTTCTTCGACAGGGTTTATGGAGGCTGCAGTCCGAAATTGCGTGAAGGATAAGGCGCTTCACGTCATAAACGGCGCCTTCAGCGACAAGTGGGCGAAAATCTCAGTCGCCTGCGGGAAAAAAATCGAGCGAGCGGATATTGCATGGGGTCGTGCAGTAAGGCTTGAGGAGATTGAAGACCAGTTGTCTTCCGGCGAATTCGACACACTCTTCGTAACCCACAATGAGACTAGCACCGCAGCCATGACACCTCTTGAAGGTTTCAGTAAAATTTGCGTTGAAAACAACGTTACTTTCTGCGTTGACGCGGTAAGCAGTGTCGCAGGAGTCCCCCTGAAAGTTGATGAGCTTGGAATTGACGTGCTCGTCACAGGAACCCAAAAGTGTTTTGCAGTGGCTCCCGGCTTGGCAGTAACTTCGGTTAGTCCAAGGGCTCTTGAAATGTCTGAGGAAATGAGTGGTAAGGGAATATATTTTGACTATAAGGTTTACGAGAAATCCAGCAAGAAGAATAATACGCCGATGACTCCTCCAATCCCCCAGATTAACGCATTAAACTATCAAATCGATAAAATCCTGACTCATGAGGGCCTTGAAAACAGGTTCGCACGCCATAGGGAGCTGGCAGACTATACGAGGAGTTGGGCTAAGAAAAACTTTGAATTATTCACCGAGGACTGGTGCAGTTCAGACACAGTGTCTTGCATTAAAAACTCGATTAACGCAGATTTAACGGATATCTCGGAGAAATTGTCGGACNGGGGATACCTGTTCTCAAACGGCTACGGTAAACTTAAAGGGGAAGCATTCCGAATCGCGCACATGGGCGATAGAACTCTTGAAGAGCTTAAAGAATACATTGACGTTTTAAATGAATTGATGGGGTTGTGAAAAAATGAGGCCGAAAATACTTTTCGCGGATAAAACGCACGAAACCGCGCTCAAGCTTGCGCAGGAATTTGCTGATGTTGACAAAGACTTTGAAATCACAGCAGAAGACCTTATGAAACGCGTGAAAGACTATGACGCACTGGTCGTACGCTCCCGCACGAAAGTCACCAGGGAAGTAATAGACGCCGGCGAAAAACTCAAAGTAATAGGTCGAGTGGGCGTAGGCCTCGACAACATTGACACCGAATACGCGAAAGAAAAAAATATCGTCGTAATAAACGCTCCCACATCCCTCACAGTTTCTGTGGCCGAGCTTGCGTTAGGTCTAATGTTTTGTCTCGCTCGCCATCTTCACCACGCCGACCGGACTATGCGGGAGGGTAAGTGGCTTAAAAAGGATTATTATGGGATAGAATTGTATGGCAAGACTATTGGAGTAATCGGCTTCGGCCGTATAGGCCGTGAACTCGCAGTGAAGTGTAATGGTTTGGGGATGGAGATAATATCCTACGACCCCTTCCTCACCGCAGAAGACATGCGGGAAGCCTACGCCAAGGAGGTTTCTCTCGAAGAGCTTTTGTATAACTCGGATTTCGTGTCCATCCACATTCCCGCAACCGAGGAAAACAAGAATTTCATGGACTACAAGAAATTCGCCATGATGAAGCCCACAGCATACTTCATAAACACGAGCCGGGGGCTCGTCGTCGACGAGGAAGGGCTCGTCAAAGCTTTGAAGGAAGACAAGATTGCGGGAGCTGGACTCGACGTCTACAACGAGGAGCCGCTTTCTCCGACGCACGAGCTCTGCAATATGGAAAACGTCATGCTCACACCACACATCGGCGCCGGCACCCAGGACGCTCAGATTATCGCAGGGAAAATAGTTGTTGAGGGAATAGAGAAGGTATTGGGACGTTAAAAAATAATTTTATGGCTAAACGCACGTTTTCAACTGGTATTCTGTTAGGCGTAATATTTGGCCTGATTCTCGCCGTTGAAGTCATCCACCTGGCTGAAGAGCGGGTTTGCCCTCACCCTGCGTGTGTTGATAAGGTTTCGGTGATTCCTGTTTCGGATCGAGGATACTTTGAGGCCGCGCATAAGGCGTTGGTTGAGGCTGAATCTTCCATTCACATCGCGTCTTTCGAAGTCAAGTATTACGAAAATTTTCCTAACAGTAGCATGAATATTCTGGTCGAAGACTTGATTGCAGCTCATAAGCGGGGTGTGGAAGTGAAAATAATCGTGGACCAGTATTCCAAGCAGAATAATGCGTTTGATAAACTAAGGGAAGCTGGAATTGAAATAAAATTCGACTCTGAAGATGTGACTACTCACGCTAAACTAATCATTGTGGACGGCGAGACCGTGATATTAGGCTCTACAAACCTTTCCTTCTACGGCCTTGAAAAGAATAATGAAGTAAACGTTGTCATCCGCGACGAGGAGACTGCGAAATACTACGAAAACTATTTTACGCAGCTTTGGGAACTTCAAGCTTAATTACCCGAGTCCCGTGATAATGGTACCGTATTCCCTGACCATCCGCTGTGTTCTTTCCGCTGAAATATTGGCGGACTTTCGTGTTTTAGCCCCGGTTATGATTATCTTGCCTGAACGGAAGATTAGCATGACCGTTTTCGGATCGTCAAGCCTGAACACCAACCCAGGGAACTGTTCCGGTTCGTATTCAGTGCTCACGCACTCTACGACGAGATTATCCAGGTTTACCTTAAAGCCGAGGTCTGCAGATGCGACGATATTCTGGATTTCTATTATCGGTTTTTTCCTGACTCTAACTCCGCATACCCGTAGTTCTTTTACCAGTTTATCTACCGCACAATCAATGTCTTTTCTTGATAATGCGCCGCTGCAAATCACTTTGCCGGTGCGGAACAACAGCATAGCAACCTTTGGTTTACTTATTTTGTAGACTAACCCTGGAAATCTGGTTGGATTGCTTACTCCCTTCATATGTTCTGCAATGTAATCTAAATCCAGCATCCGCTGAAGATTGATTGATGACACAATATTCTCGATTTTCGCTTTAACAGCCATTTTAATATTATTCCCAAAATTTCATCATAGTGAATAGATTATGCGTTATTTAAATAACTTTTATATAAATTATAAGTATAATCTTAAATGGGTGCATAAGTTAATCTTTAGTGTAGTACCTATGGACTCAGAGACTAAAAATTAACATGGTTCAAAATGCTGCGTGAAATAGAAAAAAAAGTCTTGGTAATAATATCTAAGAATCCAAGAATAACAGACAGTGAAGTAGCCCGGCAACTGAAAACCTCGCAACCCACTGTCACAAGAATCAGACAGGAGTTAGAGAAAAACGGCCTGCTACGATACTCAAATCACCCAGACTTAAGCGAGATAGAGTGCGAACTGCTAGTCTTTACGGTATTCCGTGCCGAAGGATACACCGACTTAAAGCTCATAAAAGCCGCCCAGAAATGGATCAGAGAACACCCCACAGTATTATTCTCGGCTCCGGGAGAAGGACTGGGCGGCAGGACAGAGATAATAATCAGCATCCACAAAACCTTTGCAGAGTATGAAGAGTTTACAAGAGAAATCCGAAATAAATGGGAGAAAAACTTCAAAGGAATAGACCAATTCATAACATCCATAAAAAAGACAATAAAAGACTTCGACTACAATAGCATACTAGAAGCGCACACATAACCTGCGATGGACGTTTCGATTATCATACCAACATTAAACGAGGAGAAGAGTATCGGCTCCTATCTCGACTCCATCCGCTCGCAAGAGACTACCTTAAAATACGAGATAATCGTCTGCGACGGAAAAAGCAACGACAAAACAGTTGAGGTTAAAATATGATTCTGAAGAAGTCACAACCCACGCCAAACTCATAATCGTGGACGGTGAGATCATTATTTTTAGGCTCTACAACTCTTTCCTTCTATGGCCTTGAAAAGAATAATGAAGTGAACGTCGTGATCCGTGACGAGGAGACTGCGAGATATTATGAACGATACTTCCAAGAGCTTTGGGAGGAAACATGATTTTTTTCAATTAAAAACCTAAATCATATTGTGGAGAAAGTAAATCGGAGAGACTTTTTGAAAGTCGCCGGCGCTGCGGCAATTGCACCCCTTGCAGTCGGTGAGGGTTTGGCTGGAGAATCCAGTCCTGCCGAAACTTCCCCTGGAGACGGTCGCCGTCAGGCTATCATATTGCGCTCCTACGCGGAGTGTTTTGGAAAATATGATGATAAAGGAGCACTCACCGGATTTAAAACTCTTGATGAAGTCTTAGACGAAGTTAAGGCTGGTGCAGTCGACAAACGACAATATCTCCCCCTTCACGTGCTGCTTCGCATCGCCCAGGAGGAGGAAGAACACTCGGGAAAGCCATTTGATCAGACTGAATTCAATACTCGCGCCAACAAAGTGATCAAGAAGGCTGAAGCTATGTCCAATACAGTACATACTAATCTTCAAGGAGTCGACCGCAGGGAGGGGAAGGCTGTGATTGGGGCTGTAAACGAAGTATTCTATGGGGGTCAGGGAGTTGACGAACATTTTAGGGTTATGAGTGACAGGGAACTTCTTGATTCTGGATCCGATAAAAACCGTGGTGTCTTTGAAGTTTGGGGCAAGATGAGCGGTTTCTGTGAGGATCTCTCTGGGGCATATGACACTATTCTCCGAGCTCAAACCGAGAAAATCCCTGCCTACTCAGTAGTAGTTCCAGAACACATTGTCCACCGGTATGGAAACGTTTACATCGAACACACTCAAAATGGGGCTTTAGTTGAGGCTTCCGACTTTCCCAAACACCTTGAAAAAAGGGGGATCTTAAAAGCTTCAGGTCCCGCATATACTCGGCCCAGGCCTCTCGGACCCATAACAAGCGAGCTTTTCAACTACGGCGCCGACCTTATGGCGAGATCAGTTGAAAAGGATGCTCCAAAGGATACTCTGGATAGTGCCATCAAATACCTTAATTACGCATCCGAGTTAAGCGGTGACCCCGACTCTCACGGTGCTTTAGGTCGTGCCTTATTCCTTCGGTCAGTGGATGCTTCAGGGGGGGCTAAATTGGCTGACATGAAAACCTGTGAAAAACACATTCTCAAAGCAGTTGAACTCGATCCTGAAAACGGCAATTCTCTTGAAACATTAGGTGAATTATATAGGATACGTGCAGGTCTCAGCGAAAATAAGGGGGACAAGATTAAATTTCTCAAGCAGTCTGGTAAATACTTCATCGAATCAATTGGTAAGAGAAATAGTGCAAGCTGGAGAGCGCTTCTCGTGGGAGACAGTGACCGGGCGAAGGATGCGGTTTCTGTATATGACGATCTCATCTCACTCGACGGCGTAAAAGACGAGTACCTTCAGGGTATGGTGGATGCATATGATGCCTTAGGCAATTCTTATACGGATGATCCTGCTAGTCTGGCTGGAACTTGCGATAAGAAAGTGGGCTTCTATCGTAGGTGGGCGAAGACCAATCCTGAAAAAATCAAGGATGCATTACGGGAGGCTGATAATGCAGTCAAACATTCAAAATCGTTTGGAGGATTCAAGATGGGTACACGACTTCTTATGCGGGGACTCGTCCACCAGGAGTCTGGAAATCCTAAAGAGATGGGAGAAGATTTTAAGGACGGACTGGATATTCTTCAGTTTAAGGTGGGTGATTCTATCTCCGACATGTCTGAGGCAATCAATAAAATCGTTTCACAGGATCCTTTAGAAAGACTTATGGCCGGGAAACTACCGAAAGATATGACTTTTAGCGACTACCTCATCCACCAGCAAAAAATACAGGGCTTAAAGCCCGTGGTAGAAGAAATCATGAAAAACGAGCAGGCAACTAAAGCTATTAATGAAGTGTTGTCTGAGTCTGTTAAAGATTAATATAGTGTTAATGACATAACTTATTTCACAAAATGAGCGAAGTTAAGGATTTGGGGCTTGCCCCGCAGGGGAAATTGAAGATTGAGTGGGCTGAGGAGCACATGCCAGTTCTCGCCAAGATTAAAGGGGATTTTGAGAAGGACAAACCTTTGGAGGACGTTCGCGTGGGCTTTGCGCTTCACGTGACCAAAGAGACTGCGGTCCTCGTTAGAACTCTTGTTGCGGGAGGTGCTTCCGTAGCCATAACCGGGTGCAATCCGCTTTCAACCCAGGATGATGTTGCCGCAGCGCTCGCAGACGAGGGAGTCGACACTTATGCTTGGCGGGGTGAAACCAACGAAGAATACTACGCCAACATCAACAAGGTCCTCGACCATAAGCCTCAGATTACTATTGACGACGGTGCAGACTTGATATTTACGATCCACAAGAAACGCAAAGAGCTTTTGAAAGGAATTAAAGGCGGGTGCGAGGAGACTACCACTGGAATCATACGCCTTAAGGCCATGGAAGCTGACGGTGCCTTAAAGTATCCTGTCATGGCGACAAACGACGCCGACACAAAACACTTGTTCGACAACCACTATGGGACGGGGCAGAGCACTATCGACGGAATCCTCCGGGCGACTTCTGTTCTTTTCGCAGGAAAGACTGTCGTAGTCGGCGGCTACGGCCAGTGCGGTTCAGGGATAGCTGAGCGCGCACGCGGTATGGGCTCAAACGTTGTAGTCACTGAAGTGAATCCCACGCTTGCCTTGCGCGCGGTTATGGACGGATTTCGGGTCATGCCCATGAGCGAGGCTGCGGAGTTGGGCGACATATTCATTTCCGCCACAGGTGATGTGGACATCATAACCGGCGACCACTTTACCAAGATGAAGTCGGGGGCTATTGTTGCCAACAGCGGCCACTTCAACGTCGAGATAAATATTCACGAACTAGAGAAGCTTTCAAAGGAAAAGAAGATCGTACGAGACAACGTTGAGAAATACACGTTAAAGGACGGGAGGATAATCTACATGCTCGCAGAAGGCCGCCTCGTAAATCTTGCGGCGGCAGAAGGCCATCCCAGCGAAGTCATGGACATGAGCTTCGCCAACCAGGCGCTTGCAGTGAAATACATCAACGAGAACAAGCTCGCAGCCGGAGTACACCAGATTCCCAAAGAAGTCGACGAGCGCGTTGCCAAACTCAAACTTGCGAGCATGGGAGTGAACTTGGATTCCCTTACCGACCGGCAGAAAAAATACCTTGAAAGCTGGGACGAAGGAACATAAAACCAAATATTATTCAATTATGCACTGTAGTTAACACCAAAGGTTTGGTGTTAAATTGTGGCTCACAAACAACTTAATGGTGGAGACCTCACACAACAGATTGAAAGGCTTCTAAGAGAATTGCATTTTCACCCTGATTTCGAGGATGAAAGACAGCAACACCTTGATGAACTTGCAGCCGAATTCGGTAAAACTCATAAAGGGGGTGCAAGAGAAGTTTTCACCTTACGGGATCAGGGAGATCCAGAGGCAAACCGTATTTGGCAGGTGGGCTATGAACTCTCTCTCAGCAGAGATTACTATCCCGCACGGGTGAGGTTTCTTGAAGAGCTTGTGCCATCTATACGCGGAAGTCCTAATACACGACCAAGGGTAGCAGACGACGGTTGCGGGGCTGGAGTCGACTTGTACTGTCTCAGGCACATTTTAGGGGATCAGGTCGAGTTGATAGGGGTTGAACCTAATCGGTTCGCTCAAGGATTGTGCGGGGAGCGCAATCCAGGAATTGAGTTGATGGAAAACCTTGAAGGCGGGCAACCATCTGACATAGTCTACTGCGACTTTGTAAGTTGGGGAAGAAACAATATGGGTGTCTCAGACATATTGGATAAACGAGGTGAATGGCATAGAGCACTAAATTCAGGAGGGCTCTTAATCCAAAACGTCGACTTCCCGGACTGGCAGCGCGGAATCTATGAAGATCTTGTGAGCAGGACATTTAATCTTGAGAGAGACGAGCTAATACAAGACGTAGCCGACAACCATAATTGTCACCTGATTATGTTCAAGAAAAAATAAATTATTCTATCCCCCATAGACTTCCAAGTCGTCTATGTAGAAGTAGTCGTACTTCCAGTTCATGTTCGCGTCAAATGCGATTAGGAACTCTGACGACGGCACGTATGCTGACACATCGAATTCGTAGTAGTCGTATTCATTGTCGTCTTCACCGTCCACCCAAGTTCGAAGCGTAACCCACGAGTCACCGCCATTCTGGCTGATTAGAATACTAGCAGTCTCATCCTCTTCGAAATCTGCCGTTTTCACCCAAACCCTGATGGAAACGTCATTTTTATCGGAAAGGTCTACTTCCCTCTCAGCATAACCGGTTGCACGCCTCAACCGCAGGTGATAAAGCCCTCCATGAGGTTCTCCCGCAGCCATGATCCCAGAATCTCCTGACTGAGACCAACTACCCTCCCACCCCGAGCCTCCGCTCCAACCGCCGGACTCGAAGTTGTCTGACGCGATAACAGACATGCAGATTGTTGAAGTTGTCGTAGATGTAGTAGAAGTTGTAGTTGTGGTCGTAGATGTTGCGGGAGACGTCGTCGTGGTTGTTGACGTGGCCGGTGTTGTTGTGGTAGAGCTTGTTGAGCTTGTGGTTTCTCAAGGAAGACAGCAGCAGGTATCCTCGGATGGACCTCCCATACAATACAAATCACCTCCGGATTCATGGACTTCACCATTTCCAATGCACTGGGCTTCGTTCTGCCGGCAGGTTCCAGTAGAATACCCTCCCAGGGATATACAGTGTGATGAACATGATGATTGTCCAGGTCCTCCACCGCAGCAGTCTTCTACTGTCACATTTATTGTGAAACCCGTGATTTCTACAAAACCTTCATTGTCTTCCGAAATCGATGTTAGACGGTATGAGCCGTTTTCTTCGGGCCACCATGAAATATTCCAAGTTGAATTAAAAATTGAGGCATTGTATTCAACTCCTCCAATCCAAACCGATACATGAGTTACCGTACCGTCACAGTCAGAATGGTTTCCGCTAAGTATTATCGGAAGGTTGGATCCATCAAGGGTGGCCTGATCCTCAGGGGAGGTTATCTGGGAAACCGGAGCAACGCCCGAAACATTCCTACATGACGAGTCTACTCTGAAGTAGTTTACATGAGGGCAATCGATAATTAACGGAAAAACCGCTCCAGGACAAATTGAAGGTATCGTGCAACCTGAAATATTCTGCCAATACAAGTAGTCAATCCATGAGGCATTCATGTTAACAATCTTCCCCTTGGCTGAAAGCTCGAATGGGTCAATGAAAGTCTCTAATCCGATATTATCCCAACCATACTGTGATAGTGTCTGGTTAGCGTACCTGCTTGACAAGTTCAAGTTCCCATCCAACCTGTCAAGGAAGGAAGGACCATCCGAGACTTCATCACAACCCGTGAAATAACCTGACAGGTCACTCACCTGGTAGCAGGTTGTGTTGGTTTCATTACTCGAAATTGAGTGGTACACATCGTGGATTCCGCATTCCTCCATGTTTTTCATGAAAGTGCACTCGCCTTCATTTAAATTTAAGCCTCCAGTGTCAGAAATCCAGGGTATGGAAATATTACACTTCTCAGGGAAACTTTGGGGATTATCAGGGCCCTCATTAATAGCCCCCTCAAAGTGGTCTCCAACCGGAGCCGAGCTGTTGAAACACTTTTGCTCTATCTGATTGCACGCTCCGAAACCCTGAGTTAATACTAAAATCAGGCCTGAAACATCATTGTCACTGCAGTAACTATCTCTTTCTCCTTGAGGAATGTCTGAGGCAAAGAATACTGTGCCGCCCCCATTCCCGTTACCCCAATCATTACCTGACGAACCTGCTAATGAATCAAAAGAGACGTTTAACGAGCAATTAGCTATGTATCTGATAATGTCCGCGTCGGTGTGGAGGGCATACAACACATCCTCAAGTCCAACGATCGAGGTTATGGATTCCGTGGTTATCCCGTCCATCTCATAGAAGCACATTCCGAATCGATCTGACATCTCGAATGAAAGGTTTATAAAAAAGGCAAGATTATACGCATCATAATGCAATACGTCAAGCTCGTTAACTCCAATAGAAACATTGAAATTCATTTCAGAGCCTTCCTCACCCATCTTCTTAATCCATTCTGAAAGAGTATGATTTGCCATGTAAGTGATGTTTTCACCGAAAAGTGTACCGCATAAAACAAGCTCTGTCAAAGCGGCTTCAGAGCCGTTGTAATCAACTTTGAATAATGGGCAGTTCACACTGCAACCTGAAGTGCAATTGAAATCGTATGATGCCAATGAATTTCCTGTGGACACGACATAGTCGACGGAGTAGACGGCTGCTCTTCTACCGAAAATTGTTATCGCCCGAGACAGGTCTCGGTCCACGTCTTCAACGAAGTAGTGTAGTTCATCACACCTTATCTTTCCGGTGACGTCGTCTGCCTTTGCGACATCCTTTGAAATGTAGTACGTTATGAGAAATATTAGCGGGATTAATAGAAGCAATACTCCGACCGTGAAGAAAAAACCTTTACTACCTCTCATACCAGTAAACTACTTTAAACTATGATAAAAAATACGTGGGTGAATCAGAATGAGAAAGCTGGATTAGAACCCATAACCGATGCGATCGCCATCCCCAACATAAGAGAAATTACTACGACAAAGCAAGTCACCACAAAAACTGGGATAATAATCACTAATACCGCGCGGAAAGAAGAGATATTATGGATTGTTCGAATCACGACAATACTTACAACAATCGACCACAAGCCTAAGAGCATGGAAATTAAGAAGCCGAAAACCGGTATCACATTAAACCACTGTATTATCGAAACGTGGCCTAAAACCCTGAAAAGCTTGGAATACTCTCCCTTCCCGCCAAGTATTCTCGCGATAATGTGTAATACTCCCGTCCCTATGGCCAATGCCGCTACAGCGAAAATCGGCAGGAAAAAAATTCCGACAGGGTTAAAAGCTCCAATACTCCCTGTAACACCTCCTATCGCCGCAATCAGAAGAGCCGCGTTTGTGGAATCAGGATTATCAGATACCTTGGAAATAACGTCCTCATCCAAAGATATTATCCGAACCGAATTTCGAATCGAACCCACAAAATCCATTATAACATCAAATTAAACAATACTCCTTAAAAAGACTAATTGTAATTAATATACGGGATGGAAAAAGACATTGAATCCATTATCTCAAAGTATTCTGGTGCATCGGATCTAATCGACGCCCTGGAAGACGTTCAGGAAGCTTTCGGACACATCTCTGAAGACAACATGCACAGCATAAACCAGGTACTGAAAATCCCGCTAGTCGACATTCTCGGAGTCGTCTCATTCTACTCAGCCTTCAAGACCAAGCCCCCCGGAAAGCACATAATAAGAATCTGCCGTGGAACAGCATGCCACATTAAAGGATCAACCATCCTTGAAGAGCACTTGGAAGACAAACTCGGCATAAAAGCGGGTGAGACCACTGAAGACGGGAAATTCACGCTCGAACCCGTAAACTGCATTGGAGCGTGCGCGAAAGCCCCCACCATGATGGTCGACGACATTGTGTACGGGGATCTGACAAAGGAGCGAATCGATGAAATACTGGGGGAGTATAAATGAAAAAGATTTCCGACTATATTAACGTCTCCCAGGGCGAGCGGGAAATTTCAGGCGACAGAATCACTGTGGGAGTGGCAACCTGCGGCATCTCAGCGGGAGCAAAACCCACTCTGGAAGTCCTTAAGCAGGCGGAACTGGATGTGCTGGTCGAGCCTGTCGGCTGTTCAGGAATGTGCTTTAACGAGCCCATAGTCGTCGTGAGAAAAGACGGTGTAAACGCGATTTACGCTCACGTAACTGAGGGTAAAGTGCCTGAGCTTGTCAGCGCAATCAGGGGTGGCAGGGTCTGTGATAATCTTTTCGTCGGTCACAATCTTACGGACTTGGATTACTACAAAAAACAGAATCGACTGGTCATGGAAAACTGCGGTTTCATAAATCCATTCAAGATTGAGCAGTACGCTGCGAGGGGGGGTTTCACGGGACTTGAAAAAGCATTGAATATGGAGCCTTCCGAAGTCGTTGAGGCTGTTAAAAAATCCAAGCTCCGCGGCCGCGGTGGCGCAGGCTTTCCGACAGGGGTGAAATGGGGTTTCATCAAAGGCAAGGAAGGCAAAAAATACCTCGTCTGCAACGGTGATGAGGGGGACCCCGGGGCTTTCATGAACCGCACCATCATGGAGTCAGACCCATTCCGACTCCTTGAGGGAATACTCATAGCCGCTTACGCGCTCGGCTCTGACGAAGCATTCGTATACACTCGAACAGAATATCCCCTCGCAATCAAGACAATCCAAATAGCGATTGACACGCTAATTGAGAAAAACTTTTTGGGGGTAAGCATTCTCGGTAAAAGCGGCTTCAACCTCGACATTAAAATCAAGAAGGGTGCAGGCGCCTTCGTTTGCGGGGAGGAGACGGCTCTTATGAACTCCATCATGGGTAATCGAGGATATCCAAGACCCAGACCCCCGTATCCAACGGATGAGGGTTTGTGGGGCAAGCCCACAATAATCAACAACGTGGGGACACTATCCAATATACCCTTGGTCTTAAGCCTTGGCGCCGAAGTCTACGCCTCGGTGGGAACTGAAAAAACGAGCGGCACGAAAACCATATGCCTTGCAGGTAAAATCAACCGTCCCGGAATAATAGAAGTGCCTTTCGGAATCCCCTTAAAAGACATAGTCTTCGACATCGGAGGCGGAGTGCCTGAAGGAACAACTCTCAAAGCAGTACAGACTGGAGGCCCTGCGGGAGGCTGCATCCCGGCAGACCTCATCGAAACTCTCCTAGACTATGAGACCCTCACTGAACTCGGATCCATCATGGGATCAGGCGGTATAATTGTCATAAACAATGAAAACTGCATGGTCGACGTGGCCAAATACTTTATGAACTTCACTCAAGCTGAGTCATGCGGAAAATGCACTCCCTGCCGCGAAGGAAACATGAGGCTACTGGAACTTCTCGAGCGGGTTGTAGGCGGTGCCGCAGACATGAAAGACTTGGATTTAATAAAAAAGCTTTCGGTTTTCATAAAGGATTGTGCGTTGTGCGGTTTGGGAAAGAATGCTCCGAACCCCGTCCTTTCTACGATGCGGTTTTTCATGGACGAGTACATCCAGCACATCGAACAAAGGACTTGTGCGGCTGGGGTCTGCAAGAGTTTTTTAAGCTACTGGATCACCGACGAGTGCGTGGGCTGTGGCAACTGCGCACGGCTTTGTCCTGTGGAAGCCATTTCCGGAAAGCTTAAGGCTCATCACACAATCGATCAGGATAAGTGCATTAAATGCGGGGAGTGCTTTAGAAATTGCGCTTTCCTTGCGATAGATAAAAGTGGACCGAAAAAAGATTAAAATACTTTTAAACGGCGAGCAATTCGAAGCTGAGGAAGGGGAGAATATTATAGACGTGGCCCGGCGAAATGGGATTGACGTACCACACTTGTGCTGGAACACCCGGCTCGATCGAATAGGAGCATGTAGGATATGCATCGTCGAAGTGGAAGGAATTCACGAGCTTGTCGCATCCTGTTCTACTCCAGCCCGCAATGGCATGAAAATCAAGACCCACACTCCAAGGGTTTTAGAGGCAAGGAGGATCAACCTCGAGCTCCTTCTTGCAAACCATGACTTAGATTGCACGAGCTGTCGGATGAACCTCATGTGCAGGATCCAAGAGTACGCCCACGATTTCATGATAGAGGCAAGCCCGTTTAAGGGTGTGAGGCGGCGTGATGAGCCCGACCGTTCGAGCCCGTCGATCGTGCGGGACAACGACAAGTGCATTCTATGCGAGCAGTGCATCCAAGTGTGTAATAACGTCCAGACAGTCTATGCTATCGGCCTTCAAAACCGGGGCTTCCACACCAAGGTGAGTCCGGCGCTAACCGACATGGCCGACAGCCCCTGCGTAAACTGCGGTCAATGCGTCGTAGCCTGCCCTTCAGGAGCATTGACCGAAAAGAGCTCTACAAAGGAAGTTATTGAGGCGTTGAATTCAGACAAGCACCTTATAGCCCAGACTGCGCCCTCAATCAGGGCCACTCTCGGAGAATGTTTTGGCATGCAACCTGGAACGGCGGTGACCGGCCGGATGGTCGCTGCTTTAAGGGATTTGGGCTTTCACAAAGTCTTCGACACCGACTTCGCAGCCGACATAACCATTGTGGAGGAAGCGACAGAATTCATAAAGAGATTCAGGGAAAACCGCGACCTGCCTATGATTACGACCTGCTGCCCGGCCTGGATAAAATTCGCAGAACAATACTTCTACCACCAGCTGAACCACATGTCCTCGTGCAGAAGCCCCCAAGCCATAATGGCATCCCTCGTAAAAACATTCTACGCAGAGAAGGAAGGGATCGCAGCCGAAGACATCGAACTGATAGACATCATGCCTTGCACCGCAAAAAAATACGAGATACTTCGGCCCGAATTCGCGGGTGAGGCAGACCACGTCTTAACGACTGTTGAACTGGCCAAACTCATAAAGCAATATAGCATCGACTTTGACGGAATACTCCCCTCCGACTTCGACCACCCCATGGGAACATCATCCGGGGCGGGAGACATCTTCGGCCACACTGGCGGAGTCATGGAAGCGGCGCTGCGGTCAGTCGCCGATCTTATGAGCGGCGAAGACTTGGAGAAAATAGATTACACGGGAATCCGGGGCATGGAAACCATGAAGGAGGCTGAACTGTCTCTTTCCGGGGAAAACATCAAAGTTTGTGTCGTCCACACTCTGGGGGAGGCTAGAAAACTATTGGAAGAAATCCAGGAGGGTAGGAGCCCATACCACTTCATCGAAATCATGGCCTGCTACGGTGGGTGCGTTGGAGGCGGAGGCCAGCCACCACCCCACAGAAAAGAGATATTGCAGGCGCGGGCAGACGCTCTCGTAAATGAAGACATTGGGAAGAAAATTAGGAAATCCCACAAGAATCCGGACGTGCTCAAGATTTACAAGGAATACCTCGGGGAATACGGGGGAGAACGCGCCCACAAACTCCTACACACAACCTACACCAACCGGTGCCTAATAAAAGACTGTAAGTAAAATTATTCTGATTCTGCTCTTACCATCAGGTAAACAGAAAATCCAGCCACAAATGCTGTTGTAAACTGCATCGCCCCCATGGCTGCTAGGAAGACTTTGGGTATCAAGCCTGTGGAGTATAGTATGTATGCCGAGGAAAACAGGAAACCGGCTTTTAACGCCGCTCCCCCCAGGATTGTCTGCGGGTAATTCCAATCTCTCTTACCCTTAAGCCTGAATGCCTGAAATAGTATGAAGTTTCCAGTCCAGATGAATGGTGTGAGGTATACCAGGTAAACCGTGTAGGGTCCGAAGATTATTCCCCGCGCGAGCGCGCCTAGACTTGGCATGACTAAGACTGGAAGTGCTTTTCTCGCTGACATTGACAGTGCAGAGCGGATTATGAGGGCGTTTACGCAGACTCCGACTAGAAGCTGCGGGTGGCCGATCAGAAATGGTATTAGAAACCCCATGAAGGCAAGTCCATACAACTCAATAACCTGGTTTTTTTCAGTGTTTTTACTGTAGAATGAGTTTTTTTCTTTGTTGATAAACGGTTGCTCCATGAAAAAATACTCTCAGTCGGCGTATAAAAATGAGTGTTGTTTACCTGCGCATTCTTTTTGCGTGCTTCCTTTTTCTCCGCGCGTCATTGGAGCTTGTTTCGCGTCCCCTCTTTGGCATACCAATGAATATGGAGCATGTAAATAAATACTGTGGTCGCGTAATAATTGACCTTATGGAAAACAGTAAGAATACTGAGTACCTCGCATCTCTTGAGGGTAAGGGGGATCGTGAGATCGCCTACTTCACCATGGAGGTTGGTCTGAATGAGAACATTCCAACTTACGGTGGGGGGTTGGGGGTTTTGGCTGGTGATTCCGTGAAATCCTGCGCGGATTTAAGGGTTCCCTTAGTCTGCATTACTCTACTAAACGAGAAAGGCTACTTCTACCAGAGAATCGACGGTGAGGGAAACCAGATTGAGGAGATCGTTCACTGGAACCCTGAAGACTATCTAACCATTCTTCCAGAGCGTGTTGACGTCGAGATTGAGGGTCGCAAAGTCCGGGTTCAGGCTTGGCTTCACGATATTGCCGGAAATTCAGGCTATCACGTCCCCGTTCTTTTCTTGGATACTAACCTGTCTGAAAACACCGATGAGGACCGCCGTATTACTTGGCGTCTTTATCCCGGGGACCCGAGAGTCCGACTCATGCAGGAGATTGTCTTGGGGATTGGCGGGGTCAGGGTCATCCAAAAAATCGGGTTTTCAAAGATCGAGAAATATCACATGAACGAGGGTCATTCAAGTCTTCTGGTATTAGAGCTTCTGCGACAGTCGGAAAAAGACGGCCAATACGATTTCGATGGAGTCCGCGATAAATGCGTTTTCACAACCCACACTCCAGTCGCCGCCGCCTACGACAAATACTCGTTAGATCTGGTTGAGAAGACTCTCGGCAATTTTCTGCCAATGAAAATTCTAAAGGAGAAATGCCTTTACGAGGACCAACTAAACATGACATATCTTGCCCTAAAAAACAGCAAGTACATTAACGGTGTTGCGAAAAAACACGGAGAAGTCTCCCGGGCGCTCTTCCCCGGTTTTATGATCGACTCTATAACAAACGGCGTCCACTCAAATTCATGGGCAAGCGAGCATTTCACAATACTATTCGACCGCTACATTCCAGGCTGGATCCACAACCCATTCAGCCTTCGAAACGCACTCTCCATTCCGAAAGACGAGGTCTGGGATGCGCATCACACTGCAAAGAAAAAGCTCATAAGCTTCGTCAATAAATTTGAAAACATCGGCATGGACAACCACATCTTCACAATAGGTTTCGCTCGAAGATCAACAGCCTACAAGAGGCCGGATCTAATCCTCCGCGATAAAGAGAGGCTCCTAAACATTTCCCAGAACACTGGCGAAATTCAATTAATCTTCGCGGGGAAAGCTCACCCCCAAGATGGCATGGGAAAGGATTTAATCCGGAAAATCCACTCGATTAAAAAAGAGCTTGAAGGCAGGATTAAGATCGCCTACCTTGAAAACTACGATATTTCGACTGCACGACTTTTAACTTCCGGCGTTGACTTGTGGCTGAACAATCCTAGAAGACCTCTTGAGGCTTCGGGTACGAGCGGCATGAAGGCCTGTTTTAATGGCGTACCCAACCTAAGTGTGTTGGACGGGTGGTGGCTTGAAGGACACATTGAAAACGTAACTGGGTGGTCTATCGGTCCCCGGGAAGGATATGAATCTCAAGACCACAATGTTGTCGACGACCTCGATTCGAAAGACTTGTACGACAAGCTTGAGAAGATAATTGTCCCGATGTACTATAATGATAGGGGCAGGTGGATTGACGTCATGAAGCATGCGATCGCCTTTAACGCGTCGTTTTTCAACACCCACCGCATGGTACAGGAGTACGTGATGAACGCCTATTTCAGGTGATTCGGTCTAAACCGAAACAAAACACCCCTTTATTACTCTGCTGGAGGCGAATTCACCTTCAAAATCGGATTCGCGTGGGCTTGGTGGGCTTTCATTCTGGGAATTTTTATTGGAAACACCATTTCACGTTGAATATTTATTCCTCGTCTTCCGATAATTTAATGTATGGCAAAAGTCACTTCGGGACGGAAGTTCCCGTGGGGTATAAAGACTACTGTCAGGCCGAAACCCGGGGAACACGTGGTTGTAAAACCGCCACTTGGCGTAAGTTACGGGACTTTAGGGAAGACTTTGGCGGTAGTAGCCGGCACATGCCTTGCTGCTGGCATTGGTATAGGTGTTTTCGTTTCTCCTCCAGAATCCCATGCACCTTCTCAGACGACTTCCACCCACGAATCCGCAGAAACGGAGTTTGCCGGAGTTTCCAAAGATTCCGCAAACTATTTGCCTGCGTATCTTCCCCCTAAAATCGACTCGATCCCAGAAGTCCTCGATGCTGATCCTTTAGTCGACTCTGACCGCTGGAAAAATTACGCGATAAAATCCCGCTCCCCGGAAAACGAGTGGGGACTTCCTTACGGTGAAGTCGTGCCCGAGCCTGAGAAACCCGACCTTACTGAGGAGGAGTTGGAATCCTTCCTTTCCGAATACGCCCGAATCGAGTCGGAGGGAATAGAAAATAAGGGATTCACCTGGAGCGACGTCAAGAAAAAGCTTGTCGACCGCACTTCAAAGCCCCTTTCAGACGCGAATATGCTTTGGCTTTCACGGGAGAACGCTAAAAGGCCAGCCGAGGGTAACCATTAATCCTGTTTTTTCACCAGCTTGTATGTGGGGCTTACTCCGCCTGCAAACGGCTTCATCTCCAACTGTATCTTAAATCCTGCTGCAGCCAGCTCCTCTCGCCTTGTCCGGTACATGTCTGCGAGCGTTAATCCCTCCTCGAAAAATTGGCGGATTAAAGGGTGCATTTTACTCCCTGCTTCATCGACCGGTCCCTTCTGCCTCTGGCCTGAAAGTATGGTCGCAAGCTTTCCGAGCCTGCCGTCATACGTCGGCTGGTTTCGGATTGCATTAACCTGCCCGGGTCCGAGCGTGTTTTTCATGTAAATACCTTCCTGGAAGGCTTCTACGGGAAGTCCGAAAACATGTGGTTTGTCTGCGGGATCCCACCCCTCTTCTTTCAACCATTTCAAAAGCCATCCGTGCTGAACTCCGATATTTTCCCCGTAATCAGTAACCGAGAGGAAATCCCTTTTAATCTCCCTCCTTTTTTCAAAGTGAGCGCGAACAAACTCCGCCTCCTCCGGCGAAAAGATGAGGGGGCCCTCACCGACCCGGCGCTCACCCACCTTCCTAGGCTTGTGAGTATTCCCGTCAAGTGTGACTCCAAGACCATACGGCTCCTGCCTGTTCGCCCAAATCCTCACCCACGAAACCCTGGCATCATTTTCCTCTCCAATTTCCGCGGCAAAAACATAATCCCGAAATCCTTTCGGAAGCGCCTTCCTCTTACGCTCCCACTTCACCTTCCGAGCCCACTCCGAAAACTTTTCTTCATCGTCTGCAAGCTCTTTAGGTATGAAGTATTCTGGATCTTTCCGGCGTATGAACTTCACTATTTTATGCCCGAACACTTCTTTCACGCCTTTTCCCCCCGCAACCTCTGGGAACGAGTCCAGCCACCTGTGGACGCTGCGGGATTCCTCGACGCCGAAAAAATTTTTCGTGTTAATCTGGGAGAGCGAATAGTAATCCGTTTTCAACCTGCGTTTTAATGAGTAGTGGCCTACTGCCGCAGTAACTTGCTCATCGGTGAAAAACCTCGTATTACCCCCCATATTCTCGCGCTGGGGCCACACAGTATTCGGGAGCACGACTCCCCGACCCTTCTGTTGGTTCATGAATTTGTGGAGTGTGGTAACATTCAAGCCAAGACCCTCCTGCACCACCGGGGAAGGGTAAAGCGTCGGAAGCTTACCCCCAACAGACAAGCCGGAAAGTTCAGGCCGGTCCGGGAAATTAAGCTCCTCAAATTCCGCGAACCCATCAGTATTTAGCTTTCTCGCGACCTTGACTTTCAATTTCTAGTTTAATTTCCCTCTCCCTTATCCAAGTATTCTTGCGCTTTTCCGAACATTTTCCCGAACCTGTTGCTTACCAAATCCACTTGCACTTCAAGGTCGTCGTACAATTCCTCCCCGAGGTGGGCGACAAGTGCTTTGTGGACAAACCGGTTTATCCCGCAGATTCCCGGTTGGATTGCGTCTTCGGCTTGAAAATTCCATTCACCTATTTTATCGTGTAGGTCGCGAAGATCGTCGGGCAGAAGCACTAGCATTCCCCCGTCGGGCTTGTTTACGCGGGCGGGGTCGAAGGTCACCGCAGCCATCATGCAATCCCTTGCATCCTCAAGCTCGCTAACGTCCGCATCTAACGGTCCTTGAACCTGAACCATCCTCTCTGTGCTGAAGGCGCACGCTCTTGCGTTGAGAAGTGGCTTCGCGGCCTCCTTAACCTCCAGAGGACAATCCAGGTGTCGGAGAGCGACATTCATGGCAGTCCCGATAAACTCTCTGAGCGGAGGCTGCTCGCCGGCACCAAAATAAGTCCGAATCATTTTTAGTCCTTCAGAGTGGATGTCTCCCTCAAGCGTTATTCCCTGTGGCTTCTTCTTCTCCTTCATTTTTTTTTAATTGTCTTTGAATTGCCTTATGTCTGCAATTACGGGTTCTACTTTTTCATGTAATCTTTCGTAGGTTGATTCTTCGAGGGCCGCCATCTTGTTATTGTTCCCTACTCCAAGCCGACTTATCTTCACACTACTTAAACAATGGCGTAGAAATTTAAAGTCGTCTAAGTCGTCATAGTATTTAAATTCCTTTGCCAATATTTTTCCCACCTTGGATTGAAACCTTTTTTCAACGACTACTTTTTCTCCTCCTTCAGTTTTGGTTTTATCCTTGGCATCGAAAGTTATCTTCTCCCTCACAAGACTCTGAGCCTCCCGCACAACCTCAAGGTCTTGGGGCGTGAACTCCTCCTCACTATTAAACTTCCTCTCAACCCCGTAGAGTTTCATCTCCGACATTGCGAAAGGCCTTCCAGCGGAAAGCCGGTCTGGAGGGCAATCCAGGTGGTTTAAACTAATCTCCCTCGACTTTAAACGTATCTCATTGAGGCTTAGCTCGCTGTCCTGGAACACTCGAAACTCCTTCGTTATCACCCTGCCTGCGGCCTTAATCTCCCTCTCAAGCGCCGATTTTAAGGGTTGAGAAATGAATCTCTTCTCCATTAAACAATTATTTGGAAGAAAAAGCTTTTAATCGGATTTTTTCAGCAGCCTACTTCTTTTGATATTCTAAGGAGGCTGTAGCCTGGGTAGAGTTCTCCGTAGAAGTCCCACGTCGGGTATCCTTTCATCTTCCCCGCGTCTTCCAATGCTTCTAGCATGTCGTCGCATATGTCTTCGTCGTCTTCGTTTTCACAGTCGATGACGTTGATTAGATTAATGTATCTTCCCAGGTTGTTGCGGATGGACTTGCATTGAATGCAAACGCTGTCTTTTCTTAGGTAGACTGTCGCGCCCTTGCTTGCAAGGCACAGTGCGGTTTTTTCGGCGGGGGTGACGCATGCGGTGCAGGGTCCGCCGCAGTCGACTTCGTCTTCACCCTGGTTTAGCATTCCATCATAGCAAGTCGGGCGTATAGTCGTCGTATAAGTTATGGCGGGTATTGACGTGGAAGTAACAGTCAGCGTAGATGAAGTGGTTGTTTTAGGAATCGTTGTTGAACTCGAAGTTGTCGTCGTGGACTCGGCCTCCGAGTCCACTGCAACAACGTGGCCTGTCGGAAGACTTTTAGAACCCGAATCCGAGAAGAACAGGAAGTTTACTGCGGCAATCCCTATAACTCCGATAACGAAAATAATAGCTCTGTTGCAATCCTCTAGTTTTTTTTGGGGGAGTGCTAATTTGTAACCACTTGGGGGTGGTTATCTAAATTAGCGGAGGTCTCCCCCAATGTGCGTAAAGTATTGTGAAACAAGGCTTT
>AQSC01000059.1 GCA_000402775.1 Euryarchaeota archaeon SCGC AAA252-I15 | reverse complement strand
CCACGTTGTTAGAATCAGACTAAAGTAGGATTGAAACCTATGAGTAATTGGGGGCAGTGTGAAGGTAACGAGCGTTAGAATCAGACTAAAGTAGGATTGAAACGTATTAGTGATGATGTGGGGGAAATCTTCAGGGATAGTTAGAATCAGACTAAAGTAGGATTGAAACGCGTAATAAAGGTGCGGGTCCATAGCCATGAAACCAGTTAGAATCAGACTAAAGTAGGATACTGTAATCAAAACCCCTGATTTAAACTCACACTACAATTTCTTAAATACGTGATGACACTTTGCCGCTGAGCTCACGCAGTGATGAGGCTTATGAGTGCTGAAACTGTCACGCCCAGTTTACATGCGAGACCCATCTTCGACCTTCGGTCTCGATGAGTCTGTTCGTGAGAATGTATTCGATGGGGTTGAAAGCCCCATAGATTCATTAAGCAGAAGAGAAAAATATATTTTGGTCGTCGCGCCAAAAGCGAAGACGGCCTATTTGATGAACCTTTAGTAAAGGTTCTACCAGTGTTTTCCGACTTTTTCGCGTTGGAAGTCTTCAGCGACGTAGGATTCCGGGAATATCTCCCGTGCTTCAGCTTCGAGTTTTTCAGGCTCGGTGTAGCGCTGGCTTATGTGGGTGAGATAAAGCTTTTTAACGCCAGCATCTTTTGCCACCTGTGCCGCCTGCTTGCTCGTCGAGTGAGCTGCGTCCCGGGTCTTCTCCTCATCTTCAGACGAAAACATACACTCGTGAATCAGCACGTCCGCACCCTCGGCGAGCTTCACAACATTATTTGTTGGCCTCGTGTCTCCCGTGTATACGACCTTTCTCCCGGGTATGGGTTCGTCCAAGACATCTTCAGGTTTAAATGTTTTTCCGTCAACTTCAACACTTTCTCCTCTCTGAAGCTTTGAAAAAAACCTACCTTCCGGAATCCCAAGTGCAAGCGCCTTCGGCTTGTCGAACTTTCGGTGCGGCTTCTCCTCAAAACAGTATGCGAGGCTTCCCTTAGTGTGAACAGTCTTAACGCAAGATACAGTAAACCTATCTCCCTCATAAACTAGCCCTGAATCAACCTCATGAACAACCAGCTTGAAGTTGTCTAAGTGAAAAGTCCCAAGATTAATGAGGGAATCCATAGTCTCCGCAACTCCCAAAGGGCCGTACACATTCAAAGGCCTGTCGCGCTCTAAAAAATCCATGCTCTGGATCATCCCCCCAAGACCCAAAAAGTGGTCGGCGTGAAGATGAGTTAAAAATACGTGATCCAACTTCATGAAATTCAAGTCCGCATGCCTCATCTGCCGCTGCGTCCCCTCCCCACAGTCAAACAGGAAAAGCTCGCCCAGATACTCTAAAGCAACTGCTGAAAGGCCTCTTTTATCTGTGGGAATGCAACCGCTCGTTCCGAGAAAGATGATATCCATACCATTAATCTAATGCAACTTTCAATAATAATGCAATATGAATCTGGGAAGGCAAAGCGAATACCCTGTTCACATTTTCTTTTAAGACGGAGAGTTATCTCCAGTTGAATTGGTTCGGCGTGCATAAGTTGCAGGTTACAAGTTAAGTGCTTTGACAGATCACGTAGACTTCACAAACATTGAGCATGTACTCTCCTGTCAGCAGAGGCTTTTGGATGAATAACCTGGGATATTGAAGTGCTAGTTGGTGTGGAACTCACTCACATTCTAAAGGATAAGATCCCAAAGCTTGTTGGTGTGGCTAAGTATTTGGGCGCCCAAGTAATCATCGTTCACGGTGAGTCTCCGATAGAGCCTGTCGAACCCGGCACGAACTCTATCGCAGTAAGTCTAGCTGACATTGACATACTACAGGTAATAAGCATGTTGCGGAAGTGGGCCTTTTGGCAGGTGCGTCTTTTATCGTTGACACTGACGCTCACTCTCACAAGGATTTGATCAGTCAAGAGCAGGCGCTTCAGCTTGCGATGGTTTCTGGATTACCTGAAGCTGAGGCTTTAGAGGGAATTCAGATAAGTGAGTTAAAAAAAAAATATGCGGTGAGGGTAACAAGTAAAACCTCAACAAACGCTTTTATCTCTTCTTCTTCGTCGTTTTTTTCTTGACTGTTTTTTTAACCGGTTTTTTCTTTACTGTCTTTTTTTTCACAACTTTTTTCACAGGCATCTTTTTCACAACTTTTTTCTTGACTACTTTTTTCACTACCTTCTTTTTCACTACTTTTTTCATCGGATTTTTCTTCACAACTTTTTTCTTCACAGTCTTTTTCTTTTTCGCTACCATGTCATTCACCTCCTTTTGGATTTACACACATTAATTAACGGATGAATTGGGTGTGATTTATTGATGCATTGAGAATAATCATGGGGTAATAACGCCAGATACTTAGAGAAACCTGAAAAAACCATATTATTATACATTGTGTTGTTTTAAGTTCCTCCAAATAAATTCAATTAATTATTGTATTGAATATACTTATTTAAGAAGGTTTTTAAGACCTAATTGTTTTCGAAATGTTTTTTATATATGTATTGCGTATAACATAGTCGAAAGAATGGAATTTTTGTACCCACACTTTTTAAGAGGGCGGGAAGCCCAGGCCATGAATGGTTTAGTGTGGGTGCCGTATGTGACTAAAACCACATGCACTGGCACGCAAATTGTGTGCTAAGTGTGTGTGAGCGTCTAAATTCTCTTTTTGAGTTCGGTATCAAGCTCTTGGTTTGGCTTTGATGCTTTTTTCGACGCTTATCACAGGTTCACGCAAAGTTCCATACAAAAATTTTGGAGGTGAAAGGAAAATGGAAAAACATTTGAAAAAGAAACTGGAATTTGATCCATACAACGTGTTGCCGCTTGAGTGGAAGCACGAGAAAGAAAGTTAGGAAAGATTTGGAGGTGTATTAAAGAAAAATGGAGGATAATCAAAAAAACATTTGTGTTCAATGCGACGGGGATGAACCCGTATTTATCTTGGTATATGAAAAAAGTAAACTAGGATGGAAGCCGAAGATAGTATGAAACCATGGATTAGGGGGATAGCAACCTATACTCCGGGAAGGACCGTGGAGGGGGCTGTGAAGCTTTCCTCGAATGAAAATAATTACGGTCCCTCACCGAAGGTGATTGAGACGCTTAAAGGTAGCGTGCCCTCTATTTACAGGTATCCTTACAAAGACGAGTTGGTGAGGGTTAAGACGGCTGAATACGCTGGTGTGGCACCCGAAAATGTAATCATTGGAAATGGTTCAGACGAGCTAATTGATCTTATCGTAAAGACTTTTAGGGGACCGTCTCTGGGAGTTTACCCCTCGTTTTCAGAGTATGGGATCGTGTCCGCGACAAATGGCATGGAATACGATGAAGTTCAGTTAAAGGGGGATTTCACATTCCCCTTGGAAGAATTTTTAAAAGCTGCTGACAAAGCTAACCTTCTTTTCTTGTGCAGTCCCAACAATCCAACCGGAAACATAATTTCCCCCAAAGATATTGAGGAAGTGCTTAACCTTGGCAAACCCACTGTGGTTGACGAAGCATACTATGAATTCTCAAACAAAACTTCACTTTCACTACTACCAAAATACGACAACCTGATAATCATTCGGACTTTCGCCAAAGCCTTCGCACTCGCAGGGCTCCGAGTCGGATACGCGATAGCAAGCCCAGAGGTTATCTCATTAATAATCCGGACGAAGCCACCGTTCAACGTTAATAATCTAGCCCAAGAAGCAGTTCTTACGGCTCTTGATGATTTGGAATACATGAGAGATTGTGTCGAGAAAATAAAGGCCGACCGAAGTATTTTAGAAAAAGCAATTTCAAATAAATTCAAGGTTTTCCCTTCTGAAGCGAACTTCTTGCTGTTTGATACTTCTCCATTGAGCGCTCAGGACTGTTTTAACAAGTTTCTTGATAAAGATTTTGTTGTGAGGGCGTTCGGGTCCTTTAAAGGTTTTCCTGGAGAATACGTAAGGGTTACTGTGGGAACTTCTTCGGAAAACGAAATTTTATTCGCGGCTTTGGAGGACTTATGAAAATCATTGATTACTTTGAAGATGCGGCTGAAATAGAAAGAATAGTCAGCTTGGGAAGTCAACGATTCCCTGAATTATCCGATGTTGTTGCATCCATCATAGACGAAGTCAGAAAAGACGGCGACACTGCATTATTCAAATTCACGGAAAAATTCGATGACTTTCAATTAAACAAACAGAATCTAACTGTAAGTTCAAAGGAAATCGAAGACTCACTAAAAAAAGTCGACGAAAAATTTTTTAAGGCCTTAAAACACGCCCAAAAAAACATAAAAAAATTCCACGAGAAACAATTTGAGAAAGTAAACTTATCATGGGATGAAGAAATTGAAAGTGGAGTTCTAGTTGGAGAGCGAGTCAATCCAATAGACTCTGTGGGTTGCTATGTGCCCGGGGGAAGAGCTTCTTATCCTTCGACCGTTCTTATGAACTGCATCCCGGCTAAAGTCGCGGGTGTTGAGCGAATCGTCGTAGTGTCGCCACCTCCCATCAGTCCTGAAGTCCGTGCGGCATGTTCTCTAGTCGGAGTGGATGAGCTCTACTGTGTCGGAGGCGCCCAGGCAATTGGCGCGCTCGCGTGGGGTACGGAATCAATCCAGTCAGTGTCAAAGATCGTGGGTCCCGGCAACAAATACGTCATGGCAGCTAAAACGCTAGTATACGGGAAAGTCGACATTGACATGTCCGCAGGTCCAAGCGAGATTGCGATAATAGCGGATGAGACGGCAAATCCAGAGTTTATTACCGCTGATTTACTCGCGCAAGCTGAACACGACCCCGACGCAAGATGCATTCTCGTAACTACTGAAAAAAACCTCCCCAGAAAGGTGGACGCAGATGGCAAACAGTTTACTGCCATAACCGTCGACTCTATTGACCGTGCAATTGAAGTCGTGGACGGACTCGCCCCCGAACACCTTGAGATAATGACTAGGAATGCCAAGGATGTGGCAAAAAAAATCAAAAATGCCGGAGCAATCTTTGTCGGCCATTATTCCCCGGTTGCGGCTGGTGACTATGCTTCCGGCGGAAACCACGTGCTGCCTACGGCCGGCTCCGCACGTTATGCGTCTCCGCTTTCAGTCAGAGATTTTTTGAAAACAACACAGATAACACGCATTGAAAAGGAAGGATTGGAAAACCTTAAGGAAACAATTGAAACACTCGCTGAAGCGGAAGGCCTTGTGAAACACAAGGAAAGTATTTCAGTCCGCTTTAAAGATTGACGTGGATACCGTCTATAAATACATTAATGCGAATGATTAAACTAGGATGAAGGGTAGGGATCGTTCTGGTGTGGATGCTTCTGGCACAATAGGGGACATAGAGCTGATTGAGGAAGATGAGAAATCTTCAAACATTTCCCACGTCCATAAGGCTAGGAATGTTCTGCCTCGCAAGGCGATGGGGTTTGGCCTGCTTTTTGTGTTTATAGGATTTTGCATGTGGTTGTGGCCTAAATTATATTTATATGTGATGCTTCCCCTAAGTTTCATGGACAAGGGAATACAGTTCATTGGTTGGGGAGTTATGATAATGGTTGCGGCTCTCTTATTCAAGATCGTCGTAAACCCCATACTAGACATAATATTAAGGTAAAAAAATGATGTCGAAGGAGGAAGTTGACAGGGTGTTAAAAACCCAGTGGATCATCATCGGCTTGATATTCATTATACTGGTTATTAATCTCATGTTCATTTTCATGGACGCGGCTTTTCCGATTGGAAAGTTCACAGGCCAGTCATTAAACATTACGGACTGCTATTTCTCGGGATTTCAAGTATACGGTGTTGGAGACACTCAAGACGAAGCTTTTTTGGATATGACTTCAAGACAGGATTCTTACGCCCACTTGTATTGTAATGGCAAGTTTGCGGGGGATCCCGATTCGCTTTCAATTCCGGGTTTAGGGTGTCTCGCATGCAAACCAGATTGTGAACCCACGATAACTGATCTTACTGATGTAACCTTTAATGAGACTGTTTATGAAGTTGAGGCTTCGAAACAAATAGTGATAAAGTGCACTTAACCTTTTTTTTCAAGAATTAGTTCTAGATACGAGTTTGTAGTGCAAGTTTTCTCATCCACTCCCAATTTTGATAGTGTTTCAATGATTTTTCCCTCCATCTCCAGGGATTCTGATTCAATTTCAATAAATAATCCCAGACCATCAACACGGTCAATACAAATGATCAATCCTTCAAAATCGTAAATCCTCCTAGTCTTTCCGATCTTGCCTACTTCACTGAAACCGAGTTTTTCCAAAACCATTTTAAAGTCTTTTGTGACTGGCATTTCATACTCCTCTCTAACCTTCAACTTCCCAGAAAGCTTAGGCCCCTTGTAGGTCAAGTAAAAGCAGTTTCCCACACAACGAATTCTTAATGCCTCATCAGTATTCTTAAAGTCCCTTGACGGATGGTTGAAATACCTGTCGACTTGGATTTCTTCTCTATTGAATTTCGCACCAACGCCCTTAAGCATCTCAAGTATTTTTCCGTCGCAGGGAGCTTTCAACTCGACTTCAAGGCCCATCTAAGCCACCTGAACAGAAACCAATACGTGGTCTTTCTCGAAAGGAGATAGTTCAATAACATCTAAAACGTCAAATTTGCCCTCAAGCTTGGATACTTCCCGCTTGAAAATGTTTTTAGGTTTTTCAACGCAGTCAATACTCCGGGCCTTGATAGCAAGCAAACCATTTCTCGCCTTGAAGTAATCCATGTTCTTAATAAAAATCTCGGTCTGGTTTTTCTGGGCCACATCCTGGTAGACTACATCGACTCTAGACGTCATGTGCGCGAAAGATTGCGGGAGATTAGCATCACCGAGTATCGGAATCATATTCTTCTTAACCTCGCACACAAAAAGAAGCTCACGCATCATTCGCTTCGAATACTCCACGCAAAAAACTAGGCCGTCTGTGACGTCTGCAATGTGGCTTGCAGTCGTACCTGAAGAAGCACCAAGATACAGTATTGGGGAGTGCTCTTTTATGGGAAGCTTCCTTAAATCCTTTAAAATAGCGGCAGCAAGCTTGCTTCGAGTCGGCTCCCACTCCCTGTATTCATCCTTTCTGAATTTAATGAGCTTTTCATCGTATACTCGAAATCCTTTAGTGCTGTTTTTTGTGGCGAGTCTTCCGTTTATCTCGTATACTCCCGGGAAAATTCTTTTAAACCTCATTTTTTAAGTATCTCCTCAACTCTCTCAAGGGAGTCTGCGTCTTGAGGTCCCTTATCGTCTCGAAGGCGCACAAGCCTTGGAAACCTAAGCGCATACCCTGAATCATAAGTCGGGCTTTTCTGAATCTCTTCGTAGGCGACTTCAAATATTATGTGAGGTTTAATGGATAAGTCTTGACCGGACTCTCTTATAATGTATTGTTTGAATAGTTCAGTGTATTCTTCAAGTTGCTGGTCTGATAAGCCAGTTGCCATGCGGCCAATAGTCTGAAACTCCCCGGTGTTCGCATCAAAAACTGCTAGGAGGTAAGACCCAAGCCAGTTTGCTCGGCGGCCTTCACCCCAAGTCGCTCCCACAACAACCAAGTCTAAAGTCTCCATAATCGGCTTTACCTTATACATGTAGCCGACTCTAGAACCCGGCTTGTACGGGGCGTTTAAGACCTTCACCATCACCCCCTCATGTTTCATCGAGAGTGCATGATTGTAGAAATTTTCAGCTATGTCGGGATTCGCGGTGACTTTCTGCTCGGCAACCCTGAAAATAGCCGTTGCATCGATAATCTTTTTCAACAGCTTTCTACGCTCGGAAAAAGGGGTTGAGAGCGTATTCTCTCCATCAATGTATAGGACGTCGAATAAGTTTACTTCCACTGGAATCTTCTTCTGAACTTCACCTATATTGTATTTTCTCTTAATCCTTCGCGATAAATCTTGGAATGGGCGCGGAGTCCTATCCCCCATCATCGTGATGGCGACAATTTCCCCCTCAATTATCGCAGCCGCAACTTTTACGTGGTCTCTCGCGGCATTCACTATCTCTGGAAACTGGTCGGTCACGTTCTCAAGTCTTCGAGTGTAAAGGACAACCTCATCCCCCTTCTTGTGAATCTGGACTCTTGCACCATCATATTTTATTTCGTAGGCTGCTTCACCCAAATCTTCGACAGCCTCCCTAACACCCTGTTTTTTCTGCGCCAACATCACCTTGATGGGCCTTCCAGGCTCCATTGAAATCTCCTTCAAACCTGAAACACCATTTATCTTCACTGTTCGAGCTACTTCACCCAAATCAGATGTCAGGTAATATGCCCTCTCAACTTCCTCGACCGGCACTTCAAAGGCCTTGACTATCGAGTCCCTGACTATGCCGTCTCCAACTCCAAGTCGAAGCTCCCCTAAAATTATCCTTACGATAAACTTCGCCTCATTTCCTTCAGCAGACGACAAGAGCTCCTTGATGTATGCCATCTTCTTGTCTTGGCTTCCCTTCCCTCCAAGGTCTGCCAGTCTTTTCAAACTGTTTTCAACGTCTTCGACATTAAGAGTTCTTGAATACAAGGTAGTCTGTTTTTTAGTTAATAACACTTTTTCCGCCGCAGCCCCCGTGTCGCCTAAATTCTTAACCTCACCTTCAATCTCCTTCTCGGCCCGGCCGGAAACAGTTGAAATGCACTTCACCATGAGCTTTTGAGCGACGCCCAACTCCCTTTCACTCCACAAGGGGAAGACTCTTCCCTGCAGGAAATTACATAACGTGGGTATGAGGTAGTCGTCGGTTTTCCCTAGAAATTCTGCGATGATGTCGGTTTTCTCTAGTCTCTTTGAGGTGCCGTCAATCTTCTCGAATACGTCAGTCAGTTCCTTAAATCTCATCGCATACGTATAATGGTTTTATGGTATAATACTAAATACTTTTCCATGCGAGTCGTCGTCGAGACTCCGAAGTGGAGTTTTGTGAAGTATAGGTTGGAGGGGAATGAATTTGTCAAGGAGTTGTTTTCCCCGTTTCCGAATCCATTCAATTATGGTTTTGTGGAAGGCACTGTTTCAGAGGATGGTTTGGGGGAGGATGCGATAGTTTTAGGTCGAAGGCTTAAGCAGGGTGAAGTTGTTGAGTGTCCTATTGTGGGTAAGGTGAAATTAATCGATGATGGGAAGCGTGATGACAAGCTGATCTTTTCGGATTACGGGAGGATTTCAATGTTTGATGAGTGGAAGATTCGTCTTTTTTACTTAATTTATCCGCAATTTAAGAAGATTTACCTGTTTTTAGTCTTGAAGAGGAATTATTCAGTTGAATTTCAAGACATTATTGTAAATAAAATACAATAATAATAACTAAAATTTTATTGATTCTCAATTTTATCGAAAAAATTATTAAACAGAGTAAAATACTATTGTAACTTATATACAATAATAATACTATTTCAGAAATATTCTTTTAAGTAATCTTAAAAAACTTGAAGATGACCCCTCAACAATATCCTCTCCTGAAAAAGTCCCACCAACATCATCTTCGTCAGACGATTGTTCAGCCACCATCGCCCTCACATGAGACGTATGATGCTTAGTCTCCCTAACCCTTATGTCAACAGTGATCGGCTGCTCCACAGACTCCCCAACAATCAAAGCATGGCCCACCGAAAGCTGACGAATCTCCTTCTCCATCCCCGGAGTAAAACCCTCAATTGAATGGCTTATAGCCCGCAAGTCATTCGGGTTCGTAACTTTAAGAATAATCTGAGTGTTACACTGAGACAAAACATTCTTGTCGACCCTGGCAGGCCTCTGGCTCACAACACACAAGTGAAAACCAAACTTCCTACCCTCCGACGCAATATCGCGCAAAATCGAAGATGAAATAGAATCCCCGAAACCCCTCTCCGGACAAAAATTATGGGCTTCCTCAACCAGAAAGAAAAATTCCGGAATCTTACCGACCCTAATCCCGTCAAAGAGCATGCGGGCAAGCTTTGCGACAACAAGCTCTTGGATGTGGTGTTCAGTCCCCAAAAGATTAATTATCGTGGCCTGACCCTTTTGAACGAGATCTTCCAGCGCGATAGGATCCCCCTCAAATATTCCGCTTTCGTCCAAACCCTCAAGCCCTGACATCACCTTCCACTTCGCCTGGGTAGGCTCCTGCTCAACCCTCACCATAAGATCTTTCAAAGTATATCTTTCACCTTCAAGATCGCGAAGCGCCGAATACAAAGTCGATTTCTGCCGGTCACCCAGACTCATGGGCATAATCTCGGTTAGTTCGATTAAATCAAAGTCGGAGGGAAGTATAAGTTTTCCAGCATTCGGATTCACCCTCCGATTTGTGGCGTACTCAACCACCTTATCGGCATAGGACGCAGCCTTGATGTTGTATTTTAACATTGCGTCGTAGTCGTCATTTTCAATCCTTAAGGACCCGTATTCCCCGTGAGGGTCAATGATTACGATGGCGACATCATTTTTTATCAACTCCTCCAAAAGCACTGCAACTGTATAAGACTTTCCAGCCCCGGTTTTAGCAAGCACGGAAGTGTGTTTTCCAATAGTCTTTTTCACGTCAAGGTATACTGGAATGTCATGGCCTTCAAGCATTCCAATGTACATACTATCTTTCTTATCCCTGCGAAGTCCGAGAATACTCATGATAAGCGATTTATCCGCAGTGTAAACTTTTTCTCCAGGCTTGAACGGAGTTTTCGGTATGAGAACGTTATCATCCCGTTTATAACCCACCGTTCGCGCTTCAGCAAGCATCACCTCATCATCAAAGTCGTCTAAATACCGCTTCATAGACTCGATTTTCGCCAGCACCCACCCGTATACGTCGTGGTTGACCTTGATGTAACTTCCCCTCTCAGTCGACAAATCAGAAAGAAGAATCTGAAACGTCGTGGGTTTAACCGGACCGTGAATCTTGCCGACTTGTTTCATGAATCAATTAAGTTATTTCAATAAACCACAATAAATTAATACTATGGCGGATTACTCAATCATCCTGGTCGAACCCTTGTATGATGGGAACATAGGTTCTATCGCACGAATCATGAAAAACTTCGGTTTGTCGGAGTTTGCCGACGACAAATGTGCCGTCTTCGCTCGCTCCCGCTTGCTCGACGATACCTAATAAAATGGCAGAATACTCCGTAGTCTTGGTCGAACCCTTGTATGATGGGAACATAGGTTCTATCGCCCGCATCATGAAAAACTTCGGTTTCGAAGAATTGGTTCTCGTAAACCCCCCAAAACTTGGGGGGGGAAGCAAGGAAGATGAGCATGCATGCCATTGACGTCCTTGAAAACGCCCGCGTTTTCAAAAACTTTAAGGAAGTGAAAAATGAGTTTGATTTTCTTGTTGCAACTTCCGCGATATCAGCCACTGATAAAAACAGTATGAGAAACCCAGTTACCCCTGAACACCTTCAGGAATCCCTTAAGACTTCAGGTAAAATCGGACTGGTGTTTGGACGTGAAGACCATGGTTTAAACAATTATGAAATCAAGTCATGTGATGTGCTAGTTTGCATTCCCGCAAACCCGAGTTATCCCACACTCAATATAGCTCAGTCGGCAGCCATCATACTCTATGAGCTTAAGAGAAGCGAGTTTGAAAAAAAATTACACAAGCGGAAAAAGTTTAGGAGACTCAACAAGGTGGAAAAAGATGTGTTGATTGAAAAGTATGATTCTGTAATTGATTCCGTTCACGTCGGGGATTATGAGAGGGGGCTTGCGAAAAAAACTTTTCGAAGTCTTTTAGGCAGGGCGTTCGTGTCGGGTAGGGAGGCTTTCACTCTAATAGGTGTTTTCAGAAAGATTTCCGAAAAGATTAATAGATAAGAACCTATATCTTACCATGATTGAAGACACCCTGCTCGTGCAACTGGCAAAGGATTACGGGACTCCTCTTTACGTCTACGATGGGGATGAAGTTGTAGCTAGGTATAATAGTTTCCTCAAAGCCTTCAAGAGCAGATATAAGAAGACGAAGGTCATGTACGCGGTTAAGGCCAATTCATCGCTGGCGCTGCTTCGACTTCTGGCAAAGCAGGGTTGTGGGGCAGACGTTGTATCAGGGGGGGAGCTTTTTATCGCTCGCAAGGCAGGAATTAAATCTGAAGACATAATCTTCACTTCAAGCAGCAAGACCGTGCAAGAGCTTGAATTGGCTTTAGAGGAGGATGTTATCGTAACTCACGGGAATGTCTCGGAATTGTTGACTTTTTCTTCGATTGCAGAGGAAAGGGGGAAGACTGCGAGAATTTGTTTCAGGGTGAATCCTGATGTTTCCTCCAAGACTCACCCGAAGATTGCAACGGGTCTTAAGAATTCGAAATTTGGATTGCACCTTGAAGGTGATATTGCGTTAAAGGCCTATGAAAAAGCCTTGGAATTAAATGGTGTGAAACCCATTGGGGTTCACGCTCATATTGGATCTCAAATTCACGAGTCTCAAGCATTTGAAGAGGCGGTTTCAAAGCTTATGGACTTCGCGGTTATGCTTAAAAAGGAATTAGGGGTTGAGTTGGATTTCATTGACCTTGGAGGGGGTCTTGGAATATCCCATCAAGGCGAGAAAACTCTAACTCCAAAAGAGTTTGCTGAAGCAATACTTCCAAACTTTTTAAATGGACTCGAAGATCTTTCAAATGAACCCTACCTGTACCTTGAGCCGGGAAGATACATTGTGGGCCCTGCTGGAGTACTCTTGACTAAAGTTAATTCTGTGAAGAAGACCCCCTACAAAAATTTCGTTAACGTGGATGCAGGTTTCAACACTCTTGCAAGACCTACATTGTACGACGCCTACCATCACATGACTGTTTTAGGAAAATCCGGGAATGAGGAACTAGTTGATGTTGCAGGAAACGTTTGTGAAAGCGGCGACATACTGGGAAGAGACAGAAGTCTTCCAAAAACAAGTGTTGGAGACATAATCTCAATAAAAGATTGCGGGGCCTACGGGTTTGCCATGGCGAGCGAATACAACAGCCAACCCCTACCCTGCGAAGTTTTGGTGAGGGGTGGAATTGGCGAGTTGATTAGAACCCGAAGATCCTACAGCGACCTGATAGCGGAACAAAAAATACCAGAAGCTTTAAAGTAGCTCGCCGTCTTTACCCACTCTTTTTTCCTGCGCCTCTAAAAGCTTTCGAATATTCACGCTCATGTCCTTAAGATAAGGTGCTTCCACATACTCTTGCATGAACTTTGACAGGATGTGGTAAATCCTCTTGGGATTAGAAACCCCGAACAGGGCGTACTGGCTCCTCGTCCTTGGAATGTCGATGCTTCTACCTCCTGTAACGGCACCTCCAATGAATCCTTTACCTCCAAGTCTTCCTGCCGCCCCAATGCTCACTGAAGCCGAGTCCTCGCCCATACCCAAACCAGAAGCAGTAATCGGGATTACAGTCCCGAAATCAAAAATCCTTGCAATCAAGGATTGTTCCACGATGAGATTGTTTATCTTGTCATAGCTTAACGTGTTTTGCTTCACACCCAGAAACTTCAGCTCGGTTATTATCCTATAGTTTGTGATGTAAAATCTGTGAGCCCTCCTATACAAGTCAACTCCAACACAACCTAAAATTGAGATTATTATTGAGATATAGTAAACTGATTCACCGGGAAGCTCAAGTAAAAAAGTGATTAATATGCTTGCCGCTCCAACACCTATCATCACTAGTATCCATTTCCACTCTATTCGAAGTATGGAAAATACTGTTGAGAAGAAGGCGATTGGTACAAGCCAGAGTATTGCTAGAATGAATTCACTGCTATTTATGATATATGATGCCTGACCCATTAAAACATACAGAAATAATTGTATGTTACTGAAAAAACCGACTTCTGAAAGCATTCCCAGATCCCCGAAGGGCAGTTTGAAGACTCCTGTAGCGCCGGATAAAATCCACTTTAAGTTGTCGATTAATACGTCGTAGTAAAGGAGTATCACCCCGCTTAAAAGCATTAAATAAACCCATATGAAATAGAGGTTGTAGAAAGACAAGAAATGCGGGGTGATTTTCTCAAAAACCTTCTCCCCGTCCAAAAGCCTTAATGCGGAATCCCGCCTGTTTGAAGGATTAAAAATCAGGTCATCATCAACAGATAAAATACTTTGGGTGTTCATACTACAGCATTTATTTGTCTGAGGGTGTATTAAATAATTGGGAATAACTTTTTCCACCTACCATGCCAATCTACAGACATGATCAAACACCTCAGGCTCTAAAACACGGTGTAGGGTCCATACCTGTAAATCCAGCAATGCGTGTTCTACAAGAAATAATCCGTGTCACTGATCCGCAAAAGAGAATCCAGAGACAGATGGCTTACGGGGGCTACGTCGATGAGTTATTCGGAACTGGTATCGGCCCTGACATTGAAGCAAGCGGCAGGCGGTACCAAACCATAACCGGGCCTATTCCCCGCCACTTCAAACCAACGAGTAAAAGGGTTGCCCCATTAACTCCTCTTGCGTGTCTTCTCGCCCAAAGCGATGCAATAGACGTGGCCATTGCAGCCAATACATACCACGCTTGGACAGAGCGTTTTCAGCATCGTAAGGCGGAGTGGGCTCGTTTGGGGATTCCTTCAGAAGGCCAGAATCTGATAGTCAAGCAAGGTTCTCTCGGGGAAATACTACTTAAGCACCCTAACTCTCATTTCGACCAGATGACTTGCCGTTTCCCATCTGCTGGCTCTGGTGAGGAATTAGCCAGGCTCATGCTTCAGAAACTCAATGTCTCCGGCACATGCAATCCGAATGGCGCGAGCGTTCTCATAGGGATGAAATTTCAGGAGGGAAAAGAATTTGCTGAAAAATTCGACAGAGTGGTTCAGCAGCACATGGAAAAATTTGAAGGTTATGAACTAAAAACCAGCATCCACGCAGTCGGCGGAGCGGGAGCGCCCGCCAAACTCTGGCGGATAGTGAAAACAGAATAAATACTTCTATAATGTGCGTTACCGGGGGGTCGGTAAGACCCCTCAATTAACTCGCGGTTTCTCGTCGGGAAACTCCGACAAAGAAAAAGGTTGGTTTCAGCTCTCTTTCGCAGAACCTTTACTAAAGGTTCATCAAATGGACTATCTTCACCGCTTCGCGGCTCGATAATCCTGAATTAGAAATCCTAGAAATTCATCCACCCCCCATGCGGTGTGCCCACCCCCCTACTGAGCGGGCACACCAGGTGGTTGGGGTGATGTGGCTGAATCACACACAACTAAGCGATGTGAGCCTTACATTGTTTTCTTAAGTTTCGTGGAAACCAAACTCATCTCGAAGAGTCGCTGCTCCATAAGCTCGCGCGCTAAGACCGATTTCTTCTTTCCTAGTTTCCCAGAGATCTCGTCCAGGATGTCGTCTATCCCTGCGCTTACTCGGATCCCTATCAACTTGCTCATGGTTTACGACACTTTTCATGTTTAACCCCGTAAACACCCCTGCTTACATATTAGTAACTAATTAGTTAATAACTATTTACTAATCAGTAACTAACTAGTAACTAATTACTCACTCTACTATAAAAAGCTTTCCTTTTTTCAGGGTGTCTTCTCACTTTTTTAAGGGGAATGTGAACTCGAATCCTTGGGCTGCCTGTTGTGATTTAAAAAACTCGAAAACAATTGTTTAAGAGGATGCACGAGCTTAATTATGAGATTGTAGGGGATGACATGCAGGCTGTGAAGTTCAACCTTGCAAGTGGACAGAATATTCGAGCCGAAGCGGGAGCCATGATTTACATGGACTCTACTATCAAGATGGACACTCACACTGGAGGGGGGTTGATCAAGGGTTTGAAGCGAACAATTACTGGCGAAAGCTTTTTCATAACCTCTTTCACGTGCGAGGGGGCGGCTGGTACAGTAAGCTTTTCAGGGCCTTACCCGGGAAAGATCACTCCGATCAAAGTTACACCCGAGCGCAGCTTCCTCTGCCAGAAAGACGCTTACCTTTGCTCTACCGAAGGAGTCGAAGTATCCGTAGGGTTTACGAAGCGGTTTGGCGCGGGACTCTTCGGCGGGGAAGGATTCATCCTCCAGAAGATTCATGGGGAAGGTAAAGTATTCCTCCACTCTGGGGGGACTATGATCAAGCTTGAGCTTGCTCCCGGTGAGGAAGTGCGCGTTGACACGGGTTGTTTGGTAGCCTTCTCAGAGTCAGTCCACTACGACATAAAGTTTGTTGGAGGGGTTAAATCCGCCCTCTTCGGGGGGGAAGGCCTCTTTTTCGCAACCCTCACAGGACCCGGAAAAGTAATACTCCAAACACTCCCGTTTTCAAGGCTCGCCGACAAAGTAATCGCCGCATCAAAATTCGGACAAGAAGAAACTAGGAGAGGACGGCGAATCTAAGGTTATTAAAAAAATCATTTTTTAAATCCAACACCCTGAATTAATAAACCAATTTCTCTCTCCACCGGGTCCGTGGGGTAGCTTGACCCCCAACTGTCACGCCCAGTTGACATGCGGGTGCCATCTTCGCTACGGCTCGATGACACGGAAGGGTCCGTGGGGTAGCTTGGCCCATCCTTCTAGCTTTGGGAGCTAGGAACTCGAGTTCAAATCTCGACGGACCCAACAAACCCCTTTTTACTTAAGAATACTTTCCCGGTATTTTCTCGAAAGACTGGTTAACCGTTCTTCTTCGGGGGGTTTAAGGGTTTCTTGGAGTATGCTTTTTCGACCTGCAAGTGTTAGCAGCTCGTGTTTCCACCCCATCTTCTGCTCCAACTGAGGGTTGGATTCAAGGAATGTTTTGAATTTCTCGGCTCGAGTAGGGCAGCTTGAACCTCCAAAGTCTATCCTCTTCCAGTTTGCTGGGTGTCCGGAATCATGGACTATGTTTTTTGACCATCTCGCATCGTCCACATCGGTTGTGTCATCACCCACGCTTATCCCTGCATTTGACAGATTATTGGTGAATTTTATGAATCCGCTTAATTCTGTATCTTCCCAATAAAAACCGTCACTTCCAACCGCATACTCATAGTAGTATCCGCCTGGGAAAGATCCAAGCGGTGACGTGACATGGCTTGTATCATACACGCCCTCGGCAACGAAGTGGTCGTCGAGGATTTTAGCGCAAAGGTGCTTTAGAAACAATCCTTCCCCCACTATCTGGGATGTGCTCATGTGATTGACCCTTTTTACTGCGGCGAGTGGTTTTTCGACTTTTAGAGTTCCGCCGATTCCTTCAAGCTCGTTTGGATTGCCTTTCTGGCAGCAGGCTTCGCCTCCAGAACCTATTTCAACCCACTTGACTGTACCTGGTTGTGGATTGATTTCTTTATGAACCATACTAGTACTTTGGTATCAAAGAAAGATAAGTAGCCGTTCAAATAGACTTGTTATTGTTCAAATACAGGTTATTGAGACCAGGTTCCATCCGTTGGTTAGGGATAGGAGTTTGCAGGTTTCCCGTGGGCCTGTTGGATCAAGGTTGGGGTTTCCTCGGATACCCCATAGTCCCGACTCGTTCCTCCACAGTGAGGTGTTTATTGGGAACTGAGCCCAAGTGTTGTTGAAGTGTGTGGAATTGTATTTCACCGAGCCCATAAGTATTACACTCGGGGTTATAGAGCATTATATCGCCTTCTGATTCATTCAGGTTTATGCTAGTCTTGTTCCTGTAGAAGATTAGGAAACTTTTCGCATTAATAACCGTTCCTTGCGGGATCTTGTAGGCTGTGTACGCCCCGTTTTTATGTGCCAGAATCCAGTCGCCAATATCGTTTTGTATTGCCTCATTGTTGAATAGCTCAATCCAATCGTCACCGTCGTCGTTTAGCTCGAACTTAGCCTTGATCCAAGGTGGGTTTGAGCAGCCTGATAGGTCGGCGTTTGTTGGAACGTTGTTTCCGCTTCCTGCTGATACTAGACCGATTAATGCCATTAAGGTCATTGCGGTAATCACTATTTTTAGTGCATTCATTTTTATCTTTTCCTCCTTTACCTTTGGGTATTTACCTAAGGGTAGTGGGTTGATACACCCCAACCACGGTAGCTGTTCAGAGTATCTGGACAGCGTTTTTTTGCGCCCCCCTTTGGGGGGGCGCCGCTTTGGTAATACATTAAAAACAGAGGAGGAAAACACAAGGTGGGGAAAAATAGTACGCAATTCCTCTGCGACCTAAAGGTCGCAGTATCCTTGCGAAGGTTGTAATGAACAAAATATGATATTTTAATATATTTTTAGAACAATGTTATTTTTCAAGATGCCGTGTCATTTTTTTAGAGTATTAATGACATATTATTATGACAAAATGACAGACGAACTTGATGACCGAATTCTCGATACAATGCAGAAAGGTGTCGGTATAAGACCCAGACTCACCGAACTTGCAACAGAGCTTAAGGAGCACCGTAGCACAGTAAATCTCAGAGTAACTAATTTAGAGAAAAACGGAATCATTAAGGGTTATCGACCTGAACTGGATTGGGAGAAACTAGGCTACGACCTTGACGGTTACGTCGGAGTGATCTGTCTGAATGATTCCATCAAGAATCTCACCGGAAAGATCGAAAAAGATAAGAACGTATTTGGCATATGGGACATTAGTGCCGGAACATTCGACTTATTGATTAAATGCAGGTTTAGAAACCACCAAGACATTAGAGAACTACACGATAAGATTATGTCTGTTGATGGTGTTAAAGACGTTGATATCTGGCTTTTGGGATTGAATTACAAGGAGGAGTAGCCAACCAGAATATCTTTTAAAGGTTTTTGCAATTCGATTTTATCATCAACACAATTTAGAAATCCGTTTTCAGCGAGTTTGTCACAGCAGGCGTCACACAAAGTTAATCTCCCCCCATCCGTGATTTGCCGCACACCAGGTGTCAGCAGGGAACAACAAAAAATACACTTCATAAAGATACCACCCCATAAATTGAAGGAGTAGTACCCGGAATAATTCGCTCCCCACTCAATGATTTATTTTCCACAATTACCAACCACCCATCGATAATCTTGTACTTTGTTTACCTTATGGCAAACAATTATGAACATGTATTATTAGAGTTTACTATATAAAAACATACGACTTTTTCAAGGCATTTACGCGATAAATTAACATGCAAAAACAAGAAAACATTCCTGAACACAAAGCAGTCCGGGAAATTACCCAAGCTCAAAGCACTCTAATCGATGACCCATACATCCTTTACTTACTAACAAAATTTGGCAACATGCATGTAGAAAAAGAGCTTGACTTTGCAAAAAGCCATCGAGGTAAAAGCGGGGAGCCCACTATCCCAGGCAGGCCTGCGAGGGATTTATTCCACCTCACGGTTTTTGGAAGAGACGCCGACAAGATTCAGCAGTGCGCCCAGTATGCGAGGGCTGTTGCCTGGCTTGAGGGTCGTCCCGTCTCAACCGCGGCAGGTGAGAAACCGGACGATACAAGTGTAACCCTCTCTGACACATACGATTTCTTATGCCATCTACGAGATCCCCCAGCGCATCAAGTTGAGAAAATTCTGGGACAAGCTCCCGACCCGAAAACCATGCCCGAACTCCGAAAGGCCTTCAACCTGCTCGTCTCTTCCAAGAGGAGGATGCTTCAAACTGACGTGTTGGATGATCTCAACCTGCTTGTGGAGAATGAAAGCGACCTTCGAGTTAAATTCGATAATAGCGGTGATTTTCTCGTTGAGGTGTATGGTTCCCGGCCGGGAGAGGCAGGCCGCCTCAGGCTGGAAGCAGAGAGGATTCGAGCGGCTTCACGGATTGAGGGTGAGGTCGTTGTGGGCCAGCAGGATTATGTTGAAGCAGCCCCGATGGGAATATTGGAGGCGGATGCGCAATCTAGGAGGATTAAGCCTGAAACGGAAGAGGAGCTTAGGAACAAGTGTCGTTTTTTCGCATTGGTCCGGCGCCTTCCTCCCGAGTTTTTCGAGGATGTTGGGGGTAGCTGAGGGAATATGATTGAGCTTTTAAAGATTTTTTTGGTCCTGGCAGTCGCGGTCTTCTTAATTTACAAAAATGTTAGGGTCGAGTACACGATTTTTTCCAGTGCAGTTTTTTTGGGGTTGATTTTTGGCTTGGGTTTGGCTGAGATACTTCAGGTTTCCTTCCGTGCTTTCTTGGATGCTGATACTGTCGAGCTTGCTTTAATTGTTGTTTTGATTACTTTTTTAGGAGTCTTGATGAAGCATGTCGAAAGTTTATCTAATATTGTGGATTCATTAAATGGTTTGTTTGGTGATGCGAGAGTTGCTTTAATGGGGATTCCCGCGTTTATCGGGCTTTTGCCAATGCCTGCGGGAGCTATGGTTTCGGCTCCTTTCGTCGGGGAGTTGGGAGACAAAGTAGGTATTTCACCTGAACAGAAGACTGTCGTAAACTACTGGTTTAGGCATATTTGGGAGTTTAGCTTTCCTTTGTATCCCGCAATTATCTTAGCAGCCGCAATCCTTGAGGTCCCGTATTCCGAGATTTGCGTGAATCAGTTTCCTTTGACGATTATTGCAGTAGTCGTTGGTTTTCTTTTAATTTGCACGAGAATTAGAGGTAAGGGCTATCTAGTTGTAGAAAAAAGTTTTTTTGAAAACGGGGTTGTTTTGATAAAAGATGTGTGGCCGGTAGCCTTAGTAATAATATTAGCCCTCCTCTTTAAGGTAAACCTTTTAGCCTCCCTCATAGTTACGATAACATTTTTCGCAGCTTCAAGGAAGGTTAAATTAGTTGATGCATTAAAAATGTTCAATCAAGTTAATGCTACCAGACTTATCATCCTCGTCTTTTCCGCCATGATATTCAAGTCAATGGTTGAGACGTCTCAAGCAGCAGTGAACCTCCCCCAAATATTCACCGAACTTTCCATCCCGATTCCAGTCATAATTTTTTCCATCCCATTTATTGTCGGATTATTGACGGGATACAGTTGGGCGATGGTGGGGATAAGCTTCCCCATAATCCTTCCATTTCTATCAAGTCTTGACGCCGCCCTTCTTGCCTACTGCGGAGGCCTTATGGGACTTTTTCTATCGCCAGTACACCTGTGCCTGGTCTTGACTCGGGAATACTTTAAGGCAGACGTTAGAAGAGTCTATATAATGCTTGCACCACTAATAATCTTGATGAGTATCGCAGGTTTCACCCTTTCAATACTTTAAGACAATGGATTTTCTGGATGAAAAGATTAAGAAGAAGCTCGCTGAATATGAGTCATTGAAAAGAGGGGGGAGCGCGAAAGTAATCAGCAAGCAGGAGTATTACGATGGGAAGAAAAAGATCTCTTCCGAATTGAACAAACTCCTCGACTCAAAGATTAAAAACATTGAAAAACAGAAGGAGTCTGAGACTTTCAGGTTGCACAATCTTGAAGAAGAATTCTCTGAAGGTAATGTGGATGAAACCGCATACCATGACGAGCATGTTGGACTTCAGGAGGCTCTAGCCGAGTTTACTCGCGAGTTGACTGCTTTGAAGGCGGGTAAAAACAATATTGACAGTTTGGATGTGGTTGATAAACCAAAGGTTGTGGTGCTTAGAAAACACGCAGTCGTGTCTGTTATAGCTGTTTTTTTCTTGATATTTTTTTACGTGACTTGTGTGTTGGAGGTTGACTTGCATTTTACGGAGATGGTATTGGATTTCGTTAAAAAACCTTTTGAAAAGCCGGACAAGGAGAATATGCTTTCTTCTGCCAGAAAATTCGCAGTAAGGATGTTCAGTGGACGGGAGACACTTGTGGGTTTTGGAGCGGTCAAGCCTTTGCCCGGAACTACTGTTTCCCCTTCAGGAGATATTCATATTGAGTTTATTAAACCGAACTTGAAGATGGTTTTAGTATCCGCCCAGGCTTTTAATGCTGAGAATTCACGTAAATGTTCAGGCGACGTTATGGTGAGTGGTGAGAATTTAACTGATGTGGGAGTTGAGATTTCTCAGGGGGCTAAATCTTTTATAGTGGAATTTAAGGGTTGTCCTCCCATGACTGTGGTCGATTCGGATTATCGTCGGATTGGAGTTGAAATCTCCTACAAGAATGTTGTCGGTGAAAACTTCGCAAAGCATAGTTTAAGGGGTGAGATTAACTTAAATTAGTTTATTTTTCCTTCCGAGTAAATTGATAACCATGAGTTGCGTGAAAAAATCCTTTTGTTTGATAGTAATTATTCTTTTTACCACCACATCCTCAGCGTGGGGGCCGGATACTCGTGAATACTTTTGCAGGCAAGCCGTGTCACAAGCTTTCGGGGAAGATACCTACGCCAAGTGTTTTGTAAGCACTAGAATCGAGGAGATGTGCTCACTCCTAGACGGTGGTTACAAGGATTTGTGTGAAGACCTCACCGTCATGCCTTGGAGCGTGGTAGACGATGTATTTCAGGATGATTCAAAGCACCACGACTATTCCCAATGTCCGGTGAGGGGGCTTGCAGGAGGATACTTGTGTGGGAGTAAAGACGCTGCTCCTGCGAAAGTTCAGGCTGAAAACTGGTTTACGAAATCTAGGAACCTTGCAGGAGAGTGTACTAGACTTTACGCCTTTTGCATTGGGGCAGACTATTATTCAAAAAGATTTTTCCAACCGTACCAGATAACAATAGAAAATGAGCAGTGTGCTGAATACTTCAAGTCGAAGGTTGATGAGGTGATTTGGACGAATGGTGATTGGAGTGTCAGAAACAAGTGTGTTTACGAGTATTGGGAGCCTCGGGCCGGCCAGAGCAAGAAGGTTTCCCATAAACAGGATTTCATAGTGACGGACACAAAGATTGCGAGCATTCTAGACGGTTTGATTGAGAAGGCTAATGAGATTAAGGCTTATGACGGTGAGATACTTTTGGGTTCCGAGATTGTCGAGACTTCAACAACCTCAGTTCAAACGACTTCAACAACCACAACACCCCAATCCAAATCCACGACAATTGATGTGGAAGAATCAAGCTCAAGCAGCCTTAAGCCCGCCACAACATCGGTCGAAAAAACGTCAACATCATCCACATCAACAAGCCTTAAGGTAATTGTTGGCATGGAAGAAGAAGAAACTCAAGATTCGGGTGAATTTAGCTCAACAACAATTTTCGCAATCATTTTCGCACTAGTCTTCGGTGTTGTATTCGCAATCTTTTTCCTCTACATAAGAGTTTTGAGGAGGAGTGGAGGAGACGAGGATGATCTAACTCCAAAAACCGTTCAAAAATCTAAGATGGAATACTCGTTAACAGACATTGAAGGTATAGGGAGGGTCGCCCAAGACAGGCTGAGATACGGTGGAGTCGACTCTCTTGAAAAACTCGTTGAGGTGGATATTGATTGGATGGTCGAAAATACTGGGATTTCCGAGGAGAGGATTGGAATCTGGAAACAAAGGGCGAGAGAGTTATTGAGTAAATGACGGATTTTTTAATTTATTAAAGTAATATTTAGTTGACGTAGATGGATTTTAAGAAGAATTTAATGATTTTATTGGTTATAGTACTTTTATCCTCTAGTGTACAGTCTGTTAAAAAAATAATTTTCTATGAAATAAACACTCCCGGAACTTATACAAAGGATGGGGGATTATCCGAGTTCGCAAGGAAAATCAGGGCTGAAGGATACGAGATTGCCTCAATCAGCAAGGGAGGGCTTTCAAGAGAATCCCTTTCAACATATGACCTATTAATTATCAGACCTAGCGCTCAACTAAAAATTGAGGAATTATCCGCAATACTATGGTTTGTTGCTACTAAGGGCGGCGGCGTCTTAATTTTAGGGGGAGAGCCCTCTGATTCGAACCAACTTATGATTCCATTCGGAATGACAATGGACGACGGAGTACTCGTCGACGCAACCGACACAATACCTGAAATGGATTCCAAAAACTTCGTGATAGACAGGTTCACTGAAAGTGAGACAACCAGGATTATCAGGAAGGGAATTTCGAAACTGGGTTTCTACAATGGACACGGAATGTTCATATCAGGAAACGCAGAATGCATTGTTTCGGGAGACAGCGACACTTACTCGGACACACAATCATTCCAGACTGGAAGCTACCCCTGTGTTGCGGCAGCCACCCTGTTCAGCAAAGGACTAGTGTTCGGTCTTTCAGACTCTGACATGCTAATCGACTCCAACATCAAACTACACGACAACATGGTATTCGCCCAGAACATAATAGACTGGCTTAGCATCACCGTACCCGATGTTAGAGGAAACTTCAGCTATGAAGAGTGTCAGGTCATGATAGGACAGCTTAAACTGGAAAAACTTCGAATGGAAAACGACAGAGGCGGACTTGAATCGCAAATAGAAAACCTTGAGAGGGAAAAAACAGTATTGAGTTCCAATTTATACGATGTTTCAAGCCAACTAGCGGAGATTTTACGCGGGAAAATCGGGCCTTTCACAAGGAACCAGTGGGCTATTGTTTTAGCCGGATTCTTCATACTAGGCGCAGCCTTAGTCGTTGCCAGAAGAGGTGGGGGAATCCATGCAGAGAAAAAGAGGGAGGACGACATTTTAGGTGAGTTAGGCTACGAGTTCGAAGAAGAGGATAAACCAGGGGGAGAGGACTCAGACGAGATAGACACAGACGAATTAGACAAGGAACTGGCAGACATTTGAAAGATTATCTCCTAGAAATCTTAGTATCCCTCTGCTGCCCTTTAAGTTTCCCCAAAATCTCTTTGAACTGATCATCAGAAATTTTCGCGGGAAGCCTTCCGGATTGGGCGAGTTGAATCAATAAAACCTCTATCTGACGCGCATGCTCCGACCGTGCAGCACGAATATTTCCCAGCCTCTCACGAGCCTCTGGAGAAAGTACTTGAGAGATAATCTGGTGGATTTGACGTTCAACCTCCTGCTGCTGCATCTGATGCTGAATCTGCTGTTGAGGATCCTGCGCACCCTGAGACTGTAAAAGTTCCTGCATGCGCTTTGCCCTAAGTTCGTCTAGCTCAGACATTGTCGGTTTTTTCGAGCTTCGAGGCTATTTTATCAAGGTATGAGCACCCCTTTGGTGTGAGTTTCCTCCCGCGGAATTTGTTTGTGTCTTTTTCGGTGAATCCTGCCTCATCGAGCTGCTGCAGTATCGTGCGGATGACTTTGCCTCCTGCCTTGCGGAATTGTTCTGGTCTTCTACCTCGATTTTTCGCACTACCATACTCTACTCGGAGTTTGCTTGCACCCACTGGCCCTCCAATATATATTTTCCGGAGTATTGATGCAGTGCGCATCCACCACCAGTTGGGGTCGTCTGGAGCTCTTTCCTTGTTGGAGCCTGTTTTGACTGTGTCTGACCAATCAGGTTTTGGAATTTTCACGTTGTCTTTCAGATCAATGGCTACTGCCTTTATCAGTTTGTCTGGTTTTATCTCAAATGCTGTTGTCATATTGTTAAATCACCTGTTTTACATAGGATACTATATCATTTTTAGTGAAGAATAGTGGTATTTCGTATTCAGCGGATTCGGGCGAGTCGGACGCATGGATTATATTGCGGTCTTTTCTCATTCCAAAGTCTCCTCGGATGGTGCCCATCTCGGCTTTCGTGGGGTCTGTCACGCCCACGATTTTCCTGACTAATGCGACCGCGGCTTCATCATCAAGCATGTCGGTTTCAAGGACGGCGGCCACGATGGGGGTTGATGTCATGTGTCCGACCACATCTTTGAAGAAGGGTTTGCCTTCGTGTACTGCGTATAGTTTTTCAGCTTTATCTTTTGACAAGAGTACTGCTTTTACTGCGGCAATCCTAATCCCGTGTCTTTCGAATCTTGCGAGTATTTCACCAACCAATCCTCTTTGAACTGCCCAGGGTTTAATGATTATCAAGGTGTTCATTTTTTAGGTTTCGGTTTCTTTTCGGAAGCCTTTTTCACTGGAGTTGGCTTGTTCTTCTTTTTCTCGGTTTTTATTGGTTTTGGAGTCTCCTCTTTTTTCTCTTTCACTGTAGTCTGAGTCTCTTTAACTGGTGTTTGAGTCTCTTTAACTGGAGTTTGAGCGCGCACCCTGATTTCTTTTTCTTCCCGGTAGGTTTTAGTCCACTTGACTTTCCGGGGTTTTCTTTTTAGGTCTAGCTGGTTTCTCCTGCATTTTGAGGAGCAGAAGTTTAGGGCTTTTCCCGCCCGGTTTATGTGTATTAGGCCTGTTCCCTTCTCGATTTTTTTACTGCAGAATGTGCAATCCATTTTTTTACCTGTTGATTGGTTTTGCCTCTCTCTCAGATTCTCGAAGGTCTAGTATGTCTCCTTGTCTTACGGGTGTTCGGACGTTTCGGCGGATTACTCGTCCTTCTGTTTCGCCTTCTTTTATCTTGCACATGACTTGTATGACTTCCCCGTATATTCCGGTTCGACCGATAATTTTCACTACTTCAGCGTTAACCATCTTTACTTCTTGATTTCGGAGAGTTTTTTCTTAACTTCTTCGATAAGGTCTTTAGCTTTTCCTTCCTCGATAATGCATGCTGAGGCTGTGGGAACGTGTATTCCGATTGACTCCCCTATCTCCGCTTTTGCCACGTAGATGTAGGGGATCTCTTTTTCCTCGCACAGCATTGGAAGGTGCATGACTATTTCTGGTGGGTCTACGTCGGAGCCGATTAATACGAGTTTGGCTGTGCCTCTCTCGCAGGCTTTCGTAACTTCATTGGTTCCTTTCCTGGTTTTCCCGGAGTCTCTTGCAATCTCCAGAGCTTCCAAGGAATTATCTACTAATTCCTTTGGAGCTTCAAACTTTACGTAATTCATAATTATCACCTCATTTAATTCATCGGATCATCTAAAATTCAGGTCAAGAATATGGTAGTTGTGCTTTAAAAATAAAAATTTTTTTTTATCTGTGGGCGTAGTAGAAGACTAGTTCACCCTCTTTTTTTTCGTCTAGCTTGACAAATCCGTATCTTTCGAACTGGATTACGTCACCGACTTTAAGTTCCGTGCATTTTTTCTCGCATAATCCATGTGTGGTTCCCTCTGGTTTTGCAATTTTACAGTTGACTCCATCTTGTATCCACTGGATTTTACCCTTCGTTTTTTCGTTTGAAGTCTTGCATACTGGATTTCCTTCGACTGATTCAACTTCGACAGCACAGTATCCTATAAGCCGGAGTACGTCACCTTTTTCCAGCTTGCACGCGTCATCATTTGAAATGAATACTTCCGCCTCCCCATTCTTATTGCTTAACGCGTATTCCCGGACTCCTCTGCCCCTGTGTACGGGGTGAAGCGGCATCCTGAAGGTCTTGCACGGTGAGTTTTTTACTGTGACTTTCACCGGGTCTTCCACGTAAAAGTACCTGTTTGATGTTCCGTCAATAAGCTTTCTGTTTTCAGCGTAAAGGTTTTCAAGGCTTACTGTAATATCTGAGAGGCTTAAGCCCAGATCCGTCATTAGGGTCCGGATGGCCGCAGCTTGTATTCCCCGGCGCTTGAGGGACCTTAAGGTTGGAAGGCTTGGATCATCCCAACCGGAGTATCTTCCTTCCGCTATTGCCTTTGACATTTCTGATGTGGAGAATTTACCGTACTCGTGTATCGCAAGCCTTCCCCAGTGGATGACGGAAGGGTAATCCCAGCCTAAGTAGCCGTATACAAACCCCTGTTTTTTCTCAGAGTCCGAAAGATCCTTGCCGCGTATTATGTGGGTTATTCCGAGCAAGTGGTCTTCTATCGCGGACTCGAAATCAAGCATCGGCCACACGACGTATTTCCCCCCCACTCGCGGATGATCCTCCTTTATTATGCGAAATGCGACCCAGTCACGCAATGCGGGATTTGGATGATGCATGTCAGTCTTTATCCTAAGAACTGTTTCACCTTCCTCGAACTTGCCTTCAATCATCTGCTTCCAGCCATCCAGGGATTCCTCCGACTCCCTGCACGCGCAGACCTGGCCTTGGGCTTTCCGGCTCTTGAATTCCTCCCGCTCACACTCACATACGTAAGCCTTCCCCAATCCGATAAGCTTTTCAGCATGCTCGTAGTAGACTGGAATCCGGTCGGAGGCGATGACGATTTCATCTGGTTTAGCACCAAGCCATTCCATATCCTTCTCAATCCAATCGTATGCGGTAAGAAGCGGTTTTTTAATCCGGGGGTCAGTATCGTCAAAGCGCAAGATTAATTTTCCCCCGTATTTTGCAACCATCTCACTGTTTACGACTACTCCTCGCGCGTGGCCTAATGTTAAGGGGCCGTTCGGGTTCGGTGCGAACCGCATGACGACGTCTTTGGGATTGCCGGGAAGTTTGAGTTTATCGCCCATTTTCTTCGTTATTCTTTTAGGGTTGCCGGTTAAAAAGAAGGGCTTCGGAAAATGAGAATGCTAGTCCGACAAACAGGGGGTCTATTGGAAGTGGATTTATAAGCCCCCAGATTATTGAGGATAATCCACCGGCAATTATTGCGTAAAATGCGCTTTTTTCGGTTATTTTTTTATTCGAAAGTATTGCGAGCGTGGGAACGAGTATTCCCGAAATCCAGACTGTGAGAAGGAAGGTTAAGGCTGTTAAGAAGTCGTTGAAGTATAAGGCGAGTGCTAGACTGACAAGTCCTAGAGCCAGGATGAGTATCCTGGAAGCAACTACGAGCTTTTCTTCGGAAGTCTTGCTTAATTTTCTTAGCACATCGTGGGCGAGCGATGATCCTCCGGCGTGAAGCCATGAGTCGGCGGTGCTCATTATTGCGGCAAGCATCCCCAGTGAGAATAATATTTTTATGGGGGCGGGTAGTATTGTAAGCCCGAGTATTATGAAGGCTATGTCCGCGTTTTCTTCGGAAATCCCTAAGGTTTCGGCGTTCGCTTGGGCGATGAGTCCTGAAGTCAATACTATTACGTCAACTATCATGTAGAAGAGTATTGTGTAGACTATTGCTTTCTTCCGGTTTACTTTCGGCTGCGTTGCGAAAAACCTTTGATAGAGGGGGGCTGAAGTTATGGGCAGAAAGAGAAGAAGTATCGCCCATCTTAAGGCGTTTTGGGGAAACATTGAAGAATATGAAAAAGGGTTTTTACTCTCAGCAGGAATTTGGTTTATGAAGTCGGGAGAATATTGCAGTGCAAAGGGGAGTAGTATGAGCAGCCCTGCGATCATTATCACAAACTGTAGTACGTCTGAGTAGGATACAGCCCTCATCCCTCCCAAGAGAGTGTAGACTGTAATAACTGCCGTGACTGCAGTCATCCAAAATTCCGGTGATACTGGCTGGATGAAGTGCATTATTTTTCCGGCAGCGATGATTGAACCGGGGACGAGACATAGAAACGAGAGTAATAGTGCGGATGCGACCACTGTCTTGCTTCCGTAGAATTGCCCTAGAAAGTCGGGAAGCGTCTCAGCTTGGGATTTTTCAATTCTTCCAATGAAATAAAACACTAAGATGTTTCCAAGGTAGAATGGAATCATAAACCAGAGGGCACCCAAACCAAAGTAGAATGAGAGTTCTGCCCCGCCAAGGATTGCTGTCGCACCGTAGAATGTGGTTGCAATCGAGGCTACGAGAACCCAGAAGGATAAATTTTTTCCCGCGAGCATGAACTCGCTCAGGGTCTTGGTTTTCCTAGTGTAAAATCCCATAACTAGCAGGAGGATGAAGTATCCTGCGATGATTGCCAACATTGATTCACCTTCAAAAGATTCTTTTGGATTTCTCCTACTTTGATTTTAAGATTATTAAGCGCTTCGTCTTCACAAGATCCCGTGCTGAAGGCGCTGCAGACCGGCTCGCCGTTGCTTACTTTCGTCCCCGGCTTGTAGATGTCTGCGACATCGGAAATTTTTGTGAGATCCCCTGAAACCGTGAGGTCGGAAACAGCATAGAGGATTCCTTTTGCACAGACTTTTGAGGCTTCCATATTGTTTGGGAGTCTTCCTTCAAGCGAATTAAGGTGCTGTTCAACCAGGTTTACCCCATATGCTCTTTCAACGCACTCTAATGTGTCTTGAAACCGGGGGTTTACTTCGATGACGTAGGGTTTGTCGGCGATTACAAAGTCTATTCCAAAGGATCCTTTCAGATTGAATTGGGATCCAATCAGTTCAGTTATTCGCTTGCATTCAGATGCAAGCCCATGTTTTACGGGTACCATGTTCCCGCAGTATTGGAAGGGAAGAGTGCAACCCAGAAACTCAAGGCCTAGAAACTGCCTGTTAAAAGACAAGGACTTAACTGCCCCGCCAGATCCCAACGCGCTAACGCTCGCATCAACCCCTTGAATGTATTCTTGGACGAGTATCACTCCATAATGTTTTAGTGAATCATAGACTTCACTTTCAGTTTCAGCCAATATCACCCCAAAACCTGCCGAACCGTGAGTTGGCTTGACCACGAGGGGAAAACCAATCTCACCCACCACCCCAGCAACCTCGCCCTCACTCGACACTACCCGTGTTTTCGGGTGGGGTATGTCAAGCTCCGAAAGCTTTTCGAAAAAAGCCTTCCAGTCTCTCACAGCAGCAACGGTTTTCGAGTCATTTCCCAAAATTGACCCGCAAGGCTCGAATGCTTTAACATAACTTGCATTACAACCTAGCTCTGAAGTCAGAAAAACACCGTCGAAAGAGCCTTTTTCCGTAACCGAGACTGCCAGATCACAAAGCTTTTGCGAGTCATATTCCCCTCCAAGGGAATAAAGCTTGTCGACATTACGCTTTAAGTCTACATCCCCGAAGAAATCGACAACGTGAACTTCAAAACCCAATGCTTTCGCGGAAAGCGCGACTGGACGGCAATTCAAACCGCAGACTAGAATACGCTCCATGAAAAACCGCTACTTCTTGACGTGATAGTGCAAGACAACCTGGTCGCCGTACTGTAAAATCCCCTCGAGATTAAGCTCTATCTTCTGCTTTTCCTTGCTCTCATAAAAGTTCAAGCCTTCGCCGATGAGCATGGGCGCGACAGTCAAATAAATTTCGTCTACCAAGCCTTCGTCGAGCATCCTGCGGTTTAGGGCCCGGCCGCCTTCAAGCAGTATTTTCCTGATCCTCCGCTCATAGAGCGTCCAAAGCAGGTTTTCAAGGTTTACTGCGTTTTTCCCTGAAGTTAAGACTTCGATTCGTTCGCGAAGCTTGGTTAGTTTTTCGGTGCGGCTTTTTGTTGCTGTTGCGGCGACTACGATTATCACTTCGTCTTCGCCTTCAAGTACTTTCGAGTCCAGGGGGATTTCACAGTTTTTGTCGACGACGACTTTGACGGGTGCTTTCTCGGCAGCGCTTGGAGCATGCAAGTCAGGGTTGTCTTTTATGATGGTCTCGACGTCCACCATGACGGCGTCAACGCTTCCGCGAAGCTCCTGCACCCGGTAGTTGTCGATCCTGTTAGAGAATACTATCTGCTGGCCCTTTTTTCCGATCTGCCCGTCCAGGCTCATCGCAGAATTGAGTATTACATGCGGTTGCACCCTAAAACCACCGAATAGTATTTTGAACACGTATTTAAATCAAACCTTTTTTTTCGGAACCCAACCCATCATGTTTAGGTCAGATTGTGGGGGCTTTTTCTATTGCGTGTGCGGCGTGTAAAAACTGGCCGTATACGTCTGTCGCACTAATATTTGTTTTCTCTCCCTCTGTTGCAGCCCTTATGTTAGTCCTTCCAGGAAATTCCTTGCTATTATATTCAACAAAAAAACCAAGTCCTCCACCCTTTGTTTTGCCTAGAAACAACACATCCTGGACATTGGATCCTGATAAACCCCTTGTCCTTTTCATTATTCGCCCGTCAGAGTTCATCATGAAAGTGAGCTCGCCTTCATCATCAACCGCGGGTGATCGTTGATAGATTTCGTCTGTACTACCAAGGTGCTCTAACACCTGCACTGGAACGCCATTAAAACCTTGCATTGCGCTGGCGAGAGGCCCTTGCCTGCCGCTTCCGACAAGCTCGTCAACTAAAGCTGTCATCATCGCTCCAGTGGCAGTTGTCGCATCGAGCATTCTATCCAACTCTTGCCCGTTTCGTTCGGTAAACCCTGTCCCAGACTCCTTCATCTCTAGGTTTCTGTCACCGTGCCTGCCCTGCAACAACTCAGCCCTAAGCGAGGAATCACGAAGCCCCTTAAAATGCTCCAAATCTTTCTGTATTACTGTTGGCATTTTTTCCGTTCACCCTGATCTTTTTTTTTGTTTAGACGCCTTAAGTTTCCTTTAAGGCGTCCGCAAGCAACCTCAAGATTTTACGTGAATGCTAATCTTCTTTGCGTTTTTTCCATTGCATCGGCAGCACTCAATAGATGCTCGTAAACGGATTGCGGGCTTACCCTATGGTTTAAGGGATCCACATTGTTTAGTGTGGTATAGCGACCTCTTATCGCTGCTGAAAGTTCTGCCGCGGGATCAGGCGTCCTGTAGTGAAATCCGATTTTTTTATTACCCATTTCTCCGAGAAGCAGCAAGCTTTGTCCATCAGACACTTTACCTCCAGATAGTTTGAAGGCGGGTCTACCATCTTCAAATATGGCGGATCTGGGATCACGGGCTCCTTCCCTGTTGGGATAGTCAAGTTCGGGTCGCCCGGTAATAAATTTAAACAATTGTACTGGAACACCACCCAAGTCACTTATTACCTTGGCGAGGGGGTCACTATGTGTTAGGCGTGAGGCCGTATCTACTATTTCTTTGACTAATTCACCCACCATCCGACCCGTATCAGTGTTTGGGTCGAGCATCCGCTTGAATTCCGCTTCACTTCTCTCTTCGAGAGTACCACCGACTTCCCCAGTTCTTTTATCCAATCCTTTGCGCAACAATTTAGCTGTTTCCGTTAGCACTGTTTTTTTATGCATTTTCCTTTATTCACCCCGATTTTTTTTGTTCAAATCCTTAAGCCTCTTTAAGGAATCCTCAAGCAACCTCAACAACTCCTGGATTCTCAAGTCATCTTCGATAGTCCACTCGCGCTCCGACTCACCCGGCACAGGCGCGGAAGACGGCTCTGTCATGAATAAGTATGGGAAAGCAAGAAATAAAAAAAGGATTCATGGAGTCATCACCGGATAACAGGATAAAAACACCAGCACAACCTTCACCGCCTAAACTGGTCGGAGTTAGCCGGAGGCAAAGAGGCGACATGTGGCCGACTAAAGTAGGACACACACCAAACTAAAAGTCTACTGTGTGCGCTCGCTACCGCTCGCTTAGCCGCCTTAAATCGCCTTTAATACTTTGACTGTTTTCACAGCCGCTTCTACGGCCCGTTTTGCGTATTCCACCCTCTTGTGAGCTTCGAGCCTGCTCATGCCGGGGCCTGAGATTCCGAGTGCGGTGGGCTTGTCGTATTCCAAGGCCAAGTCCGCAATCTTTCGGCTGGCGTGCTGTATGACCACGTCGTCGTGTTCTGTCTGGCCTTCGATGACGCACCCAAGTGTTACGACCGCGTCAACGTCCTTCTTCTCCAATAGCTTCTTGACTGCAAGCGGCATGTCGAAGACTCCCGGAACCTTAACGACCTGGGAGACGCTGGCCCCCAGAAAGTCGGCGTGCTCTTTCGCAAGCTCTACCATGGCGTACGTTATGTCGTAGTTGAATTCGCTTGCCACAATACCTAAACTTATTTTCTCAGTCATTTTTTTCCACCTCAAATTTTTCTTGACACGAGCGTGAATTTCGGCTTGAATCCTGCGTGCTCCCAGAATGCTAGGCCTTCCTTGTTTTCAGCGTAGGCGTCGGCTTCCGCGCACTCCGCTTTCAGGTCCCGCGCCCAGCCTAAAATTTTTTCGATGAGTAGGGTTCCAACACCATTTTTCCTAAATCCGGGTTTGACGTAGATTGTGCGAATGTAAGCCTTATCATTGTATGTGTGTAATTCATCCTCAAGAATGTAAGCTAACGCGAACCCACAGGCTTGGTCGTTCTCTTCGGCGAGATAAATGGCTGCATACTCTTCTGAAAGCTTCTCGCCTAAAAGATTAGTGTAGTAGTCTGAAACCTCACCGGGCGATTTAAGCTCTAAGTCCAACGTCTCACGCTCCTGCCCAAATAATTCCATTATTAATCCGTGCACGACCTTGAGGTCTTCAGGTACTGCCTTTCGAATTTTCATTTCTTAAGAGGTTTAGCGTCCGGCCCGCCCTGCCTCTGCCCCGAACCTGCAAGCCGTGTTAAATTCCGGGGGTTCACGAGCAAGTCCACGACGTTTAGTGCGTGCTCTCTCGCTCTTTTTTCCATGAGTTCGGCGAGTTTCGCATCCGAGTCTGCCTCGTCTTCGTGCACGAAGACTTCTATTACGTGCGTGTTTGTGGCTAGCTGTGCGTTTATAAGTCCCGTGGACGCTTGGTTTGCGCAAACCTGGTCTTTTTCATCTGCGCCTGGCATTCCAAACGCCATCACTAGGTCACATTCTTCCTCCTCAATGAGTTTTTTCGCAGCGACCGGCAGATCCTTTAGCCCGGGGACGGTGTAGCGGACTATTTTCACTCCACCAGCGTTTTTCTTAAGCTCGTCTATCGCGTCCGCCGCCATATCGTATCTCGCAAACGTTGTGTCGCAGACTCCTATTTTCGCCATTCATCCACCTCATGCACGGTGGGGTGAGCGTTAGCGGACCCCACACATTTTTGATCACAGCAAAATTGCGATGCAATTTTGTGTCCAGAAAACGTGAAGCATTTTCTCGGAACCTTTTTGTTAAAAAGGTTGCTCGCGAACGTTGTGTCGCAGACTCCTATCTTCGCCATTTCTCATATGCATTTAGAATTTCAGATCCTTCAAGGAATACTAGACCGTTTTTCTCTGCATAAGCCTTCGCCTTCTCCGCCGTCAAGGCTTTGAAGGTTTCATCGTCCATCATCTCACAAACCACGGAGACTGGAGTAAGCCCCGCCATCTCAAGAAGTCCTATTGAAAGTTCTGTGTGTCCCTCCCGCTTGCCCAATCCTGAAGAGATAAGAAGTGGAATGTGCCCGGGTGTTCGGAAATTCAAGCCAAACGCCTGTGGGTTTGGCTCGGCTTTCGCGATGTAGGCTAGTTCCCGTATGGTGAGCGCCCTGTCTGTGTCGGTTATTCCTGTGAATGTTTTCCTGTGGTTTACGGTTATGGAAAAAGATGATTTTTCGTCGTAGGGTATGTCGTCGGCTTTAAGTTCCGGGAGGATTTGAAAGGATTTTGCTGCGGCTTGGTATATGTCTTGGATGAAGACTAGACTTAATTTTTCGGCTAAATCTTTTGCCAGGGCAGTGCATATCAATCCTCCCCCCTCGTTTCTCATCGTGCGTACGTGAGCTGGAGTGATTTTTTCGGCGGCGACTATAAGATCGGTTTCGTCTTCTCTCCCAGAGGAATCGTGCACGAGTATGAAAGAGCCGTCTTGAAGTGCCTTAAGCGATTTTTCTATGTTTTCCATGGTATTGTAGGTAATATGTAGGCAAGTATAAAAATACAAAAAAATGATTAGTTACCACAAAATGAGTAGGGATACTTTTCCTTTGCTCTCTTGGATGATTTTTTAATAGAAGGAGAAGCTAAGTTTGAAATGGGGTGATGTGGTCACAATCCACTTGGATCATGAGGGCGTGAAAAAAAATGATTAAAAAACCCATTTGCATCGGCACCGCAAAACCCCTAAAATTCATCTTCCCATGAAATTAAATAGGGTCAGAAATTCACGCCCTCACTATTTCTTTAAGAAATGATATAATATGACAGTGGACGCAAAAGACATACTATTGGACGAGGAAACCCTCTTTAGAAACGGAAAAGTTTTAACCCCCGGATACGTACCCGAAAACATACAACACCGTGACGAACAACTCAAGGCACTGTCATACGCCCTTAAACCCGGCCTTCGAGGACTAAACCCCATAAACACACTAGTGTACGGCCCTCCAGGGACCGGAAAGACCACCATAATAAAACACCTCTTCGACCAGGCTAACGAGGCTTCGGGAAAGATTGTCACAGTATACATTAACTGTGAAGACGCGAACACGCGTTTCGCAGTATTTGCGAGGATTCATGAAATGCTTTTCGGGACGAGTCCCCCGGACACTGGTAAACCCATTGAGTCGGTGAAGGAGAAGATTTTTTCGAAGCTTTTAAAGGAGGATAAGGGTTTAATTGTTGCCTTGGATGAATTGGATCAACTGTTCATCAAAAAAAACGTCGACAAGATTCTCGTGGATCTTTTAAAAGCACATACGACTTACGGTTTTGACAGGGTAGGTGTTTTCGGTGCCATGATCGACGAGAGGTTTATGGCGAAGCTTGACGACAAGACTAGGAGTGTTTTCAACCCAGAACGTGTTTTCTTTGAGCCTTACACTCGGGACGAGCTTTTCGAGATTTTGTCGGAGCGTGTGAAACATGCATATTATCAGGGAGTTGTGTCTAGGAAGGTTTTGGATTATATGGTTGATAGGACTTTTTCCCTTGGGGATTTGCGTATTGGAATTGATCTTTTAAGGCGGAGCGGGTTGGTCGCCGAGCGGGATGCCAAGCGCGAGATAACCGTAAAGCAGGTTGACGAGGCTTTTGGGGGGGGATCTCAGATGCTGGCTTTAAAGAATACTATCAGAGGTTTGGATGATACTGAGAGGAGCCTGCTTTCATACCTTGCGTCTTCGGGCGAGGAGGTTTCTGGAGTCGTCTATGAGAGATTCAAGGAGGAGACGGGTGTTGGAATTAAAAAGTATAATGAGATGGTTAAAAAGTTAGAGCACTTAAAGCTTGTTGATACAGTGCATCTTGAGGGAGAGCGGGGCAGGAGCAGGAAGATTGTGTTGCGGTATAAGGCTCAAGACATCCAAGATCATGTTAAAACGTGTAAATAGTTTACACGTGAAAAAAGACGTATATGGGTGGAATCTGAATTAATGTTTACAAAATTTTATAAAAACATGTAAACTAATTCTTTTTAGAGCCTGTTTACGTCTAACACGTTTACGTCTGAAACACCAGCTAGATCTGCGACCTTCCGCTCGATTTCTTCGAGCCCGCCTTCCGAGTCGCTTAAAAGAAGGTTTGCTTCAATACAATTTAATCCGAACGCTACGGGCTTGACCTCGAGAGAGTGGATTTTACCGTAATCGGAGACGATCTCGGAAAGTTTTTTCTGTATAACCTCCAAATCGACGTCAACACCCTCAGGCAATACCTTAACCTTTGCGACAACATTAAGTTCAACCATTTTAAGCTGCAACACTCCTTTTTTCAACAAAGAAAAAATTGCCTGGAAGCTTCTTGGAAGCCGCGCGAAGAGCGCCTTTTACACGGTTGAAACGATCGTCCGTGTGGTTGAAGTAGACTGTGAACACTGGCTGACCCTTGTAGACCCTGGCTGCGCGCCCAATGGGCTTGCCGTAGGACTTTCTCATGCCGTCCTGGACCCGGTCCGCCCCAGCACCAGTGGCCATAGTATTCTCCCTGATTATGTGGTGCGGGTAAATGTTTATTTTGAAATGGTAGTTTGCAGCGCCAACAGCCTTCTCGATCTTTTTTTGTATTACGATTCGGGCAGCCTCAATCGAGTTGTGTCTAATGATGATATCGTCTTTCACCGCGATTGCTAGGGTGGAGTCAAATGTCCCTGAGACGTTGCCCATGTCAAACCGGGTTATCTTCGACCCGGGGATTCCAGTAATGAAAGAGTCTGCAGGATTATTTGAAACCCGCGAGTATGCGGGAGTATCCCACCTGTAGCATCTTCCAGGACGAATACGTTTAGCCATTTCAGACTACTAATAATGTAATCAGGATTTAAAAATGCCCCCTACAATACATTATAATGGTTGGAGCACGCCCGAGTTTCGAGGACCGGCACGTTTTGAAGACTTTCGTGAAACTTAAGAGTAAAAGATGCGGCCGCAAGAAACTTGTGAGGGAACTGGGTTTGGGGGAAGGAAGTGTGCGGACTATACTAAAGAAACTGAAGAATAAGGGTTTCATCGCGTCAGTAAAGCAGGGCCACACCCTAACCCCTCTTGGAGAGGAATTCATCAAGGATTTTCTTGAAAGATTCACTGAACCTGTGAGATTAGAGTCCTTCGACCTTGCGTGTGGAAGCCCCAAATACGTGACTTCAGTGCATGATGCCGCCGCAAATATAAAAAAAGGCTTGGATGAGAGAGACACTGCAGTAAAGGCTGGCGCCGACGGGGCAGTAGTCATGATCTATAAAGGAGGGGAGCTTAAGTTCCCGATACATGATTCGAGCATGGATGAGTTATCCGAGACGAAGAGAAAGGTTTCAACTCTCGATTTGAGCGAAGGTGATGTCGTAGTCATCTCCTTTGGGAAGACCGAACTCTCCGCGCAAGACGGTTTGTATGCAGTGGTAACTGATCTTATTGAGTTTAAAGGGGTTTAAAACTCGCTTAGACTCGACTGCTTTAACTTGTTTACCGTACCCCAGCTTCTTCGAACAAAACTTGGAAGACTACCTTCTCTCACAAGCTTTCTCACAAACTTTTGGGTGCGCTCGTCGCTTGGATAGCCGCTTCCAATGTTGCCGTATTCTTTCTTAAGCTCTTCAATCTCCCGGTCTCGTTCAACTTTGGCTATTACTGAGGCAGCCGACGCCGGGATGTATTTGTCGTCCGCCCTGTGCTCGCAAACCATCTTGGGGATCTTGTATTCGGGATTGAGCTTTACTATCTGGTCGATTATTTTTTTCTCGTAGTTTTTCGCAATACTGTCGGTCGCGTCCACGAAAATCTTTGAAGGCTTGACCGTAAGAGACAGGATGAGTTCAGCGGTCTTGTCGGCTTCAATTACATTTAAAGACTTTTTTTTCCGAAGTTTATCGATCTCTTGGGGGGTAATTTTTATTGTAGACCATTCAAGGGCTAATTCCTTTATCACGGGCTCAAGTTCCTCGCGTTTTTTAGGAGTCATCTTCTTAGAGTCCCTGACTCCAAGACCCTTAAGTTTTCTAATGCTTTTCTCGTCGAGACATACACAAGCCATAACTAGGGATCCAATCACTGGGCCTCTTCCAGCCTCGTCTATCCCGCAAAACACGTCTTTCATACTAATTTATTAAACCAGTTGACTTTCAGAACTGAGTTTTGGTCTTTCTAAGCCAGTCCAAGTCGCTGACATAAAGATTTCGAATATCTTTCAGACCAAGCTTTAAAGCCACCACACGATCCACCCCAAGACCCCAGGCTAAAACCGGACAATCAAATCCAAGAAGCGGCCTTACAACTTCGGGTCTGAATATCCCCGAACCCCCAAGCTCGATCCACTCGCCCTTCTCCTCAAAATACACTTCAGGTTCAACACTCATCTCAGTGTACGGGAAGTATGCAGGCCTAAACCGCACTTTAAAGCCCATCTGGTCGTAAAACTCCTTAAGGATTGAAAGAAGGTTTCTGAAAGTCGCATTCTTGTCCACAACAATACCTTCGACTTGGTAAAACTCTGGAAGGTGCTTGTAATCCAGTGACTCGTTTCGGAAGGTTTTACCCAGAGAAAAAACCTTGACGGGAAGATCCTCGGGAGAGAGACCGCTAAGATACCTTGCAGTCACGGCCGTAGTGTGAGTTCTAAGAACTGTTCGGTAAGACTTGGACTTATCCCACTTGTACTGCCAACCCGCCGAACCAGTAGAACCTCCCGATTCATGGGTTTTGGCGACATCCTTCCAAAGCCTGTCAAATCCGGGGATATCGATTTTAGAAGGTTTTTTAAGGTAGAACGTATCATGCATGTCCCGGACTGGATGATCCTGGGCGGTGAACAACGCGTCAAAGTTCCAGAAAGACGATTCAACGAAATTGCCAGAAATCTCAGAGAATCCCATTGAAATGAAAATCCTTCTAATACGCTCTAATTCAACTTGAAGCGGGTGTTTTTTAGCAGGATACTCGGGTTTCACGTAAACTGAGACATCATAAGGGCGGAACTTCTTGTTCTTCCAACCTGAAGACGTTATAAGCTCTGGGGTGAGTTGGGACAAGCTATCCCCTATTTTCAATGATTTCGATGCTGAAATTCCTTTTTTTGTTGCCTTGAACTTTATAATCTTCTCCTCGCTCAATTTTATGACGTTCTTCCTAGCCTTTAACTGTTCAACTGCCTCTTGTTCCTTTTTAGATAAATCATTTACGATAAGTTTTCTCTTTTCCTTAAGAAGTATTAGGAGTTTTTCATCCTCGGTTTCGGATGAGTCTATGATTTTCACCAACCCTTCAGAAAAAGTTATTACTCCTTTTTTCCTGAGCCAGCCAAAACCGATTTTGAAGGTCTCGGAGTCGACCTTTTTTTTCAGCTCGGCAATTCCAATTTCTTTCCCAATCGCGTTCATTAGCCTTCTTTCAGGCAGGCCTTTTTTTGCGTACTCTATTCCCTCATCTCCTAAAGAAACTTCAATCCTAATCTCTTCTGGAGATTCGATAAATTCCTTAGTCTTCAGCCAGGAGACTGCACGCAAGACCGCATCAGAGTCTAATCCCGTCTCTGAAGATGTTTTTTCAGGATTAGACCACTCGCCGTTAGACAGTGCTTTTAAGACCTTGACTTCATGAGGATGTAATTCCATAGTCTAAAAAGAAATTGGAAGGGTGGAAATAAATACAATAATCAGAGGGCATACATCACAACGTATCAGGCGACTCCTTAAAGGAGAGAATACTTTTATTGCGAAAAAGCAAGGGGACGGTGGGGTGTGAGTCAACACTAAAACAGACTTCAATATCCCTTCGATTATCATCAACACCGGAAGACGAGTCTAATTCAAGAAGATATGTCACATACTCAGTCCCCCAAAGGTAGTCAACAACAGCCAAATCATCACTTAAAGACCCCTTATACTTTGACTCGGCCATACAGTTTTTTGCACCACCTATAAAATCCAGATCACAACCACCATCCGTAAGTTTTTCAATTACGTGAAAGGCTGCAAGACAATCCTCACAAAACCGTTTAGGCCTTTCAAGCTCCCGACCACCCATCAAGTACGTTCCAACAGGAACGAAAAAAAGACCATCCAGCATACCCTCATTGTCCAAGATAAACTTGGAAATCCTGGTTGAATTCACAAGGCTTGCAGCAATAACCGGTTGATTAGTCAAACCCGATACTTCCTCAAGCACCCTGGAAAAATTACTGGTGTTTAATATGACCTCCGAAACCGACTTGCCGCCTCCAGTCAATAACGTTTTGATTTTAAACGGTGAGTTTCCCACATCAAAGTCGCAAATCTTGACACCGCTCCGCTCTCCAGCAAGAATCGCGTGAGGATGAGATGCCTTAAGCTTTAAAGACCTTGTTAAATCGCTTAAAACAGTTACACTACTTGCTCCGCAACTTAAGGCTACAGGGATGGTTGAGGTTGCTCTGAGAGTGTCTACAATGACCACTAATTCCCTTCCCGGGGATTTAAATTGTTTTTCACTTACCTCATCCCCCCATCTCACGTCAACTTCAATCATCTAAAAAACCCTTGTCTTTTAGTATTCAAAAAGAATTAGTTATACCAACACCCTTTATTTAAACACAAAATACCCACCCTTTAATACTGAAATGATCAAACTCACAGACAAGGAGAAGATCGTCTTCTACGGCCTCGTTAGATGGCCGAACCTAAACGATATTGAACTAAGCGATAAAATCGATGTTAAAAGGCCTACCGTAACTGCCATAAGAAACAAGTTAGTTGCGAAAGGCTATTTCACAGAACTTACCCTACCAAATCTTGGAAAGATTGGTTGTGAACTCTTAGTTGCAAGATATGGTGATTTCAACCCCTTGACTCCGTGGGGTAATAGAGAGCGGTTTGCAAGCAGGGAGCCAGTGCTTTTCTATAGGATATCCACCGACACGTGCCGCATAAGTCTTGCAGCAGCCGAAAACTTCACTGAAGTTAGAAGGTATTTGGATGCGGCGGAGCACAGGCACGCTACCCATAATTTCTTGACTGCAAACGGTATTAAACACATCTATTTTCCCTTAGGATTGAGTAAACTCTTCCTTTTTTTCGATTTCGCCCCTCTTCTCAACAAACACTTTAACCTCGGGTTTAACGAGAAATTTAGTTTAGACACTAAATTCCGTGAAACTGAGGTTGTAGGGTTAACAGACACTGAAAAGCTTGTCTTGTATGCAATGGTAAAGTATGGGTCGATAAAGGATAAGGATATTGCAGACAAGTTATCTCTAACTAGACAGAGGATAAACACCATTAGGCAGAAAATTGAGTCGAAAAAACTCGTTTCAACGGTTAGATTCCCTGATCTAGGCAGACTAGGGTTCGAAATTATTTCATTCAGCCACGTATTTATGAATCCGAGGGTATCCTTAAAAGAGAGGATTAAGGGTGTGGAGCAGGTCATAAGAGAGGGGTCCCAGTATTTGATAATCTCGGGGAACATGGAGAGCATTCTTCTGTCCGCTTTCAACAACTACTCAAGCTTTGAAAAAACCTTAGGTCAGTTAATAAGCCAATACACGAGAAACCATTTCTTGGCGAAAGATCCGACCATAAAAATCATCCCGGTAAACCAGATTAGAAACCATTTGAAACTTCGTTGCGCACCTCTGGTGAAAAAAATTTTCAACATAAAAAAAGAAATTTAATCATACGTAGTCTGCTTTCGCGTGTTTTACTTCCGCTTTTTTTTTGAAGTCGAATTTGCTTTTCTTCTCCTTTTTAAGCTCTATCCGGTCGACTTGGCACACGAGAAACGGTATGTCGAGCATGGCTCCCGCTATGATGCATTCTCCGACGTCAAGGCTGTCGAGGTCTGAGATTATTGCGTCGTTTATTGATTCGAAGCTTCTACGGATGTGGTCTTTGTCGCGTGGGTTTGTGATGTGCATGTAGATTCCGGTATTGCATTGAGATAGGATTTCCTCGTCGATTTTGCTGGGCTTCTGGCTTATGACGCACAATCCGATGCCGAATTTCCTACCTTCAGAGGCAACTCTTTGAAGCTGTTTCTTACAGGAGTGGGAGAGATTCGATCCAGCGTAGTTGTGGGCTTCCTCAACGACTAGAAGTAGCGGGTAATCTATTTTTTCCCCATCGAAATCGTTTAGTTTGTTGATACGGGATGACAAAAGCTCTTTAGAAAGGTATGAGACCACGGAACGCCTTACATTCTGGGAAGCGAGCGAACAGTCGATTATCGTGACCTGGCCTGGCTCTACAAGATTTGAAATGTCGGTACCGAATTTGTCGAAAACGTCTTTAAACACTCGTTCGAGTGTCTTGAGCTTGCGGGTTAAGGCTGCGATTGTTCCTTCGTGGTAGACGTTTACGTTAAGCTTGCTTGTGCCCGAGACAACGTCACTTAGATTGTAGTCGCCGGATAGATTACCGAGTATTTCCACGAGCGCAGACTCCTGCGGTTCCGTTAAATGGAGGAAGTGGTGATAGTCTGTTGCCTCAAGATTTGAAACCGGAATTTTCAGCTGTGAAACGCCTTGCCGAGTCCTTTTAACAGTGTGCACTTCAATCTTAAAGGGGTTTTCAGATGCGAGTTTAGACAGGATTCTTGCGTATTCCCCATGCGTGTCTACCACTACTACGGGAAGTGACAGTAAACCGAATTCTTTTATAAGATTCGACGCTGTATAGGATTTCCCGGATCCAGTGCTTGCAAGAATTGCGGTGTGACGGTCGAATTCACTAGCATTAAGAAAAGCCCTCGCACTCGTACCATGAACCGTTCCAAGACTTATTGAATCCGAGACCGAAAGAATTCCCTCAAGATCACTTTTATCGACTAGAAAAACTTCAAGATAAGGCTTCAAAGGTTTTTTCAAACGCTTAAGCCTCCCATTCACAAGCGATCCGAAAACCTGAACTTCCGCAATAAGCTTTTGCTTGGCCCCTATTTTTTCGTCCTCGACATAATGCATTGACGCTACAATCCCGAAATTATCTGAAATCTTCACGATGCTCCCAAGCTCAAGCTCCCCCCCTTGAACCTGGACTTCAAGCTCTCTTCCATGAGAGGATACTACGACGCCAACAGGATTCATAATATAAGAAAAGTATTTCAAATAGTTAAATAAATGAAAAAAATTCGTTTTTACAGGATTAAAAAGGAAGTCAGAATTTTAGGTTTGGATGACGGACCCTTTAAAAGAGGTGATAAGGAAGTAATCGTCGTCGGAACCGTGTTTCGGGGTGGAAACTTTATTGACGGAGTACTCTCAACCAAAATTTTGGTTGACGGACTCGACGCGACAAAAAAGGTTATCGAGCTCGTAAACAATTGCAGTTTCAAGGATTTGAGGGTGATAATGCTTGACGGCCTGGGTTTCGGGGGATTCAACCTTGTAGACATAAAACGGGTTTACAAGGAGACGGGTTTGCCCGTGATAGTTGTCGTCCGAAAGAAACCGGATTTCAAGGAGATAGACAAGGCTTTAGATAATATTGACCGAAAGATTGAGAGGTCTAGAATCATTAAAAATGCCGGGGAGCCGGTGAAAGTCGAGACTGGGAAAAACAAGTTCATTTACATGCAATGCGCGGGATTAGATCTTGAGGATGCGAAAAAGATAATAATTATTTCTTCTACTAGAAGCCTTATTCCCGAGCCGATACGGGTTGCGCATTTGATTGCGTCGGGAATAGTGTCGGGTCATTCCCGGGGGAAAGCTTGAAATCAGATTTTATTTGATTTTTACGTGTTCCACTTCAAATGGGTTCGTCTTGATGACAACTCCATTTCCGTGGGATAACATGCCAACATTCACTATTTTAGTCTCCCCAATGAAGTCTTCTTCCCCCGCCGACTCGTGAATGTGCGAGCATATGCACGCGGATGGTCTTTTATCCTCGATTATTTTTCGGAGGGATGTTGAGCCTACGTGCGCTCCTGAAGGTACTCTATCGCATTTAGTGTCTTTCGGTGGGAAGTGGGTTACTAATACTATTTTTTCTGTTTTTGCCTGTTCGAAGAGTTTCGTTAATTTCTCACTTATTTCTTCTTCGCTCAGTTCCATTGGTGTTTCGAATGGTGTTGGATTGCTTCCTCCAAGCCCGATAAATGAGGTTCCGTCTAATTCGACTACTTTTTCGTGGAAGTTCATATCATGTTTTTTCATTATGTCGACGATTTCTGGTTGATCACAGTTTCCGGGCATGGTGAGAAGTTTAGCATCGTCTTTCAGAAATTCTAGGGCGTATTTTGTGTCGATCAGATTTTGTTTCGGATCCTTGAAGCCGACGCTGTAGTCGCCCATTAGGATTATGTAGTCTATATCTTCTACATCCGAAGTTGTAATGTCCCGCTGTACTACGAAGTTGCGCGCGAGAACCAGTCCATCCTGGTCGCCGTGGATGTCTGCGATGCATAAAATATTCATTGTGTATTAAATTACTCATTAGGAATAAATACTGAATTAAATGGCAATCTTTAGGAAAAGGAGTAAGGAGCGAGTTGTTATTGATCCAAGCCCCGGGCCCGTGGAAAGGGCATTAATGAATGAGAGTGCGCTTATTCTGGGAGAGACTCCGGAGGAGTGTTTTATGAAGATAATGGAAAAGATGACTTTTGAGCAGTCATTAGATAAGGAGGATTATGAAAGGCGTGTGAAGGCTTGGCTTCTGAAGGGTTTTGGATATGCGAAAATCGGAAGGGATGAGGGGGTAAGTCTTGATACCATACGCCAAATCGTCCGGAGGGGGATGATAATGTTGCAGAAAGACGCCAATCTTTCAGAAGAGGATATTTTAGCTTTTCGGAAAAAAGCGATTCAGAATCAGGTGGAGCGAATTGGAAAAGAGCAACCTGAGATTGAGGTGAACATGCGAGTTACTTGCTCGTGGATGGATGGTGATTCAGTCGATGATATTTCCGAGCGCTGGGGCATTGAGCCTGAAGTAGCAAAGACTCTGATAAAAGAAGGCAGGCAAATCCTTACAAGGGAAATTGGATTATCGAAAATGGAGTTTAGCAGGATTAGAACCCGTTCCCAGAAACGAAAAATGAATTAGTCACTCAACCAGGACACTTTTCACAAGATCTGCCTCGCTCACATGCATTCGCTCAATCCCTCACCAAGTCATTCGACAGTTACACTCTTGGCGAGGTTTCTCGGCTTGTCCGGGTCTAATCCCTTAAGCACTGAAATATAGTAGGCGAACAAGTGGAGGGGGACTATATCCAGTATGGGTGCGAACAAGGGATTCACTTCAGGGACCTTGAAGACGCCCTTAGGCCCCACGGTCAAAACGGAAGCTCCCCGAGCTGCCATCTCCTGGATGTTGGATTGCATTTTCTTTCCGAGCTCGTCAGTAGACAATACTGCGATAACGACTACTTCAGACTCAAGTAGTGCGTTGGCGCCGTGCTTTAACTCCCCCGCAGGATATGCTTCGGCATGAACATAACTGATCTCTTTTAGCTTGTGGGCGCCTTCCAATGCTGTCGGGTAGTTTTGTTTGCGTCCGATGTAGAAAAAAGTTTTAGTGTTTGCGTATTTTTCTGCAAGATCCTTGATGCTGTCGTCACCCAAGATAAGGGATATTTTTTCGTGGATTTCCGACAACTCCTTAAGATGCGCCTTGGCTTCCACTTCAGAAATTGCTTTTTTTTGCAGGGCAACACTTAAGGTTAAACCAATAAGGCAGACAAGCTGGCCTATGTAAGCCTTCGAGGATGCTACTCCTATCTCAGGGCCGGAGTGGATGTAGATTGTTTTATCGGCTATACGGGTGAGCGAAGAACCCACTACATTGATGATGCCCACAACATAAGCTCCGCGCGATTTCGCACCCTTGACCGCGGCTAACGTATCTGCAGTTTCCCCAGACTGTGATATCGCGATTACGGCACAATTATCATCAATCGTGTTTAATGTGGAGTACCTGAATTCAGATGCGACGACTGATTCTGCCTGAATGCCAAAGTTTTCGAGAGTATATTTACCGACCATACTGGCATAGTAAGCGGTACCGCATGCGACGAGATAGATACGCTTTCTAGCGGTAAGCTCAGTAGTAATTTCATTGACACAGTCTCTTAGCCCACTGAATGCTTTTTTTGCCGCGTCAGCCTCCTCCATGATTTCCTTGAGCATAAAGTGGTGGAAACCGCCTTTTTCCGCTTCCGCAACATCCCATTTAATCTCTTCGACTCTGGGTTTGATTCTCTTACCCGTTGATAAATTCCACAATTCGATGGATTTTTTCGTGATTACTCCGTAGTCCATATCCTCTAAAATGACCAATTTTTTAGTATAAGGTAAAAATGCGGGCGCATCAGAGGCTACGTAGTTTTCTTGCTTGCCCACACCTAGTAGGAGCGGGCTTTCGTTTCGTGCCACCAGGATTTTATCGGGCTCGTGCAGTGAAATCACAGTCAACGCAAAGCTCCCGTGGAGCCGGTGAAGAGCCTTCTTAAAAGCGGCGAGCAAGTCCCCCTCGTAATAAAGTTCAATCAAGTGTGCGATAACCTCGGTATCAGTTTCGGATTGGAACTTAAAGCCGTGTTTTATAAGCTCCTCTTTTAATTCCTGAAAGTTTTCAATAATGCCGTTGTGTACCACAGCAATTTTCCGGTCTTGACTTAAGTGGGGGTGTGCATTAAGTTGTGATGGTCGGCCGTGTGTTGCCCAACGGGTGTGGCCCGCCCCAATTTTCGAATCTAATTCCTCGGGCTTGATTTTACTTCGAACTTCATCAACCTTCCCCTTATCTTTTGGTATGATGATTTCTTCCCCAGTGATGCACGCAATACCAGCTGAATCATACCCCCGATATTCCAAGCGCTTTAGCATGTCAAAAAGTATTTCAGGTGCATTCTTCCCACCAACGTATCCAGCTATCCCACACATTTCGCTTAATATATGGTGGTTGCGTATTTTAAAAACGACCTTATTTTATACTCCCAAAGCTAATGCTTTAGGAGGGGATTTCATGGAAATCTTTGAGAATAAGGATACTGGTGATTGGCTGCTCAAGGAGGGAGATAGAATCCTAAATCTTACTGCAGAAGAATTTGACGACCTTCGCGGGGGAGTATTACCGATCATATTGTATCGCATGAAACACAGTAAAGAGGCTGAGGAATGAACGACAAGTACACTGGATGCTGGACGGCGCTTGTGACCCCATTCAAAGACGATCATACGGTTGACTGGAATCAGCTTGGAAGGAACGTGGCCTTTCAGGTAAAAGAGGGTTTGACCGGGCTACTTCCCATGGGAACCACTGGCGAGTCTGCAACAGTCACCCATGAAGAGCACGCTCAAGTCATTGAGAAGGTAAGTGAACTTGCTTCAGGGAAGGCTCTCGTTTTGGCTGGTACTGGGTCTAATTCCACTGATGAAGCAGTTTACGAAACCGGGAAGGCTTTGGATTGTGGAGTTGACGCGGTTTTGCTCGTAGACTGCTACTACAACAAGCCTGGAAGCCTTTGGCTTAGGAGGGAGTATTACTCGACTGTCGCGGAGAAATTCCCCGACTTGGATATCATACCTTATGTCATTCCTGGAAGAAGTGTTACAGCCTTAAAGCCCGAGGATCTTGCGATACTTAGGAGTGAGCACTCAAATATCGTGGCTGTTAAGGAGGCTACTGGTGATTTTGATCGGATGATTTGGACTAGGAAACTTATGGACGACGACTTCAACATATTGTCTGGCGATGACCCGAACACTTTTTCCATGATGACTGACGAGGGTATTAGCGCTTCTGGAGTGATCTCTGTTATTTCGAATATTACTCCAGGTGCGATTGAAAAATACGTTCGACAGATACTTGCCGGAAAGATTGATGATGCCCGTATAATCGACAACGCACTACAACCGCTTTTCAATGTAGTCGGCATCTCAACCGAAGAGGAGATAACACTCCCTGACGGAAGCACCGTGAAAACCACCTACAAGTTTCCGAACCCGGTTCCAGTGAAAACCATGATGTGCGGGCTTGGAATGCAAGAGTTAACGTGTAAGAGGCCATTGGGAAAGCTTACGAAAAAGGGAGTTGAGATGGTGCGAAGCGCGCTTAGGACGGTATGGGAGAATACTCCAGAACACCTTGAGCCTGTGGGAGGATTCTACGACGTCGACGTGGGAGAAAGGATTAGTGGAGACAAATACTGGGAGAATCTGAGTTACTGATCGAGTCAATCATTTCTTTCAATCAATTGTAAAAATTTTCCAAAAGGAACCCTTTTTCTAGCCCACCATCAGTCTCTTTAATATTGAATTTATTGTAGCCAGTGGTAATCCTGTTTCCACACTCACTTTAACTCTATTACAATCTTCTGGTATCTCATTTCGTTGGGCAATCACCTGTTTCACAGCCCCCTCCGGGCTTGTAAAGTAATAACTGTGGCCTATCCTGAATTTTCCTAGCACTCCTTTACCTGTTAATGAGTTTACAACCACAGATGCGTGTGTCCTATGTTGTAAGCTCTTGTACTTCTTACCCAATGCTTTGGATATCTCACTTGTAGTTGGTGGTTTCTTTTGTTCTAAGACATAACCTCTGATAGCCTTTTCTTTTGCACTGATTATTATCTCCTGCTTTAGGGTAAAAATTTCTTTCCGTATTTCATTTAGACGTGCCAGAAAAATTTCTTCAGATTGCTCATTAGCTAACAAAGAGTTAATTTTTCCTGCAAGTTCTTCACCTTTTTCGCCTTTCGTCTTTAGCAATTCCATTAACTTTTCAATATTGCTCATATTACCACCTCGACAGTTTTTCCACCTGAATTGTAAAAACTAACTTCATGTTCATGGGTTATGCTGCTCCACTTTACAGTATTTAGCTTAACTCTCTCTGGTTCTTTCTGCCCTATAGGACGATCGCCCCCACTAATCGCATGCACACCATATAATACCTTCATTTTAGGAAATTCTTTCTTTATTGCCTTCTCGCTTGACCTGAAAAACTCTAGGTCGTATTCGCTGGGCTCCGGTATTCCTTCAGGGTGTGTATGAACGATTATAAGCAACTCTGGCGTGTCTTTTCTTGGTTCATCAATTACATGACTCAAGATATCTGATACATTTACCTTAGCCTCTTCTGTATTAGAGTCATAGAGCAAGAGTTTGCTCGCAAACGTATGTAGTCTGTCTGGTTTCATGTGTGTTCCAGATAACGCATAAACAACCTCAATGTCCTTTTGACCTGGTCTAAACACGCCCTCTGTCCTAATTTGCATGTAATTCAGCATTTTTGGGGATAGATAAAAACCCTCCTTCCTGATTATTGTAACTTTTCCTCGCTTTCGTTTTATTCTCAGTTCTCCCTCTCCCTCAAGAGTTATCTTCTTCACTGTTCTACTCCTCAACAGTTACCTTTGGGGGTTTCCGTCTCATGCCGAGGATTACCCCAATTCCAAGACATACTACGGCAATAACCGCTATCAATGCTATAGGACTTTCCCAAATTGGCTTGGTCGGTACTTCTGCCGGTGGTTGCGTTACTCCAGCAGGTGTGATATGCACTATCTTCCTCACACCGGTAAGTTTATGTAGCGTCGTTTCACCCTTCACCTTCCACAGGTAGGTAACTCCAATACCGTAATCGCCATCGACATATGATGTAAATTCTATCTTAACTGGATAACTTTCTCCTGGTGGAACATTATACATTCCAGTGTATGTTGCCGCACCACTAGATAGATCTGTGCCAAACACATTTACGTTATCTGGAACATCTATCATAACCTGAACCTCAATATTTGGATTGTCCATCGGGTTTAGTATGTCAACGATCATGCTCGCTGGTTTGCCAACTTCAGCATCCACTACTCTTGAGTAGATGTGCGGTGCCATGACATTCGGCACTTCACAATTGCCCTTGATTCTTATTTCGCTTGGATCGTTGTCGTTGCAATCAATATTCGACGCAACACCATCATTGTCGTAATCGCTTGGATACTGATCTACTCCATCACAGATTCCATCCTTGTCTGTGTCTATCTCACAACCTCTTGAATCAACATTACAATTTTGTGGCGTGTTTGGACATGCATCTATATCATCTGTCACTCCATCATTGTCTGAGTCAATTGGTTGTGGTATTGCTGTGGTTGAAACTATAATGGTTGTTGTGGTCGGTAGAATGCTAGTTGTTGTAACTGGGACAGTTGTTGTCACAGGAACCGTCGTTGTAGTAACAACACGGGACTTTACTGACACAGTTAACTCCGCCTCCCTGTAGCGTGTCGCTACAACCGTTATCGGGTAGTCACCTTCTTTTGTTGGAGTGAACTGGTATTCTCCGTTCTCGTCAGTGTCTCCGTAGAAGACCTTGTAGTTCACTCTCGCTTCAGGCCCCAAGTAGATGACGTTTACATCCGCCTTCTTTACTGGATCGCCATCTTCTGACGTCACCGTAATCGTTACTGTGTCCCCGATTTTAGGTTCGGTTGGGGCTACTGAAACGGAGAGTGAGGGCCTCTCGTATACCACAACATTTATTGGGGTTGCATCATCATATTGGGTTGATGCCGCAGCAGCCGTGTATGTTCCGGGGGTACTTATCGTGAATTTCGCGTAACCGTCGGAATCTGACGTGGCTATGTGCAGGCCGGGGCTTATGACCACTCTTATGAAACGCAATGGGTCTCCTGCTTCATTGGTTACCCTTATCGTAAATGACTCTCCTACTAGGGGGTTAGTTGGATATGGGCCAGTGACGGTTAATGTAGTCATTACCGGAGCTATATAATCTACTGCTATCACACCTGTTGGAGGATAGAATAGTAGAGGCATAGATGATCCTGTCTCAGAAACATCAAAACTAGAGTCAAAAGAATAATTTGATGGAACGGTACCCCAACAATAATTAGTAACCTCTTTTTCGTATATGCCATCCTCATTTGAATCAGCACGAATCATTAAACACATCTCTTGACTTCCATGTACTCTATCACTCCGTCCAACAACTCTTAATCCAGAATAATTCTCGCCAAAACGTGTCATTATAACCATGCTAGGTGCTGCATCAGAAATAGTTACTGTTTGATTGTCTAATTCACCAACTTTAGCATATACATCAATTATTGATGTACAACTTAATTCTCCAGTATTTGGTTTAATCCAAGCAGGATTACAAAAGAGGATTTCGTTAGTTGGTGGCACGGTTGTGGTTGTTGTTGTAGCTGGAACAGTTATTGTCGTTGAAGTTGTTAGGGGGAATATAGTCGAAGTTGTTGTAGGGTACGTGATTGAAGTTGTTGTTTCCCAAGAAGGGTACGTGGTTGAAGTTGTTGTTTCGGTCGGTGGAATGGTAGTTGTCGTAGCTGAGACAGTTGTTGTGGTCTCTGACATAGCAATATTAGTTGAGATTGTAACTTCAGCACTCACTAGCATTGTTCCCATCAAAATAAAACAACTAATCAAAACCAGAATGTCCAATTTTTTAGTATTTCTCATTTTTACCCCCTTATTGAATACATTTTCAGTTAAATGTTCTGTTATATTATAAGTACAAACTAATATAAAAAGCTTTCGGTTTTCCCACAGTAGTTCCGAATGGGAAATAATCGGCAAAGCAACAACACAGTATAGTGATTTTTAGCTAATTTTTGGTTCAGTTAAATTAATATATTTGCTATTGGATATTTAATTAACAGTTCATCATAGCCATGGATATGAAAATAACCCTGAAGAATCTTGACCAATTTGACATCCTGTTGAAAAGGTGATTGTAAATGCCATCAAGAAAACGACATCTGGAATTTGATGAGTATCTGAGAAAGAAGGGAGTGATATATGCGGATACTGATGGAAATTCTGTTCACGCAAGGATGGATAGAGGATCAAAGATATATGCTGATGCTCATAGAGATTTGGATTATTTTCATTCTGATTCGGGGATAAGAGATTATGTTGATCAGATAATGAACAGTATAGGAACCATATACCATGAAACAGCAACAGACTATGTTCGGATAGCGTATGGACATAGATGTTTGGACTATATGGCATCGAAACTCAAGAGACAATATGGATGCACCTATAATGAGCTAGATTGGAAAACCGTCTACAGGCGAACATGGAAGTATTTCAAATATCTAGGATTCCATAGAACATATTACAGAAGGAGAGATTAACTTAAGTTGGAGTTAAGTAGAAGTGTGAGTAAGTAAATAAGATCAGGTATTAAAATAGTACTTTCGGAACTATTGTTTCCCCACTAACCCCCAATGAAAGGCAACCTTTTCTTGCACGGGAATCCCAGTTACTGAATGAAATGCCCGTGGTATGTGGTCGGAAAGAATTAAATTCCTTTTGAGGGTTAAATCGATTTCCAGGCATGCTATAATTCATCCTAAAATAAGTTTCAAGAGTGTAAGCAACAACAGACCTAAAAAAGATTTACTTACTGTCGAGTCTGTCGAGGATTTTCTCCTCAAGACTTCTAGTATCCCTTTCCACTGGGTTCGCCTCCTCAGCCTCGGGATGGAGTTCACCCAAACGCATCTTCTCCTTGTCAGCCAGTGAAAGCTTCTTCTCGGTTTTTTCCTCCCCCTTATCCTCAACCTCCTCCTTGCTCACTATAAGCTCGAGGTAGGTTTCGTAGAAATTGCCGTGAAGTTTATCATTCACGCTGAGATTCCAAGAAAACTTGATGTTGTGACCTTTAAATAGTTTTTTTAACTGCTCGCCAACCTCCTCGTCAGACTCAAGCATCTCTCCGGGAGGATAAAAGATGACTGCGAAAGCCTGGAGAATCTTATGCTTGTGAGCTTCAGTAAGAATCTTGTCGTCGATTTTGTCGAAGTGGTCGTGGTGGACGCAGACGTCATCAACCTTGCTAAACCAATCCATAACCTCGTCGGAATGCTCAAGAGTATGCAAGTCAGGGAGCGAATCCTTGTGGTCCGTAATGTATAAGTGAATGTCGAATGTCAATTTAGTATCTAATAATTATTTTTTTTATTAGTTAAAAATCAGCCCATAAACCTTGCTATCGTGATGAATCCTGTGTGTCCGAGCATTCTTGTGTTTGGGCGGACTGTCTTCATGTTCCATGTGCGTTCGAGTGTTTCGATTGTTTCTGATTCGAAGTCTTGTTCGAGGGCGTCGTGGATTTTTTTTGATTGTGTTATGCTGGGAGAGTATGATGTCAGGTATCCTCCAACCTTTAAGGCTTTTTTCGCGTGTTCTACGACGAACCATGGTTCTGGCAAGTCGAGTATTATCGCGTCTAGATTCTTCTCGTTGATTCCCTCGTAAATGTTTCCTGCTTTCAGGTTGATGTTTTTTATGTTGAATCTTTCGAAGTTTTTTCTTGCGATTTCCGCGAAATCATCCCTTATTTCATAGGTTGTGAGTTTTCCTGGTGAAACACTGTTTGCTAGAAAGATTGATAGCAAGCCGGATCCGGTCCCTGATTCCAAAACCTTTGAGTTGGAGGATATGCCTGTTTTCGCTACGATTGTGCCGCAATCTTTGAGCGTTACCGCCTGCGGACCCCTCTTCGCCTTGTGGAAGTAGTCTACCACATTAGGGTTTAGAATCCTGAAAGTTCGACCAATATTCGACTTTAATACGTCTCCCGGTTTCGCCGAGTTTAAGTCCTTCCCGGTTATGAATCCGTATTTCGTGTGAAAGTCGAATTTCCCGTTTACCAAGTAGGTGTTACCTTTCTCATCAATTAGTAATCTCAATTTAATTCAGTATTACTTGGTTTGACAATATATTTAATTAAGAGTAGAACGCAGTCCGATACCAGCTTAATCCTGTGTCGTTGAGTATATGGTCGTCTATGTGAATTATTTTCGGTTGATTATGATCGTTGTTGTCAATGATTATGTTTGCGTGGGGATTAACTTTCCGGAAGTGTTTTCTGTAAGATGGGTCGGAGGCTAGTATGAAACGGTTTTTAATGAATATTGGAGTTTCATCCACACGAGCTGTGTTTCTTAATAGTTCCCTTTGAAGCCTGACTTTTGAATTTGTATGTATCAGTATGCTTAAATTCAAGTACTTTCTTATTGAATCATCCAGTGAATACATACCTTCTACTAATACAATATCGTTTTTGTTGATTGTGTGCTTTATCTTTTTTGTTTCCCTCCCGGTTTTGTGGTCATAATTTGGAATATAAAGTGTTTTGCCCCCGCCACTAATTTTTTCAAGGTCTTCTTCTACTTGAGTGAGTTTAAACCATTTTTTCATGTCAAAGAATTTTTCACTCGGAGGCAATCTTTTTTTCCTACCGATTACGTAGTAATCCATTTTGATTACGTGGTGGTGTATTTTCGATTTAGTCAGCCTCTTGACTAGTTTTTTTACAAAAAAAGTTTTTCCAGCACATGATCCACCATCGATTCCTATGAATAAAGGCCGCTTGTCAATCGAGTTAATATAGTCTTTTAGAACTTCAAATGGGTCAGAGATGAAAAAGTCGTTGTTTTTAATAAGATATCGGACATTAACAGGGTGAGTATTGTCACGGGAATAATGCATAAGATGTGTGTCTGATAAGGGTTTTCTTTGAGATAATACTTTTTCGATATTATATTCTTTGTTGTTTGATAAGGCCACATTATCATACATTATGACACCCCAACAATTATTTTTTATCAATGTGACACTTAACTATTACATATACCTTATAAAAGTTTAAACTTCCGTAAAAAAATGGAAAAACCAGAATTTTAACTAAGCAATAAGTGATCTAACAGACTCGTCAACCTTGACTTGAAACTCTTCAATATCCCCAACATTATCAATCACAACATCAGTCAACCCCACAAGCTCGTCAAACATTGCCTCAGTACCGCTGAAATCAGATTTTCTAAAATCATCCAAACTAATATCCGACTCCCCCCTAGTACTCCGCAAAACAGCACGCTCATATCTTACTTCAAGTGGAGCATCCACGAATAATAGTAAATTTGGTTTGGATGAGCGTACAATTTTTGCCTCAGAAGCGTATCGAATACCATCGATTACAATAATTTTTGAATCAGACCTTAAAATCTTTGACCGCATCGCGTCTACTAGAATGTTTTCCCCGAATGATTTTCTCAAGGTTTCCCCTAAAAGTTGGAGGTTTTTTCGAGTATCCTCAATTCCTAATGTTTCGAGGATGTCTTTGAGTATGTCGGAAAAACGAAAAGTCTTGGCGTAATACTTTTCTGACAGATATTTTGCAGCCTCGCCTTTCCCCGATGCGATGCGCCCGATTAGGCCAATAACCAACGTCATTTGGATTTTTTTTCAATGCACTGGTCGTCGTAGCATTCGACTTCAGGTTTTAATATTGAATATTCGACTCCTGCTTCATTTAAAATCTTTTTTGACTCAGAAGACGCATGATAATCCTTGTCTGCCACGACCCTTCTTATACCAGCATTTATGATCATCTTTGCGCATGAATAGCAAGGCATCATCTTTGTGTATAAAGTCCCACCATCCACGGAGACTCCGACTTTCGCAGAATGGACTATCGCGTTTTCCTCAGCATGACAAGTCCTAACACAATGCCTGCTTGTAGAGCCGTCTTCATGCGTCACAGTCTTCATTTGATGACCTACTTCATCGCAGTGGGCAAGCCCTGCGGGCGCTCCAACATAACCGGTTGCCAGAATTCTCTTGTCCTTTGATATCACACACCCATTTTTCCCACGATCGCATGTAGCCCGTTCTGCCACAGTATACACAATCTTCATGAAATAATCATCCCAGGATGGTCGATTGTCAGGCATTTTAACCAAAACAAATTGGAATAGGAACTTAAATATCCTCAAAGGATTAAGGGTATTGAAATCAGATTCCACCCAGTTACAAGGTTCCCAGTAAATGGTATAGCATTGGGTTCGCCGGGAGAGGGTGGGTTATCGTCGCTTGATAGTATCCAATCACCCCAGCCATCTGGAGAGCGCATATACGATTGATTGATGCTGGTCCAAGCCCAGAGGGTGAGGTTGTCGACGCGGTGGCCGGTCTCGTTGTAGAGTACGACTTCTTCACCCGGATTCGCATTTATGTTGAATCCGGCTGTTGAGAAGTTTAACAGAAAGAATCCGCTAACGTTTATTAGACCGGAGGATATTGAAAGGTTTCCTGAGCCACCGGGAGCGTCCCCGATATTCCATCCACTCAAGTCAACGTCAAGATTCCCTCTATTGTATAATTCAACCCAGTCATATGACCCGTCTCCAGTGTAAGGCATTACTTCGTTTAATGCCACGTCTTTTCTCACGATTGACGTTGTCGTTGTCGTCGACGTTGTTGATGATGTTGTTGATGATGTTGTGGTTGATGTTGTTGTTGATGTTGTTGTTGATGTTATGGTTGATGTTGTCGAGCTTGAGGTCGACACGTAGCAGAGGCTGAAGACTTGGATTCTGCTGTTGTCTGTGTCTGAGATAAAGAGTTTGTCTTCCTCGTCTATTGCCACCCCTTTTGGTTCTCTGAACTGCGTTTCCCCAAAGCCGTATACTCCGAGGGTTTTTATTTGGCCTTTGGTTGAATTGAAGACTTGTATTCTGTGGTTTAATGTGTCTGCCACGTAAATATTTCCTTGACTGTCTGTTGCCACGTCCTCTGGTTTGTTGAATTGGCCTGGCTGGGATCCAAAGGATCCAATTGAATCCAGGAAGGTGCCGTACATGTTGTATATTAGAATGTTGTGGTTTTGCGTGTTGGATACATAGATTTTATTACCGTCTGTTGTTACTCCCTGCGGGCGGTTTAGTCCTCCAGTCGATATGTTGAATTCGGATGTGAGGTTTGTCACGTTATAGACGTTGATTTTGTCCCTGTCTGTGGATGAGAAAAATACCCTCTCCGCGTATCCTGCCACTCCCTGCGGGTCGTCGAGATAGAAAGGGTTTTGCGTATCGTCTGGATTCTGTGATGAAATATTCTGCTTCCATGTGTTGTTGAAATCGTAGTAGATTTGACCCCTAAGGTTTTGAGTGTCCGCCACATAGATTACAGAAATATTAATTATTTCTGATTCGTTTGTAGTCTCATTTACAGTTCTATTGTAAGGTATGTAGCCTACAGCAACATCACCTGGATAATACAAGTTAGTTATGCCACCACCTTGCCCTCCAAAACTTGAAAGGTATGTCCCTGTTGTACTGCTGAATTTTTGTATTCGGTGATTATTTGTATCTGCCACATAAATCCTATTCTGGTATATATCCAACCCTTCAGGTTGATCGAGTTGTCCTAGGGCGCTACCCTCACCAGTATCTATTACTAGAACGGGCATGGTTGAATTAACAATGATTGTGTAGTTTCCAACTGCGAAGGCGCTGTTATTAACACTATCCCAACATTTCACATTCCAAATGAAGGTACCATCACAGAGCCTGCCGTTAGTTTCTGATTGAACTCCATCTGTAATATCGGATTCTGTAACCTCAATACTCCAGCCACCGAAGTTCGAGTAAACTGCACAACGATCCACCATACCATTGTCGTCTGGAGTGTACTTGAAGGCGACAATACTCCCCCTATTCGTCAAAAAATTTTGAGGGTTATTTAAAGTAACTGTTGGAGGGACTGTATCCACCCAGTAATACAGTATTAGACTGTCATTATGCTTGTTTCCGAGCATGTCCTTGCATTTAATGTAGTAGTAACTTTGGCTATAGATCGCAAGATACGCGATGTTTGTTGTGTTGTGTGTTGCATTAAAAACGTATTCTAAAAGGTCGTATGGATTATCTGACGTGTTAGAGTACCTGCACTCAGCCCACTCGTCTGTTGACAATTCGAGAGTGATGTTAGTTGTGTTCGGAGGGAATATTGTATTATTTGCAGGAGTGTAGTTATTGATGTTTGGAGGATTCTTCTCGCAACCAGGCTCGATGCAAAACCAGTAGTATATCCCGCCGTTGGTTTCATTACCACAGTTTCCAGAGAGGTCACACAGCTCAAGCCAAAACTCGTAGCTTGTACTTGCATTATGTGTCCCAGTGTTTATTGTATGATTAAACACCTTGAATTCTGATTGGATTACTTCAGTCCAAGCGTCTGAAGACCCTTTAATCCGGTAGAATACCGTTGCATTCGAAAATTCATTTGTATCACAATTGATTACAACGTTATCACTTGAGTTTGGCATATAAGGAGTAAAACCTATATTCGCAATCTCTGGCGGATCATTATCCTCAACACCATAATATCTAATTCTCGTAGCATCCTTATTCCCTGTTGTATCAACCGCTGAGATAGTATAAACAATAAAAGACTCATTGAAAGGACCTATTGAATGATTCCAATCATTCATAAAAGGTTTTGACTCACAAGTGTACGAGTCAGGGTCAACCCTGTGAGTCAGATTGGCAAGAGTCCAATTAACATTATTTTTCGAATAATTTAGAGTAGAATAATAGACACTCCAGTTTCTGTTGTCGATTATCTCAACATTGAAGATTATCTCGTCACCTGGACTGTATGAGTATGGTTGAATGTCGATACTAGTCACATTTGGAGCGATTGCATCTAGTGGGTTGGACCATTCTATTGCGTTTAAAGTCCAGTTTTTCCCCTTATCAGTGGTAGAGAGGGTGTTGATTCCGAATAATGCTATTCCAGTCTGGCTTGAGGTGTTTGACACAGTGAGAATAACCTCATCTCCACTGCTTCGGTTTGCATGTAATATCAAGGGTGTGTAATTAACATTTAAAAAAGACATGTTTTCAATGGAGTAAACACCCGTGGAGCTTTCTGTAATCTCCCAGACTGAATTAAGTGTTAGATTGATTATTCTGGGATATGATGTGTTTACCACTTCCCCATAAATGCTGTAAGAGTATTCGTCATCTAGGGGATCGACCTTGCCTTCAGGGAAGGCACTAAGACCTTTCGCCGCATCATATAGTGATTCCCCCAAAAATATTATTCCCCGAAGTTGATCACTCCAGTGGTCAACGATTCCAGAGACTAGATCACCTTTTACCGGGATGAAACGTGAAGTCCCGCAAGTGTCGTAATACAATACATCGGATATGTCAAGGATACTCACTCGTTCATCATTGAAGGCTTCAATAGACCAGTTTAGAGTGACATTTTCACTCAGTAATCTATTGTTTTTATTATAGACCATGACAACAATATCTTTTGTTTTATCCTTTACTACTGGATCTCCCAGAAGCCAGATTATCACCCTGTCAAAGATGGTTGAACCATGATGATACTCATTGTCCGTATCATCGTGGTTGTCCAGCCAAGCCTCGTAAGGACGATAACCTAGTATGGCAAGCTTGTTAGTATACATTGAAGATGCGGGTGGTACTCCAACCCCAATCCATTCAACCCTTGATTCCGTGTCGTTTTTCAAAAAACCAAAGAAATCCTGGGGTAGATTCGACCAGTAGCAGGCATCCATTACGTCCCCGTGTACCTGGACTTTGGCATTGAACGGGTAGCCGTAGGGAGGCCTCCCCCCCTGGCGGTTTTGATCGTTTGTGGTCGTAATCCGCCCGTAAAGCGAGCCGTAGTGCATTGTGTTATTACAAGGCGTCTGATTATGGTCTCGACGATACCTATCCATTCCTGTTCGGAACATGAGAACGTTTGAGGCTGCGGTGGCCTTGGTATAACCGTTTAGAATCTGTTCGTAGTACGTTCCGACAGCGTTGATGTTCGAGTCGGTGATTACCACCGCCTCCGTATCAGTGAAGTCGGCAGTGCTTATCGTCGATATCTCGAATGTTGTGGTATTTATTCCCGCAAGAGACACATTTTCAAGGGATTCTATCCTCTCAAACGTCACGTCTTCCTCACCCAACAAGCACTGATGAGTTTCATTATACAGTATGTTTACTACAAGACCTATCCTATCAATTCTTGGAATTGGGACTGTAAGTTCTCCAAGAAGCCATTCAACCGACCTATCAAAAAGCTTCCAACCGTGGTAACCGCGGCAGGGACTATCATATTCAGTTAGATTAAGTGTGTAGACAACAGTATCAGAGCTTAAAGTGTGTTTTGATGAGAGAATGGTATTTGAGTCTACATTCCTACCAAGTATTGCGAATCCGCTTATATCAGCCCAGGTTCTTCCAAGTGCAAAGTCAGATTCTATTATTCCCGTGGGAGAGTATCCTTCAGTTATAAAACCTAATGACCCCGCGTAAGATGTCAAGTTCACTCGGGTGTCATTTGTAAGGTCGATTCCTGATGACCCTCCGAAAGTATTTGTCGCATCAGTAGTAGCATGCATGAGAAACATTAAGTCCTTACCGCCATCTTTCCATCCAGAAATCATGGAGGTAACCCGCCAACTATCACCTATAATGATTAATTCAGTGTTAGAGTAGTCAGTTAAGTCCGCCACAGACAAGTCGATACTACTCACGTTTCCACCACCATACTCCTTCCCGGATATTCTCCTTCTAGCCTTGCTTTCCTGCCCAGTATCACAGTACCAGCTTTCATTCGCACCGTAAAATTGTATTGCAATTCGCTTAGCTTGCGGAGCTGAGATATTCAAAGAGTACAACAGCCAGTCCACACTCCTATCAAAAAGCTTCCAGCCGTGGTATCCAAGACAGAGGGGTGTTGAGTCTACGTCTGCCTGGTAAGGATCGAATCCATAAGCTACGATACGATTCCCTGATTCTCTAGATTGTAGTATGTCTTTTGACCCGTAATTTACTATTGAAGAGAATCCGGGAGTGTCTGTTAGATATCTCACTGAATCATTTTGAGTGTGAACGTATGCATTGTAGGGGTATCCCCTCGATATACTTCCTGCAACATTACCCCTGATATAACCCGGTCCCGTGGATGTAAAGTCATTTTCACTCGACCCGCCGAGTAACGTGATGTTTACGTCCACTGCACCCTCATATAACAACAGTAAACTTTTGTTGAGGCTAACCCAATCCGAAATCTTGGATGAAACCCTCTCACTAGAAATCGAAATCACAACCGAAGTTGCTGAATAATTTGTGGCATTAGCAAGCGATAAGTCAATGAATGAAACAGTTCCAGACTCATACCTTCCAGTAAGCCGATTCGCTGTGGAATTTTCAGATAAGGTGAGAGTATTACCACAACCATAAAAGCCCATAACATTGTTGTTGTATACAATAAAAGTTATTTCGTTGGGTTGTTGTAGGCCGACATTTAGATTACCCAACGCCCATTCAACCGCCCTAAGATATAGTACCCCCCCATGATAACCCATGGGCATACATTGAGTACTTTGGCTTGCGTAAGGATCGAATCCATAGAAAACCACTTTTGATGATCCGTTCACATAGGACAACAAACTTCCATCAGAAGTGTTCACAAGGGTTGTAAATCCGGGGACTTCGGCTAAAACCCTTGTGCTTTCGTTTTGAGTGTAAATGTGAGATGACACTGGATAACCATAAGTTAATTCATATTCCCTGTTTTGCACGATTATTGCGTCGCCGTTAGTAATATTCGTTTTATTAACCAGTTCGGATGCAAATCCATTGAAGTGGTCATTCCACGCCTCAAACGCCCCTTGGTGGACGAACATGAGACTCTTGTTATCGGATCTAAGTGAGGGTATCTGAGAGGTTATTTTATTTTCTTTTGGAACAACAATAAGTTTGGTTTCAGACAGGTTTGCGAGCGTGAACTCTGAATACTCGATTTTATTTACGATGTCTCCGTGTTGGATATAGATGAAGTAGTAGGATGAGTTTTCTTGTGGCGTTACTGCACTGGGATCTTCGATGACTACTACGGCATCAGAGCAGGATCTGCATACTGTGGGGGAAAGACATTCGTAGAGACAGTATCTTGAGTTTTGCTGTACTGTCGGGGATTTACCTTCAATCCAGTATATTGCCTTATCTAAGATTCGAATTTCGTGGTAGGATGTTAAATTAAATCCGATTAGGATTGTCTTACCCCCCACTTGTTGTTGTTTGCTTGCGACAACCGCTCTTGAGTTGTTCGTGTTTATAAGGTTTTGAGTGTGACTTCCAGTTACATTAAAGGATACAGCACTGGTTTTTAGGATTGAAAAAGTTGAGTTCACGGGATATCCTCGTGTTGGACCGGAATCTGCGCCTATCATAAACGATAAGTTTGAAATGTTTTCGGGCGGGTATACTTGTTCGATGCCCCACCGAGTAGTGTTAATGTTCGTTAATCCCTCGTGTATGAGGATAAGACTCCCGTTTGCATCTTCAATCGCATCTATTTGAGTGGTGTTCAAGTAATTGCCGATTTGGATTATTACGTCATATTCCTCAAGGGAGGATACTGCCGTGGAGTTGTCGAATAATGTGAATTGTTGAGCGCCCTTAGCCTCAATATATGTTTTTATCATGTTCTCAATAGTGGAGAGGTTAACCCCATTGTAGAACATGGCAAATTTTATGTAGGAAAATTCGTAGGCGACTGGTTCATCAGTCGGTTGGGCTGAACATAAGGTTGGAAAGAGTAGTAGGCTAACGGAAATCAACCATATAAACTCGGCTTTTAGGGGTAACTTTTTGGGCTGCATTCTTCGCTTAAAGAATTACTACTCGCGGTTTAAATAATCTATGAAGCCCGTTTTTGAGAGTAAACTCTCTCCTTGAATTTCGCTAGGAGTTTATCTGCAATAAACTCACCGTGGAAGGCGTCAGACCTGGCTGCGAGGGCGATCTTTGCGGCTAACGTCCGTGAGAGCCTACCCCGCACTTTCTTGTTCGCGCTTCGAATGTCAGGATGGGTGAATATTAAACCGTGTTTTGGGGGGTTTTCCCCCGTCTTTAGAAATCGGAAGAATGCGTCTTCGGCTCCGAGAACCTGTATGGTCCCGGCGGGAAGCCTTGCAAGCCGGTTTAAGTTTCCGGCTTTCGCAATCAATCTTGCCCCAAGCTGCGGGCCAATAAGGTGGGTGATGTTGGGTGCGATATCGCCCATAAGATTTCCAAGATATTTTTCGGTTTGAGTCCTTGCACTGTGAAGAGACACAATAGATTGAGCTATCGATTTAATCCCTACCGCATCTTCTTTTTTAAACTCGAATCCAAAGGAATCCAAACTTGCTAGGACAATTTTTTCCATATAACCTGTATCCAAACCAATCTTTAATTCCTTAATGTTTATCCTATCCCCTGCTTCTGATACGATATGTGCGTAAATCTCGTTTTTGGGTACTATGTAATTTAATTCAGGGAAATGCAGGGAATACCATTCCCGAAGCCTTTCAGACAAAATGTTTACAGACTCTTCAAGCTCGTCCAATGATTTAACTGCTTGGACTACAAGCTGGTCACGCTCGGGGGATTGAAGTTGGGTTCTAACCAATTCCCTGTTGACTGAATGGATTAATCCCTGAATGTTTTTAGTATCAAAGCCTATTTCCTCCGCAATTGAATAAACATCAGCAGGATTTTTATCAGGAGTAAATGACACGTCCAAATCCAGGTAGTAGAAGCGTTTCGGATTATCGACAAATAATTCATTGATCCCTGATCCTGCAAGCTCTTTGATTATCTTTTCTTCAAGGTCACAGATTCCCTCACGAGTTTTGGAAAATTCTTTAGCAATCTCTTTAGGATTATCCGAAAAAGTGAAATGTTTTATTAGTCGACCTTCTTTTAGGGCAAAAACTCCTAAAACATTGGTTGAGAGACTTATCATTTATTCAGCCCAGACTCGGTTTTTTCCCGCCTACTTTAATGACTTTGCCCTTTTTTTTGAAGTGCCAGTGGAATATTCCGGCTCCCACGACCAGGATGAAGAATAAGACCATGATTATTGCAAGTATTATCCACCAGATATAGGAGCTTATTCCCTGTTTTTCAATTGTGACGGTGCCGCTTTCATAGGAGGGGTCGTTTGTTGTTACTGAGTATCGGCCGTTTTCATCCGCCTTAAGGAGCCCTATCCCCTCGTTGTCTGTCACAACTTCCTTGCGGGCGCCCGTGGGTGTTGTAACTGTTATTGTTACGTCGCTTGCGGGTTCTCCTTCGCTTGTTGCCATTATTTTAAGGGTGTTTTTTTCAAGGGAAAGTTCGAATATTATTGAGCTTAGTGTTACTTCGAATGTGTCTGAGGCTGATGCATAGTTTTCCTTTGACACTATTATTGCGTATGTGCCGGGTTCGTGCGGAATGTAGTCGTATTCGTCTTTTATTACAGTATCCCTGGTTCCGTCTGGTTTTGTGATTTGGATGTTTCCGTAGACTTTCATTGCTGAATCATCCATGACTGTGACCTTGACGATTTCACCAACTCCAACGTTTTTACTGCTAAGCTGAAGTATTAGGGCTCCCAGAGAGTTCAGTGGTATGTCTTTTGGGGTATACGAGTCTTTAGATACATGTAGCGTGTAGGTCCCGGTTTTGGGTAGATTGAATTTATATTGTCCTGAAGAGCCGGTTGACCCCGCTATAGCGGTTCCGAGGACTGAGACCATTGCCCCGGAAACGGGGTTGCCGGAACTATCCTTGACTATCACGGAAACCTCGTCTCCCGCCTGTTTTGAGGCTAAGTCTGGAATAGCCACATTAAAGGTATCTAAGACCGTAAAGCTTGACGAGCCTGGATCATAGTCTTCCTTTGTAGCGTCAATACTGTGGTATCCAGGATACTGTGGGGTATAGGCTACTCTCCCGCTAGATGAGGACGTGAAAGATTTCTCGGTTCCAGTTGGGAGTGTGACGGAAAGTGATGCCCCGCTTACTGTAGCCCCATCTGCAGTCACAGTCAAGGTTACAGTCTCCCCCACCATCGGGTTTGTCGGTGAAACTCCAATTGAAAGAGACGGCATCTCGTAGACTATTAATGATATTGGGATGGCGTCATCATAATCGGTCGACGCCGCGGCGGCAGTGTAAGAGCCGGGATTGTTTATCGTAAACTTCGCGTACCCGTCCGAATCTGACGTGGCTATGTGCATGTCGGGGCTTATGACCACTCTTATGAAATGCAATGCGTTGCCGGCCTCATCCGTAACCTTCATAGTGAAGGAGTTGCCCGCCTGCGGCTTGTCCGGAAACGGTCCGGTCAAAACAAGCTTCTTCGAAATCTCAAACGTTATCGTATCCTTGCAGTAACCCGACTTGTAGGCATCAACCTGGTAAGTTCCGCGAGGCTTTCCGAACTTCTTACTTAAAACAATAGATAATTCTCCGTCGTCGGTTCTGCCAGACCATTCCTCATCAGACTCATCCCACTCCACATCACTTCCAAGCTCTGTGAACTTGACTTTCGCATTATCCACCTCATCCCCATCATCATCAACAACGGTTACAACCAACTCACCATCAGCAGTAGGCTGGTCAGGGTCAAGTGAGATTGAGAGAACATCATCAGCACTGGCTTCCTCTATGGAAAGCCTCGCATCATCTGACTGGGATTCGACATCGCCGGAAATCCGAGCCTCCACGTCCATATCATCCTTGCACTCGTAAGATCTGAGATTATACTTCCAAACATCATCAAAATCCGAAGAACTGATAACAATATAAGTTGTATCTCCAGGAGCGATTTCCCCGCTAATGTAGTGTATTTCATCGTATAGTTCTTCCCCGTCGACGTCTATTTGAACGTCGACTTCGTCTGCTTGAGTCAGGTTCACGTCTGCTTCGTCATTTGTTAGCGCAAGGTGTATGTAGAATGTATCCCCCGCCTCAAATTTTTCGTCGTTTCCGCCGTGGCTCGCTGAAGAGCTTGACAGAGTCACGTCCAATCCAATATCTCTTGCAGCGTATGCTATTCCCGGGATTAATAATATCAGTATTAATGCAGTCCAGATTCTGGAGTAAGTTCTCATTTTGATCACAACACCTCTTGAAAAAATGGCTGTAAAACAGATTAAGAATTTAATTTTGTGGTATAAATACTTGTGTTTGAGTTCAGAGTTTTGAGAGTGAGGATTTAGGTGATTTTTCCAGTAGTTTACTGTCAGTCTTGGTTTTAGAAGTCTTGCCTTTTTTACCCTTCCGGTAGTGTTTAATTTGGTATAATACGGTTAATGCCGCGGCCGCAAGTATTATTACTATTATTATGGGTATTACTAGAAGCGTTGTCTTTCTACGTTTCACGATTTTCTCTGTGACTGATTTTTTCTCATATTCTTGGCGAGTCTTTTCCTTGTTGACGTCGAATACGTATTCTCCGCCGGCTTTAATGGAAAAGTAGATTGCGCCGTCTGAATCTGATACTCCCTCGGTTTCATAAGGACTTGACAGTTTAACGTGGATGTCGGGTACGGGATTCCCTTGAGATGACAAAAACATTTTTAGGCGATTATTATCGACTTCATAATGCATGTTAATTTCGTTGGGTGAGACAAAAAGCGTTTTTTTAGCTGTTGTGTAACCCTCTTTTAAGGCTTCTATAGTATGGTCTCCTGGCTGGTCGGGGTAATACACGTTTTCCATCAGGCATTCCTGGTTCCCGTCAGGCTTGGTCACAGTAAGGTTTGTTGAAATAGGATTTCCCGTACCGTCATACACAATAATCTTAGTCTGCTGGCCTACTTCAGCAGATTCAGGATTTAAAGAAATATTTAAGGTTCCGGTAACCGTGATATTCTCCTCAGTATCCCAGTAAAGGAAGGAAGTCTTAGAAGCCTCAACCACGTAAACCCTAGCCTCTTTGAACGTTGTGACATACAATCCTGAAGCGTCAGTTGACTCAGCCCGCCCGTCAATAGTCAAAGTCGCGTCTCCGACAGGATTTCCCTCCTGATCCTTAATCGATATTATGACTTCCTCACCAACAGAAGGATTTCTGGGTGTTAAGTCAATATCAAGCTTCTTCTTCGACTCGAAATTTTTATCAATAACCTCAAACCTCTCTTTCTCAACTGAAACCGTGTATTTACCAATGACTGAAGGAGTGTAGACGAGCATGCCAGATGAGATGGTCGTGAAAGCGTCAAAAGAATTGTCGGGTGCGGTTATTGTTATTACTGCGGAATCAAGAGGAAATCCTCCTGATTCAACTTTAATGGTCACTGGCTCCCCAATAACAACCTTTTCCGGATTAATCAAAACTTTGGGAACATCCTTGTCCGAGACAACCAAAGTCTTGTTAATGCCCCAGTACCTTGAACTCAAATCCCCCATAACAAGGGTATAAGTCCCCGACTTGTTCACAGTGAAGTTCGCTCCCCCCCCAATCTTGGTCTCAGCTAGGAGATAAACATCCCCGTTTTCATCGAAGAGCTTAACTCCCACGTCAGCTGGCAAGGCGATGGAAATCAATTCCCCAACCACAGGATTCTCAGGGTGAGGGCCGTCAATCATAAGCTTCTTCCGGGCGTAAAAAGAGCGTTTACCGCAGTAATCCCTTCCAGAAAACTCCATCCGATATTCGCCTGAATTATCGGGTCTGTAGGAAATCTTTCCGAATGCGTCGGTACTTCGTTTTTCTTTTACACCACCCTGGATGTCGTAGATCTCGACTTTCAATCCTGAGGCGGGAGCCCCGGAAACCGCGTTAGTGAGTATTATGTCAATAGTTCTTCCGGCTAAAGGCTGTTTCGGGTCGAAGGATACTGCGGGAAGGTTTCCGATGTCGAAATTCATGCTAATGTTTTCAACGCTCACGTTACCCCGCCGAAGTTCTGCGAGGGCTGTGTGTTCCCCGCAGTTTAAGTCTACTACATCCCAGTTCCATTCGGTCGAATCAACTTCCTCTGTTGTTGACCCAATCATCTTCTGGCTGAACAGGTGGTCGTCGACGAAAAAATAAAGTTGATGATTTGCCTCGGGATACTTTATAGAAACCTCAAACTTGAAATTCTGCTCAAGCTCGATGTTCTTTCTAGAAATGTCGATTCCAATCAATCCTATTGACTGTACTGAACCAGCAAGACAAAATAGGGTTACTGCAATTAAAAAAACCTTCTTCATCGTTTTTAAGATTGAACACGTGCGTATAAATATCTAAGGGATAGTGAGCTTGATTTTCCAAAGAATTCTTTTATGGGAAAACTATTTTTTCACCAATTTGACATTGATTGTATGTGATTTCCCGGGAGACAACACAATAATTTCACTGTAAGACTCGTAACCATCCAACATCAAGGTCACAACGTGTTTCCCAGGAGTAACATAAATGCTAGCTACTGTCGTATCCAGCTTCTCCCCCACGCCATCCAGATAAATTGACGCGCCGGAAGGTTCAGTTGAAATAATTAGGATTGCCTTCCCCCCAGCATACCATCCAACTGGAGCTTCGACTCGGGATCCTGTCATAAAGACTCCCAGAAAAATAGTTAATACTATTATTGTGGAGGCAGCCCACTTGTCTCCGCGGGAATTAGAGTAAATCGAGGGTAGCATGGTTTATTTTTAGGAGGACTTCTTATAAATCCTCAATTCGGACCATCTGCACCACTTCCTCAAGCGCTTTAGTGTATTTTTTCAAGTTTGCTTCCATCTCGAATCCCCTGGACTTGAAGAATTCACAAGCCCCGATATTTCCGCCCTTGACTTTAACGATAATTCTGTGGATATTTTTCTCTCTGAGAAACTTGATTGCGTGTTCGACTAGATTTGATCCCACACCCTTTTTTTGGAAAATAGGGTTCACGCAGATTGGACCCAACTCTGCGCGACCTACGTGTTCCTGGAATAATACCCCTGAGAAACCTGCTATTTTTCCTTTTTCTTCGGCTATGAAGATTTTAAAGTCGGGTCTAAGCGACGCATTGTTTATGAATTCCTCGTCTACTGGAAGTTTTTCAAACCAATTATTGAATTTTCTGTGGAGTCTTACGACGTCTTTTGCGTCAGAAGTTTCATATCCTCGCAGTTTCATCTTATATTTAATATTGGGGAATTCAATAAAGTTAGCTATGGTTTCGGTTAAATACGTTGTTGTCTGCTGTGACGGGATGAGTGACTTGCCAATTCCGAAGCTTTCAGGAAAGACTCCTCTTGAGGCGGCTGACACCCCCAACATGGATTCTCTAGCACAGGGAGGCGAGTGTGGTCTGCTTCAGACTATGGTTTCTGGCCTCCCCCAAGATAGCGGTGTCGCAAACCTTGCGATTTTAGGCTATGACCCAGTAAAGTTTTACCCGGGAAGGGGGCCTCTTGAAGCTGCTAATATGGGTATTGTGTTGGATTCTTCCGATGTTATCTTGAGGTGTAATACAGTCACTGTTGAGGATGGTGTTTTAGTCGATTATAGCGGAGGACACATTTCAAGCGGGGAATCGAGAAATTATGGGTAGCGTGCCTGTGCTCCGCCGCATCCAAATACCTTCTAACTTCAGTGAAGTTTTCGGCTGCTGCAAGACTTATGCGGCACGTGTCGGTGGATATCCTATAGAAAAGCACTGGCTCCCTGCTTGCAAACCGCTCTCTATTACCCCACGGAG
>AQSC01000058.1 GCA_000402775.1 Euryarchaeota archaeon SCGC AAA252-I15 | reverse complement strand
GTCATACTCCAGTTCCTCGCGGACACCAAGTGGGGCAAGCTAGATTACCTGATCATTGACTTGCCACCCGGCACGGGAGATGAAGCCTTGAGCATGGCACAGCTTATACCAGACATGGATGGTGCGATCATTGTAACGACTCCACAGGATGTTGCCGTATTAGATTCAAGGAAGGCGGTTAGTTTCACGAGAAAGGTAAATCTCCCAGTGTTGGGTATAATCGAGAACATGTCTGGTCTGGATTGCCCTCATTGCGGAGGGCAAATCAACCTGTTTGGCAAGGGTGGGGGAGAGAAAGCCGCTATGGAACTTGGAGTAACTTTCCTTGGGAGAATACCAATAGAACCGGAGATCGTGTCTGCAAGTGACGCGGGAAAACCGTTTATCTTCGATTATGAAGATACGAAAGCGGCGAAGGCACTCCAAAAAATTGTAGAAGATATGACTTCAACCCTAATAAAAAAAAGGGGTGAATGAAAAATGAAGGCTATTACATTATGTAGTGAATATGGGCCTAACCCAAACTGTCTCCAGTTGGTTGTGAACGACGACGGCAGCGCCATAATAGGCGAAAACAAGGAAGGAATCGGAGTATGCCGTTTGGATAAAAACCAGTTTGAGAAGTTGAGGGCGGCCCTAAATTCCTTATGACTGAACTGAAATATTGAGGTGAATGAAAGATGCCAATTGGAGACGGAACCGGCCCCCGTGTGGGACCTGGTAGAGGCGGTAGAGGTTTGATGGGGGGAGGAGGTCCTGGAGGCCCAAAGACGTGCGTATGCCCGCAATGTGGGTTCAGTAAGCCACACACAAGAGGCACACCCTGTGCGAGTATGACGTGTCCGAAATGCAAGACGAAAATGGTGAGGGGAGGTTAATTCAGCGATATGATGACTGAAGGAGAAATACCGCCGGAGGTACATGATTATCTTAGGTTCTATGAGACAGACTTTGGTAGAAAGATACTTCGAAGAGAGGCGGAATACATCAGAAGCTTCCTTTCAGACTGCGATAAGATATTGGATGTGGGCTGTGGTCCCGGGGTCTTCGAGAAAGAGCTTTCTGACTTGGATATCGTCGGATTGGATGCTGACTCGGTTATGATCGCGGCTGCACAGTCGATCGCGGGAAATGAGTTCAGAGTATCCAACGCTGAAAAACTCCCCTTCCAAGAGGGAAGTTTCGACGGCTTGTTTTCAGTTGCAACACTTTGTTTCATGGACGATCCTTTCAGGGCTGTGGACGAATGGGCGCGAGTCTTGCGTCCTAAAGGGAAATTTGTCGCCCTATTATGCAATCCACATTCCCACCACTTTCAGGGCATGCTTACGAGAGGAGGCTATACTGCAAGAAATTTGAAACACACGGATTTCACGCCCATAGTAGACTACTTGGAAGGGAAATTTAACACGCAGGGAGAGTATTTTCTTGGCGTAAAAGACGAAAGTGTGTTCGACTCAGACAACCCTAAAACCGCAAGCATCTACGCGGTAAAGGGCACATTAAAATGAGGAAAACAAAGGTGGAGAAAATAGAAGGCGCCCGCAGGGTGCTCGGTTTGAGTGAGGAGGCAACAATTAAGGAGGTTAAGGACACCTACAAGAATCTTGTAAAAAAACACCACCCTGACGGGGGAGGGAAGGGAGAGAGGATGCCGGAAATAAATCAGGCGTACGAAACGATAATGCAATACGTTCAAGACTACAGCTACTCATTCAGGGAGAAAGACGTGTTGATGCAATACCCTGACGAGGTCTTCAAAAGAAACTATGAGGAAGACTGGCTTTGGGGTAAGGGAAGAAAAAAAGACGATTTAAGATGAACACATTAAGTGAGGTGCATAAAAAATGACTGGAGAACATGAAGGAAGGGAGAATCTTTCGGATGAAACACTTGATTTGGAGAGGGCTCGTCAAAGCCTTATAGAAGAATTGGAAGCCATAAACTGGTATCAAGAGAGGTTTGAATCAACCAAAAACACTGAGTTGAAAAAGATTCTGGAGCACAATAGGGATGAGGAGAAAGAGCACGCTGCGATGTTGATCGAGTGGATTAGGAAAAACGATCCAACACAGGATAAAATGTTTGAGGAGCATGATTGAAAATGAAGATTGTTGTAGCAACGAATAATGGGGGATTAGATGACGCGGTTTCGCCAGTGTTCGGGAGGTGCCCGACATATACTGTGGTGGAATGCGAGGATAATGAAATAAAGAATTCTACAGTGGAAGAAAACCCGGGATTCTCAGCAACTGGTGGAGCGGGCATACAGGCGGCACAATTCGTGGGAAGCTTAAGCGCGGAAGCGGTTATTGCAGGCAACTTCGGCCCCAATGCCGTGGCGGTGTTAAGCCCGATGGGAGTTAAGATGATCTTGGAGCAGGGGAATGTCGGGGAGGTGGTATCAAAATACCTTAAGGGTAAGCTACAGCCTATAGCAGACCCGACAGTTGGAGACCACTTTGGCATGGGGCGCGGGGGATCAGGCGGAATAGGAGGATTCGGTAGAGGGCAAGGTCGTGGAGGCGGCCAGGGTCGTGGAAGAAGAGGGGGTGGGTGAGGATGAAAATCGCAGTTCCGACAGACGGGGATAAAGGGTTGGGTGAGCAGGTTGGTGAGCATTTCGGGCGGGTGCTTACGTACACCTTAATTGATGATGAAACGGGGGTAGTTGAAGTCATCTCTAATGCAAGTCATCACATGGGCGGCCAAGGTTATCCCCCTGAAATGCTTGCCGGCGTCGGAGTTGAAATCCTGTTGTGTCGGGGGCTTGGGAGAAGAGCGATACAGATGTTTTCTGAGAAGGGAATTCAAGTCTACTGTGAAGCATTAGGGACTGTGAAGGATGCGTTAGAGCAGTGGAAGAATGGTTCACTGACGCCTGCGACGGAGGATACGGCGTGCAGTCAGCATGCCTTCAGAAGTCAATTGCATGGAAAAAAAGAGTGTGGGAAATAAAGCATGAGTACTGAGAGAATAATGTATGGAAAACTCGCGGCGGGAAACTCCGCAGTCACACTCTTTCTTTTAACGCTGGTGAAAGGAAGTGTTGGGTTAGCGTCTGGCAGCATTGCTTTGACTGCCGGCGCACTGCATTCACTGACTGACGTTGCCAGTAGTCTAGCCGTCTGGTCCGGGCTTAAGATTTCAGAGAGAAAGCCGGACAAGACATTCAGTTACGGGTACTATACGGCTGAGACTTTAGCGTCACTTTTGGTGTCACTGCTCGTTTCATTTGAACATGCTGTAGAGTTGTATCGGCCGAGAGGATTAACTTCGGGGGAAAATATTACAAATTTTGTTGAAGGGAGACTTTCGAGGCTGGAGGTTGAAGAATGAATATCCTGGTCTGGATCCTCGCCTTCACATTCATTGACGGGTTGGTCGCTTTTGTTGGGGCGGTAACGCTCTTGTTGAACGAGAAAACCCTCAGGAAGATGCTTTACGTGATGGTCTCGTTTTCCGCCGGGGCGTTGCTGGGTGGCGGTCTGCTCCATCTTCTGGCGGAATCACTAACCGTATTGACTGTCGATACGGCTTTTCTAATACTTATTGCCGGATTCTCCGTCTTCTTTCTGGTGGAGAGGTTCCTGCACTGGCACCACTGCCATGAGAGGGAATGTGAAGTACATGAGTACAGTTACATGATACTCTTTGGGGATGGCATACATAATTTTATTGATGGGCTGGTGATTGCGGCAGCATTCATGGCTGACGTACGCCTTGGAGTAGTAACCTCTTTTTTGATAATAGCCCACGAGATACCCCAAGAGCTGGGGGATTTCGGAGTGTTACTGCATGGGGGAATGAGTAAAGGTAAGGCATTGTTCTACAATTTCCTCTCACAACTAACCTGTGTTCTCGGTGGAGTTGTCGGGTATCTTATACCCCTGGAGGGATTCAAAACACTTATGCTGCCGTTTGCTGCAGGTGGTTTCCTCTATATCGCAGCATCTGATTTAATCCCTGAACTACACAAGGAGGCTGACATGAAAAAGGCCATGATATCATTTATGTTTTTCCTTATCGGGGTGGGTTTGATGCTGGCGATAAAAATAATCGCACATGGCGGAGCTTGAGTGAATGAAAGTCAATCTTGACTGTATCCCATGTTTCATGAGGCAGGCGCTTGAAGCGGCGAGAATGGCCACCGACAATGAGAAACTGCAGAAGGACGTATTACGGAGTACTGCAACATTGATGGTGAAAATATGCTACACCTCCAAGCCACCAGAGCTAGCTCATAAAGTCCACAGTTTAGTCAGGGACATAACCGGAAACAGCGACCCTTATAAGGCGGTTAAGGAACGTGATAACAAGATGGCCTTGAAAATGTATCCATGGTTAAAAGAAATCGTTGAGGAGTCTGATGACAGACTTTATACTGCGCTCAAGTTGGCCGCGGCCGGGAATATTATCGACTATGGGGTAAATCAAGTGTTTGATGTGGAAGCAACAATCAAGGATGTTTTAGGGAAAGAGTTTTCAATCAACCACTACGACAGGTTCAAGGATTGTCTCGATGACGCCAAGAACATTTACTATCTGGCCGACAATGCAGGTGAACTAGTATTCGACAGGGTTTTGATAGAGGAGTTGGGTGACAGGAAGGTGACCCTGGTCGTTAAGGGGGGGCCCATAATAAACGACGCCACATTAGATGATGTTGAAGCCTGCGGATTGGAAGGCGAGGTTGAAGTGGATTTCCTCGGTAATGGTACTCCAGAAACGGGTCCCGAAAGAACGGACCCAAATTTTTTACAGAAACTACGAAACGCAGACTTGGTGTTGAGTAAGGGGCAGGGCAATTACGAGGGATTGAGTAGCGAGGAATACATCTTCTTCCTGTTAATGGCTAAGTGTCCTTTGATAGCGCGGGACGTCGGCGTACAGAAGGGGGACATAGTATTTTATAGGGGTGGTAGGAGGTGAAATACTTGTTCGGGCCCGTACCATCAAGAAGGCTTGGTTCATCGCTTGGAGTGGATATGGTGCCCCCTAAAGTATGTTCATTTGACTGTATTTACTGTCAACTCGGCAGGACTACGGAAAAAATAGTAGATCGGAAGGAGTATGTTCCGGTGAGCGGAGTGCTCTCTGAAATCAAAGACTTTGTAGAATCAGGACAGGAGTGCGATTACATAACATTATCCGGCTCCGGAGAGCCCACACTAAACTCTGGCATGGGGGAAATAATAAAAGGGATTAAATCATTGACAGTCAATCCTGTTGCAGTATTAACCAATGCGTCTCTCATAACAGACTCAAAAGTCAGGGAAGAACTGGGTTTAGCAGACCTTATCGTCCCATCGCTCGATGCCGCAACACAACTGGTATTTGAAAAATTAAACAGACCACACCCTCGAATAAAGGTTGAGGACATAATCGTTGGATTGACCAACTTTACGAGATCATTCGAAACCAAGGTCTGGCTGGAGGTAATGCTTGTTGAGGGTATAAACGATGCCGCGTCAGAGCTGAGTGAGTTACGGCATGCCATAGAGGCCATCCGACCAGATAAAGTACAGTTGAATACGGTCGTGAGGCCCCCGGCCGAGGAATACGCAAGGCCTCTTACACAAAAAAGACTTGATGATATAGCGGGTATCCTTGATGCCGAGGTGATCGCAGACTTCAGCAGGAGGGATGTGAAAGCCTACAAGGGAGGCAGGGAAGAGTTGATAGTGAACCTGCTCAAAAGGCGTCCGTGCACCATATCAGATATTTCCTCAGCGCTTGGTTTCCATGAAAACGAGGTCGTCAAATACGTCGAGGTGTTGGGCCGGGAAGGTGTGATAGCGGGCAGTATCACAGGGAATAAAAAATACTTCAGGTATGTGGGGGGTCTGTAGGATGCAGATGTTCATCATTATTTTCCTGATTTTCGCCGGCCAGACAATTGGGGCTCTTAGTGGTTTGATCTGGAGGCCGGGAGAGAAGTTTTTACGTCTTTCCCTTTCTTTTGCCGCGAGCATGATGGTGGGCATCTCACTGTTACAGCTTGTGCCGGAGGCGATGAAGCTTGTCTCGGTCGGCGTCACAGTTGTGTCTTTTTTCGGTGGCGTGTTCATCATGTTTGTCTTCAACTGGATAATCCCCCACATACATCCAGAGTTCAGTGAAATGGAGTCACTTAAAAAAACAGCGTTAATGCTTACTGTGGGAATAGCACTGCATAACCTACCAGAGGGATTGGCTATCGGCTCCGGTTTCGCCGTCGCAGGGTCAGTGGGGCTCGCGATTGCGTTGGGTATAGCGGCTCAGGATGTTCCCGAAAACATTGCAACAATAATTCCGCTTTATGCTGTTACAAAAAGCAGAGTCAAGTCGTTTGCCATAACCGCAGCGACGATATTCTTTGAACTGGCGGGATTCATCCTCGCATATTCCGTACTCAAAGACGGCTCCCCTGAATTGCTGGGAGTCTCACTAGCATTGGCCGCAGGCTTTATGACACAAATCTCATTTCATGAGCTCATACCTGAAGCACAGATTAGAAAATATCCTGCAGCTTCTGCAGCCAGCATCATACTCGGATTAATATGCGTCCTATTAATGGGACTGTTATACTAGGAGGACTATAATGATTGTTTCAATTGCAAGCGGAAAAGGGGGGACAGGCAAGACCACGTTAGCGGTCAACACGGCGTTGGCGTTAGGTAATGTCCAGCTTTTAGACTGTGACGTGGAGGAGCCGAATTGCCACATATTTCTTAAGGCGGAGGAAACAAAGTCAGAAGACGTTAAGGTTAAAGTCCCTGAAATAAACGAGGCTTTATGTAACTACTGCGGTGAATGCGCCAGGTTCTGCCGCTACAACGCACTAGCCATTACCAAGGGGGTAATCCTGTTTTTCCCTGAACTCTGCCACAGCTGCGGAGGCTGCATGCTCGTCTGCCCGCAAAAAGCGATAAACGAGATAGAACGGGCTATTGGAGTGATAAATCATTGCAACGTTGGGAATATTGACTTTTCGTATGGACTATTAACTATTGGGGAAGCTCAAGCTTCGCCAGTAATCCGGGAACTCAAGAAACACATAAAAAAAGGCAAGGACGTTTTGATTGACGCCCCTCCAGGCACTTCCTGTGCCACGATATCGGCTGTTGAAGACTCAGATTACTGTATTCTCGTGACCGAGCCGACACCATTCGGCTTGAATGATTTGAAGCTTGCGGTGGGCATGCTTGAGAGTATGGACATCCCCCACGGTGTTGTCATAAACCAAGACGGTATTGGAGATGACAAGGTGGCTGAATACTGTGACAAGAAAGACATCCGAGTACTTCTGAGGATACCCCATGACCGGCGGATAGCCGAACTCTACTCAAATGGGGTGCCTTTCGTGCAGGAACTTCATGAATACAAAATAATGCTTAGAGACATGTCCGATAAGATAAGGGAGGTGTTAGAGTGAAGAAGGTTTTAATCTTCTTGCTGCTGTTAACGGGGCTTGCGAGCGCGCAAAATCAAAGCACAGTCTGCGCGGTATACTTCACTGGAATAGGGTGCCCCCACTGCGCTAAGTCAGACCCTGTTGTCTTGGGTGAGTTGCCTGTTGAATTCAATGGAAGCTTCGTGGTGATAGAGTATGAAATCTACAGGCAATCCTTAAACGCCCAAGTAATGTACCAACACAACTCAGAATACGATACCTCGCTGGGAGTACCCCAGCTAATAATGGAGGACGGGTGTACCGTCGGAGACAAAACAATTTTAGATAAGGTTAAAGGATGCGTAAAAGACAGGTTAGTTAATGGAAGTCCCTGCGCCCTACTTGAGGGTTATACACCTTTCAATGAACTTGATTTGAATGATTTGCCCGGAAAGCCGAACATTTGGGTGGGTAGTCGAGTATTAATGAGGACCAGTGGTGAATCGACTTCAGATGACGTTTTGAAGGAACTCTTAACAACGAAAAACATAAGATTAATGATTGAAAATATTTCTAATGCGGAATTGATTGAAGCCAAAACTGTCCCGCTTTCCGGAAGCAGCGTGAAATTCAACAAGGCCGCGAAACTGGATGGGTGGATTATCGAGTGGAATGATGAAGAAATTAGCGGGGATGAGGAATCCGGAGACAGGGTGGGAGACCGTTGGATATGGTACTACGTTGAGAAATCATCCTACGTTATAATGGGTTTGGGTGTCGTCTTGCTAATACTCCTACTCATTTCAAAGAAAAAAACAAGAGGTGAAAGGAAATGATTGAAGACTTGAGTATGGCGAAGATTATTTCGCTTGCCGCCGTTGATGCGGTAAATCCGTGCGCACTGGCTGTTTTAACATTGATGTTGATTGCAATACTAACCTACAATCCAAAAGACAAGCGTAATGTCCTGCTTGCGGGACTCGCATTCACAACATCCGTGTACGTGTTATACATGTTCTACGGGCTTGTAATAATCCGTTTCTTCCAGCTGGTTCAGATGCTGACCTCAGTGAGGATATGGCTGTATAAAATCCTTGGGTTGATTGCAATAATACTCGGAATATTAAACGTAAAAGACTTCTTCAAATACAAGCCAGGAGGACTTATGACTGAGATGCCCCTCTCATGGAGGCCGAAGTTGAAGAAGTTAATAGGCGGTATAACAAGTCCCAAGGGCGCATTCACGGTAGGAGCTTTCGTAACAATATTCCTATTGCCCTGCACCATAGGCCCCTATGTTATAGCCGGAGGCATACTCTCTGCAATGGACCTGCTGAAGACCATACCCTGGCTTCTAATATACAACCTCATTTTTGTCTCTCCCATGATCGTCATAACCCTGCTCGTTTACGCCGGTATCGCCCGAGTCGAGGATGTTAATGGTTGGAAGGATAAGAACATCAAGTACCTGCACTTGACGGCGGGTACCATAATGTTCTGCCTTGGTGTAGCAATGATCGGGGGATGGGTTTGATTATGGAAAATGTGAGGGCTAGCGAGCAATGAAGCAGTTGACGGTAATAAGCGGGAAAGGCGGGACCGGAAAGACAAGTCTTGTCGGGGCGTTTGCAGCGTTAGCGGAAAACAAGGTGCTTGCAGACTGTGACGTCGATGCATCCGACCTTCACCTGCTCCTGCAACCAGAGGTGAATGTTAAAGAAGACTTCAAGGCGTTAGAGACTGCCGTAATCAATGAAGGAAAATGTATTAAATGCGGGGTATGTATGGAAAAATGCAGGTTCAACGCAATAAAAGACTTTAAAGTCAACCTGCTTTCCTGTGAAGGGTGCGGAGTCTGCACCATCGTATGTCCAGTCTCAGCCGTCTCAATGCACGACAAAGTTGCTGGTGAATCATTCATCTCCGAGACGCGGTTTGGGCCGCTTTGTCACGCCAGACTCCAACCCGGTGAGGAGGCTTCGGGTAAACTGGTTACGGTTGTCAGAAACAAAGCCAAGGAAATCGCTAAAGAGAAAAACTCGGATTTAATCATAATAGACGGTTCCCCCGGGATAGGATGCCCGGTGATAGCGTCCATCGGCGGCGTGGACCAAGTTTTAGTGGTTACCGAACCGACCATGTCCGGACTGCACGATTTGGAGCGGATACTGGGTGTGGTAGCGCACTTCAAGGTTTCGGCAGTAGTTTGCATCAACAAATATGACATTAATCCTGAGAAAGCAGACGAGATAGAAGAATACTGTAAGGAACAAGGCGTCAGGGTTGTCGGTAAAATACCTTATGATGTTTCCTTCACGAAAGCAATGATTGAGGGCAAAACCATAATCGAACACGCAAGTGAGGGTGTTTCAGGCATAATAAAGGATGTATGGTCGAATGTTTTGGAGGTTTTAAAAGATGGGTGAGCTAGACGAAATCCGCCAAAAACGGATGAGGGAGTTAATTGGGAGGCAGAAAAATAAGAATTCAGGTGAAATTATTGACAAACCAATTGTGTTAACGGATGCGACATTTAATGAGGCTGTAGGTAAACACCCGCTTTTTGTCGTTGACTGTTGGGCGCCGTGGTGCGGGCCCTGCCAGATGATCGGCCCGATAATAGAAGAGCTTGCGCGAGACTACGCAGGAAAAATCGTGTTCGGGAAACTGAACGTGGACGAAAACCGCCAGACATCTTCAGCGTATGGAATACAAAGTATACCCGCACTCTTAGTTTTCAAAAACGGGAAGCATGTTGACACTATTGTGGGGGCCCTCCCCCGGCAAGTGCTTGAACCAAAAATAACCCAACATATTGCTTAAAAATGGCCGACTTGAAGATTGAGGTGTTCACGAGCCCGAGGTGTCCGCACTGTCCTTCAGCAGTGAAGGCGACGAAACAGTTACTAAAGGAGAATAAAAAGTTTGGCGGCAGGGTAAAGTGGGCGGAGTTGAATACTGCAACGCCAAAGGGGCGCAAGAAGGCACAGTCATATGGGATTCGTGGTGTTCCAACAATAGTATTTACGAACAAGAAGGGTGAGAGGGGTGCCGTAACCGGTACGCCTTCACAGAAAAAGTATCTTAAAATAGTGTATGAAATGCTAGGGGAAGAAATGCCCGAGGAAGTAATAGTGGAGGATGATAATGCAGGATTTTTCGACAGATTATTCAAACGAAAATAAACCGCTTTGCCTGGTGAAAAAAGAATTAGCGAGCTGGCACACTATTACTTTGACTCTAACAGCAGCAGTCTTGTATATTATCGGCGTCCAAGAGATTTTTCCAGTCCTCCTTTTAGTACTTACGGTCATCAACATTCAGAGGCAATGCAGGAAATGCGAAAACAGATGTTACTGAGAAGGGGGGATTTGAGGTTGCTTCTTTGTGAGGGGGTGAGAGGCCTGACTTGACGAGCCATAAAATGAATGATCTAATCAAGAGATTTCTGGATAAGAAAAACGTTTTTGCTGTGGTGGGGGCTTCAAGAAACACAGAAAAGTATGGGTTCAAGATATATCAGAGTCTGAAGGAGGCGGGATATACAGTATATCCCGTCAACCCTAACAATCAAGAAATCGACGGGGATAAATGCTTTCCCTCCTTGCGTGACTTGCCTGTCAAGCCCGATGTTGTAAATCTCGTAGTCCCCCCCGAAATCACGGAGAAGATAGTTGAAGAATGCTTGAATGTGGGAGTGAAGAATGTGTGGATGCAGCCCGGTTCAGAATCCCAGAAAGCCTTAGACTTCTGCAGCAAGTCAGGAATCAAAGTATTGAATGGAGTCTGTGTAATGGTTGAGAAAAACAATTTGGGGGGAGAGCTTTATGACGGATAAATACGCTGTCAAGGGTTTGAAAAAACTTTTTGGTTTAACAAAAACCAAGATTAGGTTGGCGCGTGAAGCAGGAACAATCCAGGTTAAGCCAAAACCGCTTCCCTTAGTTGAAGTTCTTTCCGGAGTGCGCATTAACAGCGTGGATGATGCCGAAGCCAGATTACATGAACTAAAATCCCAAATAGACTATGAAAGTCCAGGTTCGGTCTCATCGACAGTCCTAGAGTTGATGGATATAATAGAAGGTGTTAAACACCAGTTTGAACCTAAAAAACTGTGTGTGCTCGTAGATGAAAAAACCCTGGAGGAAATCGAGGGTAAGGCAGCTGAGGGAAGTAAAATAAATATCTTGTTGATGGAAGAGGAAGCAAGGGAAGGCGTAAACCTGTATGTGGGATACGATCCCCCCAAGAACGTGATACATTACGGGCGGGTGCCCACCACCCTAGCACACTACATCGCCTACGCATTCGATTCAGAAAAACTATCCCAAGACACGAGATTGATAAACACCGACATAACAATCGGTCACAAAACGCTCATACTCAATGCAATATATTTCGCGATAAAACAGTATTGTGGCGGTGAAAATGAGAGAAGCCATGTTCTATGAGAAGCTAGAGGGGAATGAAGTAAGGTGTCGTTTATGCGCCTTCAACTGTCTAATCCCTGAAGGAGGAACAGGGGTATGCGGGGTTAGGGAGAATACAGGCGGAAGGCTTTACTCTCTTGTCTACGATAAAGTGAATTCCACCACCCCAGACCCCATCGAGAAAAAACCAGCCTATAATTTCGCTCCAGGCACCCGCACTTACTCCATATCCACGCCAGGTTGTAATTGGAAGTGTAAATACTGTCAGAACTGGACTATTAGTCAGGGACAAATAGAGGGAAAAAGGTTAAGCCCGGAAGAGATTGTCCAGAATGCAAAAGCACATGGCTGCCAAGGCATAAGTTACACGTACACGGAGCCGACAATATTCTATGAATTAACTTATGATACCGCAAAGTTAGCTCACAAGAAAGGACTCTACAACACTTATGTGACAAACGGCTACATGAATCCAGAACCCATCAAAGAGATAGCTCCGTATCTGGATGAAGCAACAGTAGACTTCAAGGGTTCTGGAGACAAAGAATTTCTGCAAAAGTTTTCCTCAGTTCCTAGCCCTGACCCAATTTTTCGTGCCCTAAAAGAATACAAAAGACAGGGTGTTTTCATTGAAATAACCGACCTTATTGTCCCAAAGATAGGGGATTCGATGGAAAAAGTTGCGGAGTTGGTGGAATGGATAATCAATAACCTGGGAAAAGAAACACCCCTCCATCTCCTAAGGTTCTTTCCGGCGTATAAAGTCAAGGATATTCCCCCAACCCCAATTGGAACTTTGGATACGGCTTACAGTATAGCAACTGAATTGGGGATGGAATACGTATACTTAGGTAACGTGGGTGACGGTAGGAACAATACCTACTGTCCGGGGTGTGGAAAGCTTCTAATTGAGAGAAGGGGGATGAGAACGGTAGAAAACATAATTGGGAGGGGGAAATGTCCGGAGTGCGGGATTGACATCAATATTAGTGGAAGAAAATGGATTGAAAAAGAATAAGAAGCTATATCGGCGATAATTATGAAAAGAAGGAGCAGGTGGTTTGAATGAAGTTGACGATAGTCTACGACAATGAAGTCTTCAAGGGGGGTTTAAAGGAAGGTTGGGGTTTCTCAGCCTACATAGAAGTGGGTGGAAGAAACATCTTGTTTGATACCGGCTGGGATGGAAATGATCTACTGTATAATATGCGGGCCCTTAAAATCAATCCAAAGAAGATCGATACCATAGTCCTCTCCCACCAGCACTGGGATCATGTTGGGGGATTGAATCATGTCTTGAATGAATGTGAGGAGACGACTGTTGTAGTACCTACTTCGTTCTCTGAGAAACTAAAAAAACAGATAAAAAACAAGTCAGAGTTAGTTGAAATAAAAGACCCGAAAGAGATAATAGCCGGTGTACATACTACCGGCGAACTTGAGGTCATGGGAGAATACAAAGGCGTAAACGAGCAATCCCTCGCCGTGGAGACAAAGAAAGGATTGGTAGTGGTTGTGGGTTGCTCACACCCTGGTTTGGAAAAAATACTTGTGAAAGCCTCGGAGTTCGGCCGCCTTTATGGTGTGGTCGGAGGTTTCCACGGGTTCGACAAGTACGATGTACTGGAGGACTTGGAATTTATTGTGCCAACACACTGCACTCAACACAAAAAAGAGATAAGAGACCTGTACGGCGATAAAGTGGGAGATGGTGGAGTGGGGTGGGGCAAGACGGTTGAGTGAAAAATGAATAGAACAGAAAAGGCTTTAATAAAGGCCATAAATGGGTTCATGCAGTTTCTACCAGTACTTGTTGCAGTCCTCCTTCTGATTTCACTTGCAAACTCCTTACTTGGGCCTGAAGACTTCAGACATTTTTTCACGGGGAATACGTTCACCGACCCCCTTGTTGGAGCTATCTTGGGGAGTATTGCAGCGGGGAACCCTATTACTAGCTACATCATCGGCGGGGAACTTAAGAGTGTTGGCGTAAGCCTAATAGCTGTTACAGCATTCATTCTCTCATGGGTTACCGTGGGCGTAGCCCAGTCCCCAATGGAGGCTGCAACCCTTGGCAGACGATTCACCATCGCAAGAAATCTCACAAGCTTCCTATCCGCGATAATAATCGCCGTGATGACTGTAACTACAATAAGACTGCTATGAAAAAGATAAAAAAGAAAGAGCAAGGCAAGTTGAAGGTGCAGTGGATTTTCCTCTTGATGGTAATCCTGCTTTACGCAGTGATTGGGTCCGCGAAGCCTCTGATTTTCACGGCGTCCCTGGAAATCTTTTTTAAGATCGCATCCCAGCTTTTGCCTTCACTCCTCCTGGTACTGTTATTCCTTTTCACAGCCAACCTATTCATGGACTCCAAGATGGTGGCTAAGCGATTGGTTGAGGCTGATGGTGTGGGAGTTTGGATTACCGCGATATTGGCGGGATTACTTTCCACCGGCCCAATATTCCTCTGGTATCCATTGCTCGCTGAACTGAGGGACAAGGGATTGAAAAACCCGCTGCTTGTTGTCTTTCTCTACAACCGTGCTGTCAAGATACCTCTCATCCCGGTTTTGGTGCACTACTTTGGTTTAACATATACTCTAGTTCTTACTGGATACATGATGGCATTCTCCGTGATTAATGGTGTGGTTGTCGGGAGTGTAATGAGTCGAGGGGAAGTGGAATGATACAAACAAAAACATTATTAATTGTATTTGTGGTGCTGGCATCGGTTTGTGGATGTATCAGTAATCCTAGTTTTACCACGACATCAACCACTTCCACGTCAACAACGTCAACCACCACAACTACAACATCCACCACCTCCTCAACAACAACTACAAGCACGACCACTACTTCATCAACAACCTCAACAACAACTACCCTGCAGACTACCACAACCACCACCATCCAACCAATCCAGTCAACCACTATCAAAAAAATTTCATGTTATGATGTCCGAAACCCAAGTCCCAGCGCATGCAGGGAAGCAGTCTGCTCGTCTGGCAGGACTTGTACGTACCGTCCAGCGGGTGCGGGCTGCTGTGCCCTGCCAACAATCTGTTACTGCAAGTGATGAAATGAAATATCTCAAACCCCCAGTCCGACACGCATGAACGCTTTGTTTCCATTGCTACACTCCCTTTTTTCAAAGAAAGAAAAAGGGCTTGCGCCCCAGACAGGCGTTAACATAGATGTCCAAGTCCTTTACATTAATTATGGTGTTTCTGTGCATTAAAATGATGTTGGGACAATAAGGTCTTATATTCATATATCCAAATATATTTTCTGATGGATTTAGAACGTCAGGTCAAGATATTCAAGGCATTGGGAGATCCCACAAGACTCACAATTATCAGATTGTTGGCTGTAAAAGAGCTATGCGTTTGCGAGATAATACCTGCAACCGGGAAAAGCCAGCCCACGACAAGCGCACACCTAAAGATACTGCATGAAGCAGGCCTTGTGAAATATCGCAAAGACGGTTTAAGCGTCTACTACCGGCTCGCAGATAATGCTTTAAAGAAACTGCTTGAAACATCGGGCAAAATAGAATAACTGTATTTATATATTCAAATTTACTAATATAGTGCATGGCTTATTGGCATTACTATTTGTTGGCTCTCACACTGCTGGTTTTGGCATCAGGTTGCATTACAAACCAAAACACCGTTTCTAACACAACAACAAACGAGAAACAAACCACAACGACACTTCCAGTCAAAACAGAATCAGTATGTGATCCAAATGCACAATCCTGTGGTTTGGATTCACAGCAGGTCCGGGTTGAGGTTTATCATTTTCACAGAACAAGCCAGTGCTGGTCATGTAAAACCCTGGGAGAATTTGCTGAAAAGACTGTGAACACCTACTTCAACAATGAGTTGGAATCTGGCAGGCTGAAATTCGGCCACATAAACATTCAATTATCGGAAAACAAAGAGTTAGCGGAAAAATACGGGGCAAGCGGCTCATCGTTAATGATTGGAGTCTACAACAGCAATGGATTCAGCAAGGAGGAAGACACAAAAGTATGGTACAAATTAAATGATGAACAGGAATACAAGTCCTATCTTAAGTCCGTTATCGAAGCCAAACTGAACCAATAGTAAAATGGATATAATGTCTTTCATGGAGTCAATGGGTACAAGCAACATACCACTTGTCGCCGCGTTCTTCATCGGCCTTATGACCGCATTGAGCCCATGTCCATTGACAACAAATATCACAGCTGTCGCATACATCTCAAGAAGAATAGGCGACAGCAAAAACACGATACTTGTCGGGATTCTTTACACGCTGGGGAGGATGATGTCCTACACCCTGTTAGCGGTATTGATAGTGTATGTGGGCTTGAACTCTAGGGAAGCCTCAATGGTATTCCAAGAATACGGGGAAATCATTCTCGGACCGATACTCCTTTTGGCCGGGTTGGTGATGATTGAGGCCGTAAAAATCAACTTGCCATCAGGCGGTACGAGACTTGAAAATCTGAAACAAAGACTGGGTGAAAAAGGATATATTGGTAGCTTCCTCCTGGGAGTGGTTTTTGCCATTTCATTTTGTCCTTTCAGCGCAGTACTATACTTTGGAATGCTTATCCCACTGGCTCTCAAAACCCATGACGCAATCCTTGTTCCATCGGTTTTCGCATTCGCAACAGGGCTCCCCGTAATCATATCCTCCATACTTTTGGTGAAAAGCGTCTCGTCTCTAGGCAAGATAATGCATAAAACACAGGTCATGGAAAAAGCATCCCGCAAAGTAGTAGCCGCCATATTCATCCTTGTCGGCCTCTACTTCATCGCACTCGCACTAACATAAAGGAAGGAAAAAATGAAGATTGAAATTCTGGGTACTGGATGTCCGAAATGCAAAAAACTTGAGGAGAACGCAAAAAAAGCAGTTGAAGAAATGGGAGCAGACGCAGAGGTTGTGAAAGTCGAAGACATGGACAAGATACTCTCCTACGGCGTCATGATGACTCCCGCATTGGTCTTGGACGGGAACGTTAAATGCTCTGGAAAAATCGCGACCATGGAAGAGATAGTTAAATGGATTAATGATGCAGACAAAAAATAAGCTTGCCCTCATGGTACTGGCATTCCTCGCATTATACTTCCTCCCATATTACCTCCCCGAGGCCGGGCAGCAATCTGATGATCCTTGGACCAACGCACTGTTCATGCTCCACGACTACGCAAAACTCCACATATTAACGTGCCTGGTACCTGCGTTTTTTATCGCGGGGGCGATATCCGCCCTAGTCCCGAAAGAAGATATAACTAGATACTTAGGGCATAAGGTGTCGAAGTGGAAGGCATACCCTCTGTCAGTGGTAGCGGGTTTTGTCCTTGCAGTTTGTTCATGCACAGTACTGCCGTTGTTTGCAGGCATAAAAAAGAGGGGTGCTGGGTTGGGTCCTGCAATCGCCTTCCTCTACACAGCCCCCGCAATCAACATCATGGCGATTGTCTTCACAGGCGGCGTCATCGGATGGGACTTTGCAATCGCAAGGATTATTTTATCAATTGTGTTTGCAACCTTAATAGGCCTCATTCTTTCAGGATTATTTAAGGAGGATGATGGGGAGATTCAAGAACTTCCAATAGAAATAGATGACAGTAAGTGGTATGTGCGGATATTCAAGGATAGAACAACACTGTTTTTGCTGACACTTTTTGCCATACTTGTGGTTGGAACCTACGGCCTTGGATTAACAGAAAAGACCATACTGCTCGCCGCATTAATTGTTTTCCTCGCTTGGCAGGCAAAAAAGAAGCTTAACAAAATTGAGAGGGAATCGTGGCTTTCAGAAACATATTCTTTCGTCGAGAAGATTTTCCCCCTCCTACTAGCAGGTGTTTTTTTCGCAGGCTTTATTAATCCCCTGATACCTGACAACTTTCTAGGACAATATGTTGGGGGCAATAGCGTCGTGGCGAATTTCCTCGCCGTTTTGTTTGGCGTAGTAATGTATTTCCCAACCCTCGTTGAGGTCCCTATGGCTCAGCTTTTCCTAGAACAAGGGATGGGTCGGGGCCCGCTTCTTGCATACCTGCTTGCAGACCCCGTGCTATCTTTTCCCAGTGTTATCGTTGTGCGAGGTCTCATAGGTACAAAGAAAACGTTTGTATACGTTCTTCTCGTAACGGTCTTCTGCACAATCGCAGGACTAATCTACGGGACATTAATGTGATATGATAATCTCTGGGGTGTCGAACGAAAAATTTCGCCCCGGACAGGACTTGAACACAAGTAACATCCGGGAGACGAGGGGGGGGGAAAGATTGATTTTACGGGATTCAAGAGGTTGGGAACACAAGATTCTAGTCTAGATTAAGTTCAAGTCCTTGACTTTTTCCTACGAGAAACCTGAGAGTTCACTTTTAATCCTATTGTTCTTAATACTTAGCCAAGAATGACTTCTGGTAGATTGCCACCAACATGTGCTCAACTAACTGATTTAGAAAAAAGCGCTATTAGATTGCGGGGCGGTGACCCTGAAAAGCAAGAGGATGTTGATAAATTCTTTATTTTAACCCGCACAACCAGGCGCAAATGGAAGCAAGCAGTATTGACAGGTTAAAAATGAGGGGGAAATACAACCCCTTAAAAAAATCAACAGATTACGACCAATTTAATAAAGGTTACGCCCCGGACTTGGACTTTGCGCGTGGGTCCGGAGTTGCAGGCAAAAAGGGTTAATTTTGTTTTTATTCTAGTTTTGTGTAGTGTATATCATGGATACACTGAAAGTTAATATTTCCTTGCCTGTTGGCATGTATCACCAGGCGAAGGCGCTTGTAGAGCATGGCGTCTACCATTCCTTTTCAGAGATGGTCCGAAGCGGCCTACGCAATGAGTTGGACGAGCAACGTGAAATCAACCCCGAGTTCGTAGAGTCCATGCGAAAGGCTGAGAAAAGCGGGTACAAGGAGTTTTCTAGCGGCCGAGACCTCCTAAAAGACCTCCATACTGCAGTTGAGTAAAGCGTATGATGGAGAGAAAGTATCGTCCAGCCCGCAGCGAGTACTTCAGGAAAGACTACGGAAAAATTATTAAAAAAGACAAGTCTCTGCAAGAACATGTGGATAAAAAGATTCTACAGATACTTGAAAATCCCAACGCGTACAAGCCACTCCGGAGGCCGCTTGCAGGATACAGGCGTGTTCAAGCAGGTTCATTTGTGATAACATTCCGAATAGACGGCGATTTAGTGAGATTCGTCCGCATCGCACACCACGACAAAATATACAAACTACCACACGACTAATCAAAGGTTCGCCTCGGACAGGCGTCTACTCATCCGCAATACGATTTACATCGAAAACAGCATCTCGCTGTTCTGATTACACATTAGAACCAGAGAATAAAAGGGTGTATCTATCAAGTTTGATGTTGGTCGGAGCAAAAGATTAATTTATGATATTCTTCAGTTATTTTAAAAGATATACAATATACTTTCGTTGCTGAAACAATGACAATCACGTTACTTCAAGATATTGATGACCCTGAATATGAATCTGCAAAAAAAATTTATGATTGCCTTGCGAAGGACGAATCATTGAAGAATAATCCATTAAATAATGTATATATTATTCCTTCTGTGCAGTGTTACGGACAATTACCCCAAGATATTGATGTTGTAATTATAGGTTTTTTAGAGGATTATCAAACTAGAGTTGAGGCCAAAGTTTACAAGGAAGAACATGGTTTAGAGTTAAGTGATGTTAAAATAAGGGATTTTTGTTGCGCTATTGAGGTAAAAAAGCATAGTAGTGACAAAATTGAAATAATTGGGACAAAAGTTTATGTCACAACTCAAGGTAAAAAAAGAGCGGTAACTCATCAAAACAGAAATCAGAGGTATTCTCTTCGAGATTATTTAATAAATCATATTAAAACGAATCCGTGGCTATCGAATCTTATATACTTCCCATTTTCAAATAGTAATGACTTCGGGGAGTTACCTACAGACATAAATCTACTTTTCAAAGATTTTACCGTACCAGATTTTTGGAAAATTATTCTTAGTCAGAGGTATCCGTTAAGAAGATATGATTCTAGTGAATTAGTTTATAGTGCTGGTTTAGATGGGGACTCATTTCAAATCTGCAAAGATTTATTGACGAAAAGATTGGCGTTAACCCGACTTGACAAAGAAAAAGTCAAGAAGATATGCCAGGAAATCATAAAAGACCAGAAGTATGGTGAAAAATTACACAAACAATTACTCGTATTTAGGGGTAGAGGTGGTACAGGAAAAACCTTCCGACTATTGAGAATCGCTCATCAACTTTATAAAGAAAGATTGGAGAGAGTATTGATATTAACTTACAATCTTGCTTTAATCTCTGATATCAGGAGACTCTTTGCACAAATGCGAATTAAGGACGACGTGGATGAATCTATACAAATAATGTCTCTTACTAGTTACTGGTATAAACTTTTTTATGCTACAGGTATTCGCACAAAAGAAGATTTTGAACATGGAATTTACGGAGGATCAATAGACATCCCAAAAGAATATACTAGCAAATTAAAACACCTAATTGAATCGAAACCAGAATTAAAAAGAAATCTCATGCTTGATCGTCCAGATTTACTCGATTGGGATTACATAATGATTGATGAAGCACAAGATTGGCCAGCAGGTGAAAGAGATCTGATATACTCACTGTTTCAACCTAAAAACGTGATAGTAGCTGATGGATATGATCAGTTGATTCGAGGGGGAGACCCCTGCAATTGGACTAAACCCCGCATAGTAAAGGATAAACAAGTGATTCCCTTAAGACGAAGTATGCGACAGAAATCAAATATCGTACAGTTCTTAATGGAATTCACAAAAAAAATAAATATTGATGATTTGGATCTTGAGAAACAAGAAGAATTATATGGAGGAAGAATAATTATCCTATTTGGAGACTATACTGAACAGTTTCATGAGGAGTTAGTTAAATCTAATAAACAAGATAAAAATGAGAACGTTGACATGCTATTCTGTGTGCCTCCTGAATTGGTAGATAGAAACTCCAAGAGGTCCACATTATCAAATACTTTAAAAGAATGGGGATATCCAATTTGGGATGGTACGATTCAGAAAGTGAAAAAGCAAAGTTTCCCAACTGAAGTTGACCAATTGAGAATTGTACAATATGATTCTTGTAGAGGATTAGAGGGTTGGATTACAGTAATTTTTGAATTTGATACATTTTACAATTATAAACTAGAAACTTTCGAGGATGTATCTGTTCAAAAAGACTTGAGGGATTATGAGGAAAGAAGAAAAGATTATGCGAAGAATTGGTTGTTAATCCCCTTGACTCGAGCGATGGATACTTTAGTTATTCAAATAAAAGATGCAAATTCTGAAATGGGAAAAATATTGAGTAAGATAGCAAAGAATAATCCGGAATATATTGAAGTTAGAACCTAGGAATTAACCAACCCTAATAATGGTGTGAGCGGGGACCTTTGTTTGGCCCTCGCTTTGGGTCGTCGTCTTACCCGTTCGATATAAGGGCTCTTGCAAGAGTCTAAATATTGTATGTGCACTTTAGTAAATGCGATAACTATTTAAATATTGGTTACCATAATAGTAACCATTATGAATATGTATTTGAAGTTGTACGGTTGGTTGTGGGAGGCTTTTGGAATGGAGGAATTCAGTTTAAGGGAATTTAGTTCCATTTTTCCAAGTCCCCAAGCCAAGAAGGTAGTCCATGATCTAGTTAGTGATGGCTATTTGGATAGAATTGAGAGGGGTCAGTATACTGTTAAGGAACCCCACGTTTTCGTATCCGAAATCGTCAAGGGAAATTTGGATAAGGAACGTATTATAGAGAAAGCTGAGAGAAAATATGCGTTCTGCGGAAGTGACGCAGTGAGCATATGGACTGACGGTTATTATTTCACCGGATTTACCAGAGGATTCAAGCCCATTCACATCGAAGTCTTGGAGAAAGATTTGAAATACTGGCGGGAATTCTTCAAAAAAAACGACGTAGAGTATGTCGTGGAGGGTGAAAGCAGGACTTTATTCGGGTTGACCTACGTATTACACCCCAGAAATAAAATCAAGGTTGAAAAGAAAGACGGCACTCCAGTTGTTCCCTTGAAAGAGACCATCAAATTCTGCAAGGAAAACGAGTTAACTTACCAGCCGGCATTAGAGTACTTAGACAACCAATACAAATTAGGTTTATTCGAGGATTATCACCACATAACTCACTGAGGATATACTATGAGAGATAAAATACTTAAAAGGGAAGATGAGTGCTTTTATTTCCTTAGAACCATTCCCGAAAAAACAAAGTACGTGCTCATAGGGGGATATGCAGTAAGTGCTTTCGGTTTTCCAAGATTCTCCGTTGACCTAGACATCACAATTCCAAAAAATGAACTACAGTTCTTTGAGGAACTACTTAATATTCAGGGCTTCAAAATCACCACAGAGAAAAAGGATTTGGATGAAATCTATGCGGGGGAGTTCAGAAAATACAAGAAGAAGGAGGAGTTACCTGTTAGTGTGGACATCCTCACCAATTCAGTAAAATCCAGGCAGACTGGAAGCAGTTACTCCTTTAATTATCTTTTCAAAAATTCCGAGACAAGAACCGTAAGTGGCTGGCATCCCGACTCGAAAGCGAAAGTCCGGCTAGCTAACAGGGAAATGATTATTGCACTAAAAATCAATTCCATGAGGCTCACGGACAAACGGGACATAATAATCTTATGCTACGAGAAACCAAAAGTAAAAAAGATAATCGAGCACCTGAAACGATGTCCTGTTGATGTGATAAAAAAACATCTTGGAGAATTGCTTTCGGTGATAAATGATCCTAAATACGTGAACTCGATAAAAGGTGAGTTCAGCATAACGGATAAAGTATTCGAAAGAGTAACGAGAAACACCAGAAAGGTCATACGAGAAATACAAAATAGTCTAATTTAATGGTTCAAGTCCCTGCAAGGATAAACCCTATTTTCAAGCTAAAACCGCATCACTGCAGGCATAAAAAAAGTGAAGTTTCGCCCCGGACAGGCGTCTACTCATCCGCAATGGTATTTACATACAAAACAGCATCTCGCTGTTCTACTTATACATTAGAATTAGAGAATAAAAAATCGGTCTGGCTGCACATAGTACACAGACTCCTCTTGAAAGATATTAAAACAGAGATTAAATAATACATTCGATGGGTTGATAAGATGAAGCTAAAAATATTGGTTTGTTTGGTTTTATTTTTCTCACCTATTTACGCTAGTGCAGTGTCATGCGGTGACATCATCACGGAAGACACGACATTAACGGCTGACCTTAATTGCAACGGCACTGCACTCATAATCGGTGCCAACGACATCACACTCGACTGCAATGCCCACATCCTAGAGGGTAACACCAGGGACCAGGAATTCTATGGAATCTTCGCTCAAGGAAGGAATAATGTAACTGTAACGAATTGCGTAATAACAGGCTACACAGTCAATGGCTCCGCAATTTATCTTAACTTGACGCACAACAGCAGGTTGGATAACAACACACTTTTAGATAGTGGGGGTGGTATATGCTTGGAGAATTCCAGCTACAACAATGTGTCAAACAACAGGGTTAACAACACAAACTGGGCTATTTTGTTATGGAACTCCGCTCACTTCAACAGAATCATCGGTAACACAATATTCGATACAATAGGTATCGATACCGGTTACGGCGACATGTCTTTTGCTATCTTAATAGGTTCTAACAACAACATAGTGGACAGCAATTATGTTTCTAACACAACTGCAACAGACTTTTCTGTCGGTATTTACATGGCCGACGCACACAACAACACGTTAACCAACAACGAGATCTACAACACAACAACACCTGAAACAGAGTATGGTCCCTTTGGTTTTGGAATCTACATGGAGTCATCCACTAACAACACTTTAGTTAACAACACCGTAAACCTGAATGCTAGGGGTGTCGCCCTGCTGTCTAGCAGTAACAACAATTTCACCGGTAATGATATATCCAACAACACAGGAGTCTATGCCATTACCCTCCATTCATTCAGTAACAACAACAAGTTAATAGATAATACTATAAACAACAATGGTTGGTTTGGTATCATTGTATACAACTCAAGCAACTCCAATGAGATAATGCTGAATACAATATCAAATAACAATGCTAGTGGAATATACCTTGACTCATCAAGCAACAACACCCTCACGAACAACACCGTGAACGAGAACAACGGAGACGGTATCTACTTGAAATCATCAAGCAATAACACTCTCACAAACAACACCGCCAGCGAGAACAACGTTGGCATTCGCTTGAGCGATTCGAGCAACTATAACATAGTTAGAGGAAATACTGCTAATTCAAACACCGAAAACCACGGCATCTGGTTGTGGGAGTCAAACGACAACACGGTCACAAACAACACAATAAACGAGAACGCTGAGGGGGGAATCTGCCTGGATTACTCGGACAACAATACCCTCACCAACAACACCGCGAATAATAACAACCACGGTGGTATCCAATTGTTTCAGGAGTCATGCAACAACACAGTCACAAATAATACTGCGAACTCGAACAATGAGAGCGGTATTTCCTTGCAAGATTCCAGTAATTATAATACTGTCACAGACAATACAGTCAACAATAACTCCGACGACGGCATCTCCCTCTTCTCCTCAAACAACAACACGCTTACGCACAATAATGCAAGCAACAATGTCCACAAAGGCATCTTCCTAGATTCATCCAGCAACAACACACTCACAAATAACAATGGAATCAATAACAACGAACCCGGTATCTGCCTCGAATCCTCCAGCGACTATAACACGATCACTGGCAATACTGCCACCGGGAACAAGGATAGTGGCATCAGCTTGGATAATTCGAGTGGCAACAATATAACAAATAATACAGTGAATTCAAATAATGCCACTGGTGTTGGTATCTATTCTAGCAGCCACAATACCCTTTCAGATAATATTGTCACGTTTAACGGTGGTGATGGCATCTACATAGAAGGGTCAGAGGAAAACAACATTACAAGCAATAATGTGTTATCTAACACGGATTGCGGCATCTCCCTAAATGGAGTGTCGTATAATAACATTATCAGCAACAATATATCGAACAACTCTGATGGTGGCACCAACTTGTACGAGTCGCATAATAATACTATCACAGACAACACTGCAAACGAGAACACCTATAGTGGTATCTATTTGGAATCGTCGAGTAACAACACCATCATAGGCAACACCGGGAGCAGCAACCAAGAGCACGGTTTCAGTGCCGACGCAAACAGCACAGGCAACACGTTAAACAATAACCGTTTCTGCGGGAACAACCAGAGTGGCGGAGACTACTACGACATCGCAGACGATGACTCAAATACAGGGGACCATAACTACTGCAACACAACCCAGAACTACGGGGACGAGAGTGCCACGTCAGGCTGTTTTTACTCCTGTGCCATACTACCCTATTCAACTAACTTGCAGGCAGGCTGGAACCTAATAAGCCTGCCACTGATTATCTAGAAAAAACACTATACTGCGACCCTTTTTACACGGACGCCCCGGACAGGACTTGAACCTGTGACCGCCTGGTTCCTGTGCGAGAGATTCATTGGGGACCTCCGTGCTTGTCTTCAGCCATTTGGCTTCGACTCCCCTCGTGGGGGTGTGATGCCGGCGTCGGACCGTGCTAGGTCGTTTTACGAATTCTGCATAACAGCCAGGCGCTCCACCAACTGAGCTACCGAGGCAAAAGTTTACTTCCTTTTTCTCACCGTTTTGTTCCGGGTCATCGAGCGGTAGCGAAGATGGCCCCTTAGTCGTCGGCTAAGTCCGACCAACCTGAGCTACCGAGGCAACTGTAACGCCCAGTTGACATGTGGCGGACTTTGAGTCCGACACGTGTCCGAACCTTTGGTTCGGCCACATGCGGGTGCGGCGTGCGCTTGTTTCACTCGCTTAGCCACACTGAGCGTGTATTGTTTATTCGCCAGAATTTTATGTTCTGGGTCACATATTTTTTTTGGATTTTTCTTTTCCGTCAACGCTTTTCTTTTTCGGGAAAAAGAAGGGGGTTGTATACTAAGCTACCGAGGCAGATTTGATAAGCCTTCTCATTAATAAGCTTTTTATGATTAAAAAATAATGTATTTTCATGGTTGATGTTGCGACTGTTTCCTGGGTTGATTTGGGGGCTCTTTTAAGTGATGTGGAGTCTGAGCGTGTTGGTGTCGGCTCCGAGGCTGGTGTTTTAAAGGAGTCTTCTGGTGATAGGAATAATATGCCTGTTTTGTTGTCGCAGGAGCAGGATGCTATTAAGGCTTCGGATGGTGGTGGGGAGCGTCTTTTAGTGGACGCTGGTTTGGAAAAGCTTGTTGATGCGGGCATTATCTGGCCTTCGTCTGAAGCTCCTTCCGAGCTTTCCAGGGATTTGTTTCGGGAGGATGCGATGCCTGGTTTGACTCCGTTGGAGGTGGATGTGGTAAGGCTTCAGGCTTTGGCTTTTTTGGATGGTGTCTTGTATAATAGTGTTTTATTAGATGTTGACCGGTTAAGGTCTGTTGAATACTCCTGTAGGAAGGAGGGGGACGGGAAGCCCGATAAATACGAGTTTTTGTGGAAGACGCTTGAGCTCGCCCAGTCTTTGGACGATTTCAGGGATATTGGGGTGGGAAAGTAGGATGAGGATACTTGGATTAATTTTGGTTTTACTGGTTTTGTTTTCTGGATGTGTAAGCCAGATTGATGATTCCGCTTTAGTTGAGTCTACTTCCACCGTAAAGTCTGTTTCATCTTCTACCACTGTTTCACAGGCTACTACTTCGATCGGGATTTCCTCAACTAGTATGGAATCTTCAACTTCCACGATTCTGGAGGCGACTTCGACGACTCTTAAGGACGAGTGTGCGAGTATCTCGAATTCACTGAACCAGAGTTTATGCTACTTTAACGAGGCTATCCGCCTTGATGATGCGAGCTTGTGCGAGCTGATATCTCATGAAATGTCAAGGGAGATGTGTGCTGAAAGATTCGAAGTCGAAGAGGATCCAACATCGCGGATTTTCGGGTTTGTGAACCGGAAGACTCCTGCCGAACCGTTAAGCAATCTTTTAGTTGAGATTGAATCCCAGACTTTGGACCGCAGGTTTTCAACGGTGACAGCCGGCGACGGAGGATATTCAGTGGAAGTGCATGGCGGGGACAAATACTCAGTTATAGTACACTATCAAAACAACAATTTCACTCAACACATATTCGCCCGGAAAAACATGGAACACCAAATAGACTACATAATACGCGACTAAAAAAAATCTAGTCTCCTTGGATGCTAGAGAAAGTTCAAGTCCTTTACACTTATTTCTTTTGTAATAAGATAACTTACATACTTGAGGTGAGTTAAATGAAAAGAAATATATTGTTTTCGGTTTTGATTTTGTTTTTTCTTTGTATTTATTCAAGTGGCAGCCTGTCTGTTTCGATTTCAGACCAGGGCACGGATGTGAGGGATAGTGGTGTGTTAGTCGAATCCGCCAACCTAACAATTGAATTCTGGGATGCGGCATCCGGTGGCAATGTGATATACAATACGACTTTCACTGACGCCATTGTGAACGGCAGCTGGAATTTGAACTTGGATGTTTCGCTGGAGTACGGCAAGGACTACTACAAGGACTACAAGATTAACAGTGTTGACTTGGACTTTGATGGCTCGGAAAGGCTTATGTGGTACAGCCCGCTGGGTGACATTTCTGGTGAGGATGTGAGGGATGACAGTCTTACAGGTAGTGATGTAAATGAATCAGAATTAAATTGCACTCAGATTTTGGGTTCCGAAGGTGTGTGTGGGGTGGATGCGGTCTCCCCTGGGACATATGCTGCTGCTATAGGGTATGAAACAACCGCTTCAGGTGATTATTCCACAGCCATGGGTTATAATTCAACCGCCTCGGGGACTTATTCAACCGCGATGGGGTTTGACACCACAGCATCAAGTTATTCTTCCACTGCATTAGGGTATCAGACAACAGCATCAGACATGTATTCCACAGCATTAGGGTATAGGACAACTGCATCAGGGATGTATGGGCTCGCTTCAGGGTGGTATTCTACCGCCTCAGGGTACTATTCCACTGCACTCGGACGAAACACGGTTGCTTCAGGATACTATTCCACCGCAATCGGACGGGAGATAGAGGCTGGTGGAGATTATTCTATGGCGATCGCCCTGAACGACCAAAACGGGGTTAATGTAACGCAAGACAATACTATGGCCATTATGGGCGGTAAAGTCGGCATTGGGGTACTTAACCCAACTTATATCTTGGATGTCCAAAAAACAGGCGGACCGACATTGAGGGTTAAAGCGAAATCAACCGGCAGTTCCAGAGTCCACCTAGACCGGGTTTCAAAATCGGATGATGAAGCAATTATCTCATTTATGACAAATAGCGGTGAAATAGGGACGGAAATCTATGCAATAGGTTTGGACAACGACAATACAGATAAACTGCACATTGGATCTAATTTATTGATTGACAAGTATATGACTGTTGATTCAGAAGGTAATGTAGGATTCGGAACGACAACGCCACAGCAGAGGGTGCACATATCAAATGTCTTGATGCTTGAGCCAACCAACAGTCCCGGAACCTGCAATGCAAATACAGAAGGTAGCATATACTATGATGATAGCTTCAACGAACTCTGTTTTTGTAATGGTAGCAACTGGTGGCAAGTAGATGGTGATGGATTATGCTAGTCTTAAAAATGAAGTCGCTTTTCAAAGAGAATAGGATTGTATTGTCATCGATTTTTTTACTTGCTTCAATAGCAGGAGCAATCTTGATTATGAATGGAGAACCAACAGTGCAACATCACACAAGCGGGCTTCAGGGGGGCACTGCTGAAGGTGAAACTTATAGTGCCCGATTTTTTTTGACAGCATCCGATAAACCCGGGGGCGGTCTAAATACACTGGGCGGCAACTATACTGCAAACATAGGGTTCTTCAACAGTACAGTTACTGGTGATGTATACTCGACTGTGGACGCTCACACATCCTTGACACAGGGTTGGAATTTGATTTCAATCTCCGTTGAAATTTGAAAGAAAATGGTTTCCCGTCTCCCGGATTTGAACCGGGGGTCTGCCGGTAGCTGCTTTATGCTTTTTAGGGCTGGTAAAGGGATTTATTTCCCCTTGAATCCAAACTACAGCCAGCCGCGTTAACCAAGCTACGCTAAGACGGGTTTTCAGCGAAAGTATTATTACGGTTTTAATTTATTTAAAGCTATTTTATTGTCATTGAGATGAATGATTCAGTTATCGTCCGTTACGGAGAGATTTTTTTGAAAAGCGAGTACGTGCGGAAAAAATTCACTGAGCGGCTTGTGGGAAACATTAAGGGGATTTTGGATGGGGAAGAGTTTGATTACAAGGTTGTTTTAAGACGGCACAGGTGTTATTTGAAGACTTGCTCCCCTTCGGAAGTGGCTTTGCGGGTTTGCCGGGTTTTCGGTGTGACTTCAACAAGTCCAGCATTGGAGACGATAGTTGATTTGAATGTTATTGCAGAGACTGCGCTAAGTTATTCCAAAGAAAAAATCAGTAAAGATTCTTCTTTTGCGGTTCGGGCGAAAAAAACGGGAAAACAATCTTTTTCATCCAAGGATGTGGAGGTTGTGGTAGGTGACGCAATCCGGGAAGCCTGTGGAGCCCGAGTTGACTTAACCCATCCAGACACTACAGTCTACATTGAAGTCTACGGCGACAAAGCTTTCGTGTTCACTGATAAATTTGCGGGTGTTGGAGGCCTACCTTATGGAACCCAGGGGAGACTTTTAGCGCAAGTTTATTCCGAGCGGGATTTGCTGGCTGCTTGGATGCTTATGCGAAGGGGTTGTGAAATCCTCCTTGTTTACGATTCTAAATCATTGGGCTTGCATGAAACACTCTCATACTTCACACCCCAAACATTAGATTACTTGGAGTCGGGTGTATTGAGTCCTGAAAAACTGGTTGAAGTCGCACAATCTAAAAGGTGTCTTGGAATCGTTTCAGGCTTGGATCCTGAGAATGTCCGAAAACTTGAACTCCCGCATTATACTCCTCTTGCTTGTTTAAGCGATGAAATTGTGTCTGGGAAAATCAACTTTTTAAGGTCTTGCGTGAAATAAGACTTTACACATGGATCCTGAAATAATTGATTCCTACGGTCAAGTGAAAATTGTCCGTGAAAATGAAAGTGAAATCCCAAAGTATATTATTCTCCCGCCCGATCTTTCCCCTGCCGACCAGAAAATAGTTGATGATCCCTTAAGTGTCGTGGATGACTTTAAGAAGGTTATGGAGAAGGTGAGTGAATTCAAGTCTTCAAGTGAGAAGGAAGAGTTTATCACAGATTACCTTCGCAAGAACTTGGCGAAGAAAAACGTTTCCGAGGAAAACACGGAGTATCTGGTATTAAAGATTTTGGATGACGTTTTTTTAGGCTACGGCTTAATCGGGGACTTGATCCGAGACGACCAGCTCGAAGAGATTATGATAAACAATGTGAACGTACCGATTTTCATAATCCATCGAAAATATGGGATGTGCACTACGAACCTCAAGTTCACAGACTACAAGCAGCTCGACAAGTTTATTCACTGGATGAGTAATTACGCTGGGAGGGAGATTTCTTCGGAGCGTCCCTTGTTTGACGCGCATCTTCCCGACGGAAGCAGGGTGAATGTCGTGATACCGCCGGCGTCGCCTCACGGGCCTGCGATAACAATCAGGAAATTCAAGAAGACGCCTTTCAACATAATCGAGTTGATTAAAATAGGCACCTTAACCGAGGGTCTTGGAGCCTTCTTCTGGGTTTGCGTTGAAGGGTTTGGCTTAAAGCCGTGTGATATATTAATCTCGGGAGGGGCCGGTTCGGGAAAGACGACTCTATTAAATGCTTTGGCAATGTTCATCCCGAAAACCGAGAGGGTGGTTACCATCGAAGACACGTTGGAATTGAACTTCGGCTACATTGAAAACTGGGTTTCACTTGAAGCCACTCCCTACTCTATTGGCCAGGATTCACAGCTTGACATGCACATGCTCGTGAAAAACTCCCTTAGAATGCGCCCTGACAGGGTTATTGTCGGTGAAGTAAGAGGTAGTGAGGCTGAAACCCTTCTTGTGGCCATGGACATTGGGTTAGACGGGTCCATGGGTACGATTCACGCAAACAATGCAAGGGAGACTACAATCCGTTTGATGGAGCAGCCCATGAACGTCCCGGTCCGGATGATACCTCTGGTTGATCTGATTGTTGTTTTAAACAGGATTTTTGACAGGAGTAAGGGGCTTGTGAGGCGTGTCACCCAAGTTTCGGAAGTATCAGGTGTGGAAGAGGATGTAGTGCAGTTGGGGGATATCTTCAGCTGGGATGTCGAGACCGACCAGATCAGCCGTACTATGTATCCGATCATTCTCAAAGAAAAGATTGCTCGGGGTGTTGGTATCACTAAAAAGAGGTTGAATACTGAACTTTATATCAGGGAGAGGGTTTTAAAGTACATGGTCGACAACAACATAACTGAAAACAACGAAGTCATTTCGATTTTCCAGAGATACCACTATAACCCCAAGTCCGTCATCCAGGCCATAAAAGACAATAAAAGTCTTGACGCTCCTGAAGAATAATCTTTAAAACACTCATGATTGAAAGTATTACTGCTATAGGACACTCAAACGTTACTGCAAATCATAAGACCACTTTAATGTTCACAAAAGAAGATTATCTCACACCTAGCGGAGACTGCATTATCGCAATAAAAGCTTCCAAGGGTTGCGCGGATTTAAGCGAATGTTTCAAGGATAATTTAAGGGACGGGGATGCCAGACTCAAGGTTATTATTGAATGCGGGGGAATATCTGAAAGTATTTCTGCAAGTGGCCGTAAGGAATTAATCCTTACTCACCCAGCCGACATGGTCATTAGGAAAAGCGGTTTCATCTGTCCTAGAACGCTTGCGATCAATTCTGATAAGGCGGCGGTTGACTTGGATGTGAACCTTATAAAAGAGATTGCTAAAGGGAGTCCAGTCTTAATTAATCTTGAGATTGATAAAGTTAATCAACGATGATTGTTGACGACACGTATGCGGAAGCTTTTGGAAGTGTTTACTCGCGGATATTGGTTACTGCTAAAAATGATGCTTGGCTGAATCAAGCCGTAAATTCAGCAACAGGTTATGCGACGAGCACGATTTCATGTGATTGTGAGGCGGGACTTGATTCCTACGTTGAAGCATCGAAGACGCCTGACGGGCGTGTGGGAGCAATCCTCCAGTTTCACGTTCCAAAGTTTAGAAAGGATGCCGTGAAACTGCTTGAATGGGCGTTAATACACAGGATAAGCCAGTCGATTCTCACCTGCCCCACAACACGAGTCTTCAATGCGCTTGACACGGGGGAAAGCCTGCCAGTGGGCTACAAGCTCGGCTTTTTCGGGGACGGATTCCAATCAGAGAAAGACGATTTCGACCGCACCATGACTGAAATCCCCATCATGTCCGGAACATTCCAAATAGAAAAAAACCTAAGTTACGGTGAAGGCGTGATGGGAGGGAACCTGTGGCTTATGGGAGACTCTGACGAATCCGCTCTTTTTGCAGCGGAGAGGGCGGTTGCGGCCGTAAAAAAAATCGGGGGAGTTATAACGCCCTTTCCAGGGGGTGTTTGTTCTTCCGGCTCTAAAGTTAGGAGTATGAAATATGACTTTCTCATAGCGTCTACTAATCATGAATTCTGCCCCACCTTAAAAGACGTAGTTGAATCCAAACTTTCTGAAGAAATTGAATCCGTCTATGAAATAATAATCGATGGAGTTTCACTTGAAAAAGTCAGTGAAGCTACCGCAGCCAGCTTAAAAGCAGTTTCAAAGACTCCCGGTCTTGTGAAAGTGTCTGCTGGAAACTATGGAGGCAAGCTAGGTAAATACAAAATTCCCCTGAGATTATGAATGACTCAATACTAAAAGAGAAAATCAAGTCAATCGCTGAAGCAGCAGAGCAAGCTTGCATTCTTGAGGCTTCTGCGGAAAAACCCGGGAATGTCACTCCAACACATTCTTTTCGGGATACCACTTTCTCGGATTTTGAGGCTGGGGCTCGTGCTTTGAAGCCAACAGTTGCAAAGGCGGCTTACACCGGCTTTAAGGCCGGTTCGGAAAAAATTTCTTCAAATCAAATCCATCTGGGGAAGATGATTTTGCAAGCTGTTTCGGATGTTCGCAAATCCCATGATGGTGGGAACACTCATCTTGGAATTGCACTTCTTTTCATTCCGATTTCAGTTGCTGCTGGTTTGTGTCTGGCGGAGAAAAAGGACGTAACTCATCTGAGTGATTCCGTGCACAGGATTCTCGCCGCCTCAACCATTGAGGATGCAGTCTACTTTTATGATGCTGTGAACATCTCAACTGCGGGGGGGCTTCCAAAGTCAGAGTTGGATGTGAAAAGAGTCGAGTCTAAGAAGAAGATCGTGGAAAGCAGGTTCACACTCCTTGATATATTGCACATCTCTGCTGTTAATGACCGTTTAGCGGAGGAGTTAACTCATGATTTGAGGATTGTCTTGGGTGAAGCTTACCCCCTACTCTCAAAAATTACCTCCAAAATTAATTCCGTGCATGATGCAATAGTTCAGGCCTTTTTAGTTGTGTTGTCAAAGTATCCTGACACCCTCATTTCCAAAAAAGTGGGCGTAAGCGAGTCGGAGCGTGTTTCAACTCAGGCTAGGGAGGTTTTGGATTTGGGCGGGGTTTTGACTGACGAGGGTAAGGCAGAGCTTAAAGTTTTTGACAAGGTTTTGCGTGCGAACTCTAATAACTTGAATCCTGGCACCACTGCCGATTTGGTGGCTGCGGCATTGTTCGTTTCACTTTTAGAGGATATTCTTAAGTTGTCTTAAGGAATCCTTAAATCGCAAGGGATTTTTGTCGCGCATTTGCCGCATACTTTACAGCCTTCCATGAAACTGTATTTCTTCTCCTGGTATTCCCTCTGCTCTACAAGATATCTCATGCATTTCTCCCGGTCGAAGCCCTCTAGAGTTAAGGCGCCTGACGGGCAGTTTTCCACACACTCTACGCATTCAACACCCCTCTTTGAAAGATAATACTTCCCTTCAATCTTGCGGGTGGGCTCGGTCTTTTCCAGCGTGCACGTGCAAGTCGATGGTTCCTGAAATCATTTTTGATTGTTTAAAATGCTACTTTAATTCTTTAAAATAGCATTTTCCACAAGCAGACATTTTGTCATGAAAGATAAACATTGTTCAACAATTTGTCAGTTATTTTTAATCTAAACCTCCCTAGTAAATCTTGCAGGTGATCACATGCTTAGAGAGATGTCACGCGTAAAAGGATCCGGAGTCGACTATCAGGACGCCGTCATGCGCGAGGAATTCACCGAAAAATACGGCGGCTTCACCTACTGGGACCTTGATAGTATCCAAGCTCCATCACCTTATGAAGCATTAAAATTCGCAACTGCGGTAACACTCTTCGATAGCGAGCAAGTCACAAAGTCATTGTGTCTCACTCTTATGGACGTAGGCGACTTAAACAATGGTCTTGAACGATTAATGTGCACTTGGGGGGAGGGCCCAGCCGAAACTTACGCGCGACCCTACGAGATGGCAGACCCTGAAAAAAGAGCGGCAATGCAGCGGACTGTGGTGGGAAGAAACCAATCACTCTTCCGGGACTTGGCGAAAGACGACCGCCTACCCCAAACCGTCCGAGGAAACATCACAAAAACCCTACGACAAAGGGGACTGGAATAAAAAAAATATCCTATACTGCTATAGCCTCAATCTCCCTTGCAGCGTTAACTGCTTGTTCTTTCAACCTCATTAATTGTTCGAGTTCACTCTGTTGGGCGGGATCAAGAGGTTTTCGCCCGCTAAATATTCTCGGCATCACTGAGCTCTCACGTCCTGTGATATCTCTCACACGCTCTTCAAGGACATTTCCCACTTGTTCGAATGCATTAAGGTACACTATTCTCCTATCGTGAGGGGGAATACCCTGAGCCCTCAGATGTTCAAGGGGGATTTCAACAGCCTGCGCCAAACATCCTGTTACTGGATCCATTAGTTCGGGATGTGATTTGCGGGAATCTATATAATCAGTTATCTCATCTGATTTAATAAGGCCTCGCTCAACCAAATTCCTTCTAACTTGAGACTCGTATACAGGTTGAGTCATCGTCGAAATCCAAGTGTCCATGTGAGGGTGATTGATGTGTTCTACTGCAAGCAAGCGAAGACTTTCAACAAACTCTTCAGGAGTCGTCTCGTAGTCTGAAAGCATGATAAATGCTGCGTAATCCTGGCCCATCTCATCAAAGCGGTCAAGAACCTTCAAAGACTCTTCAGGCGTACAAGGCTTTCTAATCCTCTCGTTAAACAGGGGATTGAAGGATTCCACACCCAACTGAACGAAAACCTTAAGCTCGTCGATTAAACCTAACAGTTCCTCGTCGAGTTCAGCCTCACGGAAAAATGATTTCGGATTAGTCTGAATGTTGAGCCGGTAGCGTGAGCTCAAGTCGGAATACCCCCAAAGCTTGAAGAAGTCTAACGCCCTCTGCCGATTCAGGAGGAAGTTTTCATCTCCAATTCCAAGTATAGTTGCCTTTCGCCCTCTGAATCCTGGTTCTTCTACATCATGATAAACGTTGTCCACTAATGGATTTATAACACCTTCATCAATCGCAACATCAAGAGCGTGAAGGTCTTTCATCATCCGTTCGGGACTCTTCCCCCGGAATTCCTTTCCGTGGAGTCGATTACACATCGTACAGTCATATGGACATCCCCTACTCCCCGAATAGTGAAGATTTCCAACATCAGTACCATCATCTTTACCCCACCCGCGCATAAGCCGCCAATTAATTCCATAGCTTTCTAAACCCGTCCTGGAAAGCATGGGCCTGTGAAGTTCCATACCCGCGGGCGTGGAAATACCTGGAATACGAAGCAACCTCTCCTGCTCTTCCCGAGATAATTCCCGGGGACTACCCCTTGACCGAATAAACTCCATAAGCTGCTCGGCTGACTCCTCAGCCTCCCCAGACAAAATAAAGTCTGGTTCGACTTCAGTCAAAAGTTCATCCCTGTGGACGGTGGCATCAGGCCCGCCCAATACGATTTCCGCTCTAGAAAAGTGCCTCATGATATCAACGTAATTTATTAGCCGGCTTGCTTCCATGATTCCTTCAGCTCTAAAGCCTATAACGTCCGGGTCGAATTCAGCCAAAGTTTTGAGGGTGCCACTTCCAACCTGTTCGACAACCCATTTAGCAGTCTCTGTTAAAGCACCGTCTGCTTCAACTAACTTCCCCATTTGAATGCCCATTCTTCCCGAAAGACTTTCGAATGCGTGTTTCGCCTCCCCGGTATCTAGGCCCTTAGTGTCGTAATACGCGAGTCTATCACCCTCATCTTCAATTAAGTATTTTTTATCAGAATTTGGATCTTGGACTTTCCATGTATTATCTCCTTCCTTTCGAACCATCGTTGAGGGTGGTAATCTTATGGATCCATACAGGAATGTTTTTGCAACTTCAGGGTCTATTGGCCCCTCACGTATGTGTTTTCGCATTCCCTGTTTTATGGAGAATAAGTATGGGGGTTGCATATTGTAGACTAGAGGATCTGCAACCTTCTTGTGGTCGAGCCATGAGGCTACCTCCAGCATTCCCGTAGGCCATTCCCCACGGCTTAAGAACAAGACTCTGGGTTTCTCCCTCTCAGCCTGTAAATCGTCCTTCAGACCTTCTTTTTCGTCCGGGCGTCTGGTCTTTGAGACTGGCATATACTAAAATTGGGATTGTTGGAAGAAAAATTAGTGTGAGTATACTCTTCCGTAGGGTCTGTGGCTTCCGGGGGCGAGCTTCTTTATGGATTTGGAAGTTCCATTGTGTATAGTTGATAAAAAAAACTTTTTCAAAAATCATAATTTATTTTGTAAACTATTAATCTCCACAACATTTCTATTTTAAACTCCATATTTTTATTGCTGGAAATCAATGTTTTTTGAATTAAAGCTAATTCACTATTGGCAGAATATGCTGGTGAGTGGTAAACTACTGGGAGGAATAAAATGAAAAAAATAACTCCTTACGACAATGCTAAAAAAGTTATAGGAAATGTTGCAGGAAAAATCGGTTTGGAGTCGTGGATAACAGAAATTCTGTTACATCCGCAACGAGAGATAAGTGTTTCATTTCCCGTCAAGATGGATGATGGTAGTGTAAGAGTTTTCCAAGGCTTCCGGGTTCAACACAATGATGCACGTGGCCCCTACAAAGGAGGTATCAGATACCACTGGAATGTTGATCTGGATGAAGTAAGGGCCCTTGCAACATGGATGAGCATAAAGTGCGCCACAGTGGACTTGCCTTTGGGTGGAGGGAAGGGTGGTATTATCTGCAATCCAAGAGGGCATGATGGTATTGCCGCCATGTCAGAAGGCGAGCTTGAAAGAATGACGCGAGCGTTTACAAGAGCAATTGCCCCAAATATTGGCCCTGACAAGGATATTCCCGCACCTGATGTTTATACTAATTCACAGATTATGGGTTGGATTGTTGATGAGTATGCAAAATTTGTGGGAAAACCGAGTGAAGAAGTTTTGGGCGTCGTCACAGGAAAATCTCTTAACAACGGTGGGTCTGTTGGAAGAGATGAAGCAACGGCCCGGGGGGGTCAATTTGTATTGAGAGAGGCTGTTGAAAAAGGATATACGGCCTTAAAAACTTTGAAAGGAGATCGGGTTGTCGTACAGGGGTTTGGAAATGCCGGCTCTATTTTCGCACGACTGGTGCACGAACAGGATGGGTGCAAGGTGATTGGGATTTCCGATTCAAAGGGGGGGATTTACAATCCCAATGGTCTTGACCCCCGTAAAATTTTAGAGTACAAACAATCGAGTCCTGACAAGACTGTAGCGTATTATCCTGACGCGGAAAAAGTGACAAATCAGGAATTGCTGGAATTGGAATGTGATGTACTGGCTCCGGCTGCATTAGAGAATGTCATCACCGACAAGAATGCAGACAAGATAACGGCAAAAGTTGTTGTTGAGTTGGCTAATGGCCCAACAACGCCCGAAGCCGACTCGGTGTTATATGAGAAAGGGATTGTGATGCTGCCTGATGTTTTGGCTAATGCGGGTGGTGTGACTGTTTCATGTTACGAGTGGCAGCAGAATCTGGCTAAAGAGCAGTGGAGTGCTGAGAAGGTCGACGGGATGCTGGAGGAAACAATGAGAACGAATACTTCTAAAGTCCTTGAAACGGCAAAAAAGTATGATGTCGACAATAGGTTTGGGGCTTATGTTCTTGCGATAAATCGAATTGCCGGAAAGCTTAAGAAGTAAGGGAGAGTACAGGGAGCTGGCGAGATTAGGCTTGAGCTTTTGATGGTTCTGGCATGCTCTCAGGTTACTTTTTTTAACAGTGTTGGGAGACTATCTTTTTGGGGTTGTTTTAACTGATCCCCTCATTTAAAGTATGGTTTTTCAACCTTTATGAGACTTTTTCATAGGTATTTTATCCAAAATATTTATTGCTTTTAGTTTTTTTTATAAACTATATTCTCTGTTTTAATACAGATACTTATTTTATTATAAACTAAAAATCAAATTTTCATTTGTTTTATAAACCATAAGTTTTTATATTAGAAATCACAATTTTAGTTTAAATAAAAAAACAGGTGATAAAATGAACTTGAGAAGACCAAACGCTAACGAAGCATTGGGGACGGTAAACCGTTCACGAAGCGTAGTCCCCATGTCGGGAATATGTACGAAATGTGTGGACGGGTGTACTGGAAAATGCGACCTCTGGCTTTCAACCTTCAGGGGAAGGGAACTCCTATATCCCGGACCATACGGAGAAATAACTGCGGGAGCGGACAAGAATTATCCGATAGACTACTCTCATCTGAACATCCACGGATACGCGGCGGGTGCTGAGGGTCTTCCTGGAGGAGTCAGACCCGGACCCAACACCGCAATCTTTCCTGCCGTAGATACTGAAACCGAATACGGTTGGGACAAGAAAGTTAAGATGAAGGTGCCGATATTCACAGGCGCATTGGGCTCGACCGAAATAGCGAGGAAAAACTGGGATGAGTTCGCAATTGGAGCTGCCATATCAGGTATCACACTCGTATGCGGCGAAAATGTTTGCGGAATCGACCCCGGACTAAAACTCGACGGAAACGGAAAAGTGAAGGAGTCCCCCGACATGGACCGGAGGATAAACCAATACAATCTCTTCCACGAAGGCTACGGTGAAATCCTCGTCCAGATGAACGTCGAAGACACGCGCTTAGGCATCGCCGAATACGTTTCGAGCAAGCACAACCTGGACACCATCGAGCTTAAGTGGGGTCAGGGTGCAAAATGCATCGGCGGAGAGATCAAAGTGAAAAGCCTTGAAAGGGCGTTAGAACTTAAAAAGAGAGGATACCTTGTAACCCCCGACCCAGAAGACCATGCGATACAAGCGGCATTCAAGGCTGGCGGTATAAAGGAATTCGAACGCCACTCGCGCCTCGGCTTCGTATCGAAAGAGGCTTTCATGGAAGAATGTGACAGACTTAGAGGACTGGGATTTAAGAGGATTACACTCAAAACAGGAGCTTATGGCCTGCCAGAGCTTGCGATGGCACTCCGCTACAGTAGTGAGGCAAAAGTCGACCTCCTAACCATTGACGGAGCGCCCGGCGGAACCGGAATGAGCCCGTGGCCGATGATGAACGAGTGGGGAGTGCCCTCATTCTACCTTCATTCCATGAGCTACCACTTCGCGGAAAAGCTTCGGAAGAAGGGTTTGCGGGTTCCAGACCTCGCCTTCGCGGGCGGCTTCTCGACCGAAGACCACATCTTCAAGGCCATCGCCTTGGGCGCGCCATACGTCAAGGCAGTCTGCATGGGCAGGGGCCTCATGATCCCCGGAATGGTCGGTAAAAACATCGGCAAGTGGATCAAGGAGGGAAAACTCCCGAAGTCGGTCTCAGACTACGGTACGACTGAGGAAGAGATATTCATCCACTACGCAGAACTTAAAGACCGCAACGGCAAAGACTTCGACAAGATACCGCTCGGTGCAATCGGAGTGTACAGCGTAGTCCAAAAGCTTTCAATAGGGCTCCAACAGATTATGGCGGGCGCACGAAGGTTTAATGTGGGAGTAATCAAGCGGGACGACCTCATGTGCCTGACCCGCGAAGCGGCGGAAGTCTCCGGCATCCCCTATGTCACCGAAAGCTATATCGAGCAGGCTGAAAACATACTCGACGAGTAAAAAAAACAAGATTCGGCGGGCTGGAAAAAACCCGTCGAACACCACTTTTTTTTATTTTAATTTGACTGGTGGTAGTGAACTAAGAATTCCTTATCCTGTTTAACCCCTCTTTTACCCCATTCTCCTGTGAGTTCATCCCTTACGGCGATACCTCTCACGCGTTTTTCAATCCAGTCCTCGGAGTAGCCTTTAGCGTGATAAATCTCCCTCATCCTCTCCATAGTCAATTCAGGGTTCTCAATCTCTTGCACTCTCTCGTAGCCGACTTTCGCAAGCCATCTCTTAAAGGGTTCGGCCTTCGGCGAGGGTATGGACTGGATTATCCTGAACATCACTTCAGTGTTAGCGCAGTCTGTCTCATAGTTTTTCCCGTCAGCAGACGGCAACTTCAGTTGTACGATTTTATCGTACAACTCAAAACCTTCTTCTTTGAACTTGGTTTTCAGGTCAGACCAGTAACGCCGCGGCACAGAACTGTCAGTCAACACTCCAACAACATCTACGACAGAGAAATACCAATGGCTGTCATGCCATAATCTCCTCACGCTTTTACCCTGAAACACCACTAAAGAGTTCTCAGCATCCATCACGACACCACCATAAGAAACAATGCCCCACAACCACTAAAAAACCGCGCAAGAGCAACAGAAAAATGAATCAGCATACTGTGTCCTTGAGCCGCAGTATGACCTGTAAAATAAGATTTTGCAGTCACTTCAACCGTCCTCCCGCCTAAAACCAAATGTAGAATACGGTATCTTCAAATCCGCAAATTTGCCCTTGCACTTGGGACACTTGAACTCAATAAACTCAGTCCCATCCTTCCGCCTACCCCTCTTCTTCTCAACAAGCCCGACACCGCATCTAGGACAATCCATCAAACCACACCCTCCATATTCCTAATCTCATCCCCAACTAAACGATATAGTCTCAGTACTGTTCTTTCGAAAATATTCTCAAAGTCAGAGATTGTAACTTTAATGCGTAAAAAGCATCCATCATATTTTTTTAATGTCTTCGAATTCTTCTCAATCCATAGTGCCCCCAACATTGGGGTGTCGTTTTGGTTTGCTCTGAAATCCGATTGTGGTAGTTGTGCGTGATGGACGAATGCGTTTCGTATTCCATATAAAATGTCAACGACTTCGTTTATGTTTTCTGGATTTAGGATTGTTGTATCCTGTTTCACGAATTCAAATCCGGCAAGTAGTTTTTCCTTATCACCCTCGCCTGCATATTCCTCGAAGAATTTTTTTATTGTAGCTCTTGAGTTTGTCTTTAGAGAAAGATTTTCCATGAGTTTCTCTATCGTGGAACAAATAACGACAAGAATTACTGCTTGAATTTTAATGTCCTTTTTTACGATCTGTTTGAAATTATTGTAGAAAGTTATTGGATTAAGAAAACCAGCTCTTGAAGCGGGTATGTGGGAATCCAAGCGTTTTCTGAATTCATCGTCAGAATCTATGCTTAAGTGCCCGCCTAACACCTCATAAGCTGCTGAATAATGGGCGTCAATAATCCTTTGAGTATAATCCCCGTTGATGAAGTCTGAGAAGTTCAATTACCTTCCTCCACAATCCTAATCTCGTCCCCGGTAAGCCCATACAGTTTGTACACCAGCTGATTTATCTCATCGTCCGCGGCCTCAATCTGCCTTTCTAAAACCGACTTCTCTTGCGGAGTCTTCACCTTGCTTAAACGCTTGTGAAAATCAAGCATACGAGAAACCAAAGAAACCAAGGAATCATGAGTCCCCTTCTCTTTAGAATTGGAATAATCGATAGCAGGGATTGGTATTTGCTGGACGTAAATAATCTTTAGTCGGTAAAAACCACCTTGCACTCTGTCGCATATGCTTGTTAGAATTAGTCGTGTTAATTTGGAATTTAGGATTCCCAGCAGGTATAAGTCATCACTGATGATTAACTGGTTGTTATCATTACCGTAAAAACTATCCTTGTCGAATGCAAAGGAGGTTACTTCTGCACTGATTCCAGGCCAAAGAATTTTCGGTTTCTCGAATTCTTGGTAGTAGTCGCAGGTTCTGAGCTCCCACCAGTATTCGCCCTTGTCGTAGCGCTTTTCCGCCTTCTCCTTGAATTGTATGAGATGCTTGGCGACTGCGGAGTAGTTGGAGGAGAACCAGTTCCACGGGTTCTTTCCGCCTGCGTGCTCCCGAGTCCACCCCTTAGGAATTAGGATCAAGTAGCGCCCCTTGTCGTCAATGAAGTACCTTTTGATGTCTTTTCCGACTAGGAAGGGTTTGATGAGTTCCTCGCTTTTAGGGTCTTCTTGGATGATTCTATTCTTGGTTTCTTCGTTGATGACGAAAGCCTCGTTTAAGCCGGTTAGTACTCCTCTATAGATTTTTGCGTTAACGTATTCTTTGAGTGGTACACCTTTGTCTTTGAGTTTTTTCAGCAGCTTCTCGGAAGCCTCGTCGGCGAGGCTCCAGCCGCCGTCATCAAGCGAAACTTGATTGACTTTGTAGTGGTGTTTCTTCACGTAAACTGAGAGACTCTGAAAGTCGAGAGACTCTACCCTTGTGGTGTGGAAATTCCGCTTCGGCTTCCCTTCCCGGACGCAGAGGATGCAGGGATACGTCGTCGCCTTCTTAAAAACTGGGAGGTCTCCAAAATCGGTTATCTCCTCAATACACCTGTTTTTCATCCACGCCCGAAGAGGCCTCCCATAATTCGCCCGCATCCACTTGTTGGCGACGATGATACCGTAAATCCCCCCATCGGCGAGAAGCGAGACACCTTTCTCGATGAAATACACGTACAAGTCCGCCACCCCATGATAGGCTTCATAATGACTCTCAAAATAGGGCTTGAATTCACCCAGCATCTCCTGGCGTACATACGGTGGGTTCCCGATTATTGCGTCGAATTTGTGGGGGAATTCTTTGTTCCAGTCGAAAACGTTTATGTGGAGTGTTTCTTCTTCGGTGTAGATTTTGGTTTGTCCGGTGTAGTAGTCCGGCCCGATGAGGCTGTTCCCGCATTTTATGTTCTGGTCCAAATCGGGGAGCACTCTGCCTCCCAGCCTCTTCTGCGGCTCCCGGTGCTCGTCCTCCAAAACTTTTAGGAGCAGGTTTAGTTTCGCAACTTCAACGGCCTGCTCGTCGATGTCGACGCCGTAGATGTTGTTGAGCAGTATCCGCTTCTTCTCCTTCAAGGTCAGAAACCATAAGCCGCCCGCACCCTGGTAGATTACGTCCTTGTGTTTGGCGGGGCCGCGGCTGACGTACCAGTCGCGGTGGTAGTCTAGGAGTCTCTGGTAGGCTCCAATAAGAAATGAGCCTGAGCCGCAGGCGGGGTCGAGGACTTTCAGGCCCTCAACCTGTTTCGGGGTTTTGCCATCGATGAGTTTGCCCACCGTGTTTTCGACGATGTAGTCTACTATGTATTTTGGCGTGTAGTAGACTCCGCCCGCCTTTTTGACTTCCGGCTTCTCCTCGACCTTCGCCCTGTGGCCTTCAGTCAGCCGAATGACTTTCCCGAGGAACTGCTCGTAGACGTTTCCGAGGATGTCCGCCCCGATGACCGAGAACTCGTACGGGCAGTCCGGGAAATACAGGTTCTTGATGATGTCCTTGAAAACCTTGTCGTCAATCTTAAGATTTGGGCACACGTAGTCGGGGAAGGCGGTCCTGCCTTTCTCCTCCTTGAAGTAGAATAAGCCGGAATCGTATTTCTCGTCGGCTTTCTCGAAAAGCTTCAACAGGTGCTTGTATACGCCCTCATTTTTGGATATCTCTCGGAGTTGTCCGTAAGGCTCTATCCCCCGGTCCTCGCATATTCGGAGGAATATTATCCTGTCTACGGTCTTTTGGATTGCGTAGTTGATTTCGCGGACCGAGTACTTCGGGTTCCTCAATGCGATGTTCCTCGCTAGCTCGTCCCTCCACAATTCGATTTCCTTAAGGAACTCATCGTCCACTTCGGAAGTGCCTTTCTTAGCCTTAGTTGATTCGGAGTACTGGTCGAACAATCCTTGGAGGATGGCTTGTTTGGAGAATATGTTTTCTATCTCACCCCATCTCTTCTCGTATTCATCATAGCTTAAGTAAAGCACCCTGCCCACGCTTGCATTATCGGTAGGCAGTGGTTTTTTCCGGCAGTCATAAACTGCGAATTCCTCGAAATCCGTTAATATGGCCAAGGGCAGTTTCGCACTCCACGAATATCTTCGAATCTGGTATGCGGGGTTCACATCCGCCTTAATGTTGACTGACGGCTTTTTTGTTTCCACGAAAAACTTGCGTTGCCCGCCAACTCGGAAGGAATAGTCCGGGGCCTTGATGGTCTGCCCGATCCTGATGGCGTCCTCGTGGATGACGTCCTTGTAGGCTTCAGCCCGCCCCTCAATGTTTCTCACATCCCACCCGAGGGCCTCGAAGAATGGGTTTACGAATTCCTCGCGGAGCTGGGTTTCATTGTAGGCAGGGCTCGTATAAAATTTTTTGTTCCGTTCGAATCGTTCAATTAGTTCAGCTAAGCGGGTAGGTACGGGCATCAGTTAGAAATTACGTTGAAGCTTATAATAATCTGTGTTTCACACCGCGATGACTTTGCAAGTAACTTCAGCCACACAGGTGTTTGTCAATGTTTGCCGCCGCATTTTTCCCCTGTCCCATGGCTGATATCACGGTCGCCGCTCCCGAGACGATGTCGCCGCCGGCGAAGACGCGGGGAATACTCGTCATGAGGTTTTCATCTACTTTGACCCGTCCTCGTGAGTCGACTTCAAGCTCCGGTGTTGTCGCATGGAGCAGGGGGTTGGGGCTCTGTCCGATTGCTACTATGACTTCGTCAACGTCGATTGTGAACTCGGAGCCAGGGATTGGTATTGGTCTTCGCCTTCCTGAATCGTCAGGCTCGCCCAACTCCATCTTAATGCACTTCATCCCCGAGACATTCCCTTCTTCATTTCCGAGTATTTCAATCGGGTTGGTGAGCAACTTAAATTCTATTCCCTCATCTTTCGCGTGTTCGACTTCCTCAGTCCGCGCCGGCATCTCCTGCTCGCTCCTACGGTATGCGATGCAGACTTTTTCGGCGCCGAGGCGTAATGCACATCTCGCCGAGTCCATGGCGACGTTTCCGGCACCCACGACCGCTACTTTCTTCCCGACTTTTACGGGTGTGTCATACTTTGGGAAATCGTACGCCTTCATAAGGTTCACGCGGATCAGAAATTCATTGGCACTGTATACGCCCAAAAGGTTTTCACCGGGGATGTTCAAGAAACTCGGAAGGCCCGCGCCAACTCCGATAAAGACGGCGTCAAAGTGGGCAGTCAACTCCGACAATGCGATCGTCCTTCCTGCGAGCATGTTGGTTTTGATTTCGACTCCGAGTTTTTTAAGATAGCCGACTTCCTCATCGACGATTTTTTTTGGGAGCCTGAACTCTGGGATGCCGTATACTAGCACTCCGCCAGGCTTGTGCAAGGCTTCGAAGACTGTGACAGAGTATCCTCGGCTTGCAAGCTCTCCAGCGCACGTAAGTCCCGCCGGGCCGGAGCCTACTATTGCGACTTTCTTACCGTTAGGCTCAGTCTTGCTGACTTCCCCCGTGGCAAATCCCGCCGCGAAACGCTCTAGCCGTCCGATTGCTACAGGTTCGTCTTTTATCCCTAGCACGCACAACTGCTCGCATTGAGTCTCCTGCGGGCAGACTCGCCCGCATACTGCGGGAAGACAGTTGTCAGCCTTAAGCGTCGCGCAAGCTTCATCAAAATTGCCTTCAACAATCTCTGAAATGAATTTCGGGATGTCAATTCCAACAGGGCATCCCGGCACGCATTTCCCGCATTTAATGCAGCGGGCGGCTTCAAGTCTCGCTTCACCCTCAATGTAACCTAATGCGACTTCACTGAAGTTTTTCGCGCGCTTGCGAGGATCCTGCTCTGACATCGGGATTTTAGGCATCGTCTAACCCAATCCTGCAGGTATGGGATTCCTCCTCTTCGCTGAGATAAGTTCTATTTCTTTCCATAAGCTCGTCGAAATCGACTTCATGGGCATCGAAGTCTGGGCCGTCAACGCACGTGAACTTTGTCTTGCCTGCGACGGTTACCCGGCAGCCCCCGCACATTCCAGTCCCGTCAACCATGATGGGATTTAACGAGACGATAGTCTTTACTCTCCCCCTAGTTAAATTTGCGACCGCCTTCATCATGGGAAGCGGACCCACAGCAACAACAAGGTCGAGTTCATCAAGCATGCCTCCAAGGACGGTCGTAACAAAGCCTTTCACCCCGTAGCTTCCGTCGTCTGTGGCGGCAATAAGCTCGTCGGACACAGCCTTCATCTCCTCTTCGAGTATGAGAAGGTCTTTGGTGCGGGCTCCAATGATTGACGTCACATGATTGCCAGAAGCCTTAAGCTCCTTGGCGATTGAGTGTATTGCGGGAGTTCCGACCCCCCCGCCAACGCAGGCGACTTTCCCATACTCTTTCACATTGAAAGGATGACCCAAGGGCCCTAGAAAATCCAGGATGGAGTCGCCAGCCTTAAGGCTGCCCAACTTCCTTGTCGAAGTCCCCACCTCAAGAAAAACCATGGAAACGCTCCCCGCCTTCCGGTCAAAGTCGTATATCGTAAGCGGAAACCGCTCTCCAAATTCATCAATCCTAAGTATAACAAATTGGCCTGCGTTTGCAGCACCGGCAACTTCGGGGGCGTGAATTTCGATGAACTTTATCCCGTCAGCCAGATCCCGTGCCTCCAAAACCTTGAACATACCCTACCTCTCGGTTAAAAGTAAGTAATAGTCAATATACTTTAAATATTTCGAATTGGAATTGATTTAAAACACTTAAATAATCTAGAGCACTATTCTTAGTTGTTATGGCATTCTATGGTGGAGTCCACCCAAAATATCAAAAGGAGATATCTTGTTCCAAACCCTTTGAATCGATGCCGTCTCCCGAAATAGTCCACATCTTCTTAAGCCAGCACATTGGCGCACCCTGCACGCAAACAGTCGAAAAAGGCGATAAAGTCTTCGCCGGCCAGAAAGTTGGTGAAAGCGAAGCCTTCGTTTCTGCGCCAGTACACTCTTCAGTCTCTGGGGTGGTGGTGGATGTTTTACCAAAACCACACCCGTCAGGGTTATTGTCTCCCGCAATCGTCATTCAATCAGACGGCCAAGACAAGCTCCACAAGTCTGTTAAACCGAGAAAGAATTTTGATAAACTTTCGCAGGAAAAAATAATTGAACTCGTCCGTGAGGCCGGGATTGTTGGCATGGGGGGGGCCATGTTTCCAACCCACGTGAAGCTTTGCCCGCCAGAAAATGCATCAATCGACACTCTCGTAGTAAATGGTGCTGAATGCGAGCCGTATCTAACCTGCGACCACCGACTACTCGTCGAAGAATCAGAGAAAATTTTTTCAGGGATGAAAATTCTCATGAAGGCTTTAGGAGTTGAAAAAGCAGTTGTAGGGATTGAGGAAAACAAGCCCGACGGAATAAAAGCCTTATCTGAAGCAGTCGAAGACCCGTTCATAAAAGTAGTTTCATTGCCCGTCAAGTATCCGCAGGGGGCTGAGAAAATCCTGGTGAAAGTCTTGACGGGGCGGGAGATTCCCACAGGAAAGCTACCCCTCGATTCAGGGGTAGTAGTGGAAAATGTTGGCACACTCGCAGCAGTCCACGAAGCAGTCGCCTCCGGCAAACCCTTGATCGAACGATCTCTTACTTGCACAGGCTCTGGAGTAACAGAACCGAAAAACCTTCGCGTAAAGATTGGGACGCGAATGAAAGATATCATAGCATATTGTGGGGGATATAAAGGCACTCCCGAACGTCTTTTCGTAGGCGGCCCCATGATGGGGATAGCCCAGCCGACTGATGAGGCGTCGATAATAAAAGGCAACAACGGAGTCACAGTATTTTCAAGAGGGACTTTCCAAGACCCGGAGGAAAGCCCGTGCATTCGGTGCGGAAAATGCCTGGAAGTCTGCCCGTACACGCTCGTCCCATTCTACCTGGCAAGTCTCGTCGAAGCCGGAAAATTTTCGCGAGCGAAGGAGTGGGGAATTCTGGATTGTATGGAGTGCGGCGCCTGCGGATTCATCTGCCCGGCAAAACGGTTTCTAGTGCAACGATTGAAATACGGTAAAGCCAAGGTCATGGAGGCGGGGAGGAAATGAGCGGACAATTCAGCGTCCGGGTTTCACCTCACGTCTTCGACGGGAACACGACAAGCAAGATTATGTTCACTGTGATTCTCGCTCTTCTCCCGGCGGCAGTTGCCGGAGCATATTTTTTCGGGCTTAAGGCCTTGGACGTTATTTTACTTTCTTGTGGATCGGCGGTTTTTTTCGAATACGCTTGCAATAAGATTATGGGGCGGAAAGTCTCATTAAAAGATGGGAGCGCGCTTCTCACGGGACTATTACTCGCTCTTGTTCTTCCGCCTCACGCCCCTTACTGGGTTCCAATTGTTGGGGCGTTTATTGCTATTGCCATTGCAAAGCAGGCTTTCGGGGGTCTTGGCGCCAACATTTTCAATCCCGCTTTGGTGGGGAGGGCTTTTTTGTTGGCGAGTTGGCCGCAGGTTATGACTTCATGGCCGAGTGTTTTAAAGGTCGGGTCTCCTGCGTGGATGGGTGTTACTGATGCTGTAACCGGTGCGACTCCTTTAAGTATTGTTAAGGGTGTTGATGCGGTTTCGGCTGCAACTTCTTTGAGTGTCCTGAAAACTTCAAGCATTTTCGGGGAGCTTTCCGCATCCTCGATTTCGATTTATAAGGGGCTTTTTTACGGGTCTGTTGGTGGGTCCCTCGGCGAGACTTCAGCGTTTCTCCTTCTAGTTGGGGGTTTATTTCTCATTCTCAAGGGGATTATTGACTGGCGCATTCCCGCAGGCTTTATTGGTACTGTTTTCGTTTTTAGTTTGGTTTTCGGGGAGAATCCGTTTTTTCACATTCTGGCCGGAGGTGTCATTATCGGGGCTTTTTTCATGGCGACGGATTATGTAACCTCACCAACTACTAAGAAGGGTAGAATGGTCTTTGCGATGGGTTGCGGGCTGATTACGATGGTAATCCGCTTTTGGGGCGGAGCCCCTGAAGGAGTATCGTTTGCAATCCTTATTATGAATGCTGTCACTCCATTAATCGACAGGCACACTAGGCCTAGGAGGTTTGGGACGTGAATTCAATAAAATTAATTTACTATGGGCTGGTTTTGGCATTTGTTGCGGGACTGTGTGGAAGTGTCTTGGGATACGTTTATCTCGCCACTAAACCCCGGATAGAAATGATTAAGGATGAACAGTTAAAGAGCTCTTTGGAACTGGTTTTGCCCGGAGTTGACGGTTTTTCTGAGAAGTCGGTGAAAGGCCAAACTTATTGGGTTGGGTTGAGTGGTGGAAAAACAAGGGGTTACGTTTTTAAGGTGGAGTCTGACGGTTACTCAAGCAATATTGAACTGCTTGTAGGGGTTTCCCCTGATGGTGTAGTTCAGGGTGTTAGAGTGCTCTACCAGCAGGAGACTCCCGGCCTTGGAGCCCGCATTGAGGAGGTCCGGGTGGGTGAGGAGTCAGCCTGGTTTATGCGACAGTTTAAGGGGAAAAAGGGTGAGCAACTTAAGCTTAGAAAGTATGGTGGATTAGTGGATGGCGTAACGGGGGCGACAGTATC